>JAJBUT010000182.1 GCA_020860185.1 Lachnospiraceae bacterium | reverse complement strand
AGAGAATACAGTGTGTCGTCCTTGCCTCTTCCTACGTTCGTACCCGGGTGAATCTTTGTGCCGCGCTGGCTGTATAAAATATTGCCTGCTTTCACAAACTGTCCGTCTGCTCTCTTGGCTCCCAGTCTCTTGGAATGGGAATCACGGCCGTTCTTTGTGGAACCGACACCCTTCTTATGAGCAAAAAACTGAAGATTCATATTCAACATGTCATGTCACCTCCTCAAAGGTCAAATCCAGATATTCCTCGTAGTTATCTTCCATTTCCTCCAGACCCAGAGCCAGCGACTGCAGCAGAAGCTGCGCTCCGCTGCCGCTGCCGTCCTGCAGCCGGAAAGAGATCATTCCATCCTCCTCATCGGTGTCACAGGTGAAAAGCTCGCCCGTAAGCACCTCGACGGAATTGATGCAGGTGATCACCAGCGCGGAAACCGCGGCGCAGACGACGTCGTTCTCCTCCGTGTAATCCGCATGCCCGGCACAGTCAAATCCGACCAGCTGCTGCTCTCTGTTCTGGAAAAAAGTAACCCTTACCATCGCGACCGGCCTATGCGTTGATCTTGTCGATCTTGACTTTGGTAATATACTGTCTGTGTCCGTTTTTCTTATGGTAACCGGTTTTTCTCTTGTACTTGTAAACGATCACCTTTTTCGCGCGTCCGTTTGCGACGACGGTCGCATCCACGGTAGCGCCGTCCAGGGTGGGATTCCCGACCTTCAGCGTCTCATCGCTGACGGCTAAAACCTGGTCAAAGGAAACGGTCTCTCCGGCTTCCCTGCCAAGCTTCTCAATGGTAATGATATCGCCCTCGGATACTTTGTACTGCTTACCACCTGTTGCTATAATTGCGTACATATGGCACCTCCTATTATCATTACTCGCCAGCTTCGGTGCTGCTTCTTCCATCATCAGAGATTCAGCAGATGAACCCGAACCTCTCCATGTAAAACAGAGAAATAATCGAAGCAAACATCCGGCTGCTCCTCTCTGAAAATGCGCAGACTTATACCTCACTGTGCGGCATCTTTTGTATCCTACCATATGTGATTTATGATGTCAAGAAAAAACATCTCATTCCGGCAACGAAAAACACCGGGAGATTCCGTTTACTCTGTCAAAACCCTGCACTGTTTCAGGCAGAACGCAATTCCGTAATGTCTGATACTCTTCGGTGACCGCCGGCTGAAATACTGATCATATCGAAGCCTGTTAATCTGGTCAATCGCTTCCTGTGCATCCGCCGCCATCTTCTCATTATCTTTTGAATATTTAACCTCAATAATATATGCTTCCTTTTTGCGAAGACTGAACGCTGTTATATCCGCCCTGCCATGGCCTGCCTCGCGCTCGGATTTGATTTCCCAGCCTTTTCTGTTGCTGAGCATTCCAAGCAGCAGACCGTGATAGAAGGTTTCTTTATCCTCGTAATTCCCGCCGTCCAGATAGCTGACGGATTCGGCAAGGAGATAATTCAAACAGTCTTCCAGAGCCTCCGCATTTCCTGACGTAAAAGCCGTAAAGAACTCTTTCAGTCCGTCTTCATCTTCGAGAACTTTTGAAGTAAACCATGAATCAATCTTCGTTATAAAAATGTTCTTTACTTCACGATTCGGAATGCACAGGTCGCAGCTTCCATCCTCATACCTTACCCGATGGGTCAGATAACCCGATGTATACAGAATACTCCATATATGATCCGACTGTTCCATCATATCTCTGTATGTCAGATCCTGCACAAGCTTCTTACGGACAGTCCGGCCTTCGATCAAAGCGCCTATCTGGTCACGGGTCATGCTGTCCGCCTGTTCAGCAAACTGACGGATAATGTCCGTCGAACCGGAGTTTACCCAGAAATTCTGCGGGATACGATCCGATGTGTTCAAAAGCTGATCGCACCAGTTAATCACATCCCAGGGGCAATACACATCCTGACCACCAAAACGATAGCCGTCATACCATTCCTTCGTAGCCTCATAGTGTTCAGTCAATCCGAGGTATTGCAGCATTCGAACGGTTTCCTCATCTGTGAACCCAAACCATTCATCAAAGCGTTCGTCATTGACAGAATGAATTTTTGGATTGTTGAGGTCAGAGAAAATACTCTCCTTTGATATCCTCATACACCCAGTCAGCACGCTGAAAAACAATGAATCATTCGATTTTAAAGCATATCCGAAAATCTGGCGGATGAGATCAACCATATCATCATAGTACTTATTTTCATATGCTTTCTGAAGCGGGGCGTCATACTCATCTATCAGGATAATGACTTTTTTTCCGTAATGTCTGTACAGCATTCTGGACATTAGTCTCAAACTTTCCTGCAGGTTCCCTTTTCCCTCGCTCAAGTCATATATTTTTTTCTTATCGCGGACATTTAGCTTTTTACTTTCCTGCAAATAGTCAAGCTGCTCAGCTGCCTCGGCAACTGAACTCCACAATTGCTGCTGCGCTTTCTCAAAAGAAATTCCGCTGACCTGCTTCAAAGATATCGAAATCACAGGGTACTGCCCCATATATTCCTCACACAGTGCTGTTTCCCCTGAAATCGCCAGACCTTCAAACAGGCTCTCGTCTGTGCCGATTTCAAAGAAATATTTGAGCATGCTCATATTTATACTTTTGCCAAAGCGGCGCGGACGTGTGAAAAGGTTCACTTCTCCCCAATTCTCAAGAAGCTCCTTTATCATGCCGGTCTTATCTACGTAATAAAAATGATTCGTGCGCAGCTTTTCAAAATCATCAACGCCAATCGGCATCCTTAATTTCCCCACACCGCCCACCTCCAATCTCACATCAGAATAACCTGTTTGTCTGGTATCTTACCACAAAACAACCCACATATCAAACTTTCCGTCTGAATTTCTTATATTACCGGTCAGGCCGAAAACGTTGCGGTTTCTTTTCTTATTTCCCACGGCTCTCCCTGTTCTCGTCCCTCTTCTTTTTAAAGTTGTTCTTTAATTCCTTCAGTATCACCTCAAGGGACGAGTTGATTGCGCCGCACACCAGAAAAATATACATGGCAAAGTAGAGCCAGAACATGAGAAGGACGATGGATGTCATGCTCCCGTAAAAGGAAAATCCGTTGAAGTAATTGATATAAATGGATACGCCGAAGGTGAAGACATACCAGGCCGCGGAGCAGCCGAACGCTCCGATGAGCTGGCTGCGGAACGATGCTTTCCGATTCGGAATTTCTTTATATATAACCGCAAAGATCACCGTCATGACAAAAAACAGGATCAGCAGGCGCAGCTTCAGGATCACGGCTGTCACAACCGCGACAAAGGGCGCATATGCTGCCAGTAATTCCTGAATGGCCTGTCCGAACATTAAAAGAACCATCAGAAGAAGAACCGCAAGGATCAGGCCGAGAGTCTCTATCATGGCCCGCAGCCGCAGTACAAACCAGTTTCTGGTCTCTTCTATTTCATATACAATGTTCAGTCCGTAACGGAGGCTCTGTATCGTCTTCGCGGCGGAGTACACGGCAAAGATCAGCGAGACAAACAGCACACCGCCGGTATTGTGATAGACCTCGTCCACAACGGTGATCACGGTAGATGAGACATATCCGGGGCTGATCAGCTCGATCCCGGTCAGGATCAGCGACTCAGAGACCGGCGTATAACGGATCAGAGAAATCAATACCAGCAGAAACGGAATGATGGACATGATCAGAAACAGAGCCGCCTGCGCGGCGTATGCGCCGATATTATCCTCTTTTATTTTTTTCATGATAATTAATACGCTCTGTTTCATATCAATTCCTTCAACTGACTTTCATAGATGTTGACGCGCTGCGAATGCAGCACATGGGAGTTTACTCCCGAAATATCTCAGCAAACATACTTTTCTGACAATATCATGTTTTATACCATATGGCAAGAAAAATTTAATTTTCTTTCAAACATGCAGCCCGTTCCATACCCACACATTTGAAAGCCGCATCAGAGAAATTTTTATGAGCTGCTTATGATCTCCGTCCCCGGAAAAAATATCTGCAGAATCTCCTCGCAGGTTTTCCCGGCCTCCGCCATGCCGTTTGCCCCATACTGGCTCATCCCGATGCCATGTCCCAGTCCGCCGCCGTATACCCGGCAGGTACCGTCCCCGGACGATTCAATCGAAATCGCTGCGCTTGGCAGTATACTGAAAGTATAAACCAAATCTCCGTTTTTATCCGTCAGACCGGTCATCACAGCACCGAGAATGGTTCGAATGGTATTTTCATGATAAATATGAACGGATGCGTCGGTAAACTGAATCTGCAGATCAGTCACTGTCCCCGACTCGTTTCTCTGTAAAACCGTCATATTCTCGTAATCTCCAAGCAACGCGGTATCTGCAGCGACCGCTCCGCCGGTATCTGTTACTGACGCTTCGTCAGTGTCCGATGCATATGCTCCGCCGGTAACCGATGCAGACGCTTCGTCAGTATCCGATGCAGACGCTCCGCCGGTGTCTGTAACCGCGATCTTCCCTGTACTCTTTGCCAGCTCCTCCGAGATCGCCTGCTTTAACGCCTCCTGTCCGGACAGCGGGGACAGATCGGCGGTCCAGCGAAAATATCTGCTCCCGGCATCATAGGCGGCAACCTCCGTATCCCGCAGAAAGGCATCAAAATCGGCGCCGTCCCACGCCTCTGTCAGCATGGAAACGCCGGTCAGATAATCGACGGCGTCTGACTGCCACACCTCCGATCCGGAGGTATAGCCGCAGGAAGTGGAAAAATAATAGACGGAGGCCAGCATTCCCTGATAAGCGAGAACCTGACCGGCCGTGGCGTCCACGGCCTGAATGGCCGCTTCGTTTTCTTTGGAAGGGAGATATACCTGACAGTCCGTCGTATCATTGACGTCCGCCTGAAAGGCCGTATAGCTTCCCGCCGCCGTCTTCCGGCAGACATAGGTGCGCGCACAGACAGCCTGTGCCTGCAGCGCCTCCGCCGCAAAGCTTTCCGGCATCTCCCCCGGCACGACGCCGTAAAGATATTCTTCCAGCCCCAGCTCGTTCACAATCCAGACGCCGCTGTCGTTTTGGTAAAGATACAGCCTGCCTCTATAATAGGAAGAAACAGCGCTCCCCTCCGCATTTGCGATACAGATACGTCCGCCCTCCTCCGCCTCCACCGTGAGCTGTTCCGACTCCCACTGTTCCATCAGATCCGTGCAGTTCACCGCCGCGTCAGCATTTACCGCGTATTCCCTGTCCCCGTCGGAGAGATGGAGCGCGGTACTGCCCTTTAAGATCACAGTTGTCCGGTAGACGGCCTGATGGTTGTCCTGCGTCAGCAAAACGCGCACGGTTTCCGGAACCACAGGTTCCGCAGACAGATCCTGCTCCTCTGCCTCCCCCGTTTCTGTCCCTGTCTCATCTGTATCCGTTTTTATTCCGAGCAGGATATTGCCACAGATATATACCTCATAGATCTCACCATATGTAAAAGCAATGCTGTCCGCGTCGCAGTCATAATTCCCACTGTCTGTCATGACCCTCGATTCTCCGGGCACCATGCCCAGATACCGGATGGATATGATGTTCACCTCGTCGGACAGACCGAGATACTCGATCAGATTTTCATACAGCAGGCACCATTTTCGGCGGGTGATCTCTTCTTCCACCTCATACGGGATCTGCTCATGCAGGGTTTCGGCAAAGGAGTCCAGTTCCAGAAAGGACAGTATTTCGTCCACGTCAGAGCCTGTCAGATACGTCCCCATCGAGGGAAGGAGCCAGGCTCTGGTTTCTGCCGGCGAAAAGGGGATGATCTGCAGATAACCGGCCAGCTCTGCGGACAGAACCCGCTCCTCCTCCGCTTCAGAAGAGACCGCCGCCCTGTTCTTCTGTGTGAGCCATCCGATCTCAAGGCTCAGAAAGAGACAGGCCGCCAGCAGCAGCAACAATCTGAATCGATTTCTTTTTCTGATATCGTACAAAGTGTGAAAGGGTGATTTCTTCATACCACAGGTTCCTCACTGTAAATGTTCTAAGGAGTTTCTTAAAAGTTCCTTACATGCTTCTGCAATCGGGCACGAAAAAAGGAAGCTGCTCTACGCAGCTTCCCTTATCTTCTGTATCGCAGGATTCCTCTTTTGCAATCAGTCATCCTTTGTGCCTGTCACATCATCCGGTGTATCTCACGATCCGCTTTTCTTTCGCAATTCCCAGAGTGCCGTACCCGCAATTTTGACGCCTAGCAAAAAAGCCAGGTGGGTGTCCGCAATACGTCTTCTGCCTTCCACTGATACGAGGCGGCCTGACATCCGAAATACAATGTAGGAGTCCCATAAACGTAAATGTAGGTTCAAAATAGCAAGGCTCTCGTACACCCCAGGAAATTGTGTCCTGTCTGATGCTCTTATTATACTCTACTATGCGCACAATTACAATAGAATATTACAGTCAAATAATTCCAGATAATCGTGCAAAATATATTTTATAATGTGCCCGCTTCCTCTACGATCTTCTTTAACGCATCCAGCGCCTCATCCGGAAGTTTGTCATAGCCCTCCTTATCAACAGCAAATCTCTCAACCGCATTCACACGGTTCTGCATGGCTGCCTGAAGTGCGGCGACATAATCACGGTCGGTGAGATCCGGCTTGAAATCAGCGGTCTTTCCGGACCAGTCATACATGATCTCGATATCCGTAAACGGTCCCCACTGCTCAAACTGGGCTTTGCCCTCGACGATCGTCTCGAGGATGCCGAGGGTATCCGCCGGTTTGCACTTGGTACCCATGAAATCGCCGGTGTTTACGATATAGCAGTCAACGTCCTTCTCCTGCACCAGCTTTTTAAACTTCTCATAATCGTTCACAAGCGGGTAGGTACGGAACGGGTTCGCGTAGGGAACAATCCGGAGCGCATTCAGGTCGGTCCCGGCCGCCACACGCTCAGCGGTGGATGTCTTGGTCGCCAGCGTAGCTCCCATGACAGATGCCAGGGCGGCTCCCTTTAACCGGACGACCGGCGGGATGGCCGGATCCTTCATGATCCAGAAAATCGCGTTTACCGGAGAGTCAATCCGGTCGACACGGTTCGGGCTCCACAGCTTTGATTTGATCGCGCGTCCGTTTCCGTTGCGGATGTCCTCGGTCACCAGCTGAATCTTGCCGTTCTCATCCAGCGTGGCGGAGCAGTTCTGCACCGTCAGAAGATATTCGTTGTCCGGGCAGCCGGTCGGATAGTCCGCGGTCTTGTCAAAATAGGTCGGCTCCAGCGCGATGGAAGCGCAGGTGTCGGTATTGATGATAAACGCGTCGTCGTGAAGCACCTTGATGCCGCCGAACGCGTCGTATTTGCCATTGTGCTTTGCATGGGTCAGCGTGGACTTGCCGGAGCCTGACAGTCCGTAAACAGAGGCGACGAACTTCTTTCCGCCATCCAGAGAGTACTCCTTCTGTCCGCCGTGACAGGATGCGTAACCATTGCGGTTGGCCAGAGCCCAGGCCATCGTCAGCGTGCCCTTTTTGTGTTCGCCGAAATATCTCATGCCGAGGATGGCGGCACAGTTCTGATCCGTATCAAAATAGCACAGGGTCAGCGGATCGCTCAGGCAGCTGTAATCCACATCCGGCGCGTCATGAGGCGCCCACTGAGGATCGGAGAAAATGTAGATGTCCGGCTCTTTGCCGTCCGCGATGGGCTTTGAAGTCTTGTACATCTTCACATACTCATCGGACATATACTGGAAATTCAGCATCCAGTTGTAAAGAAGGTTTTCCTCGCCTTCCGGAATCAGAAGGTGCGCTTTCACCATAAACTCCGGATCCAGGCCGATAAAGCACTCCGCGTGATACAGAATCTTCCAACGGCTCTCGTAAACAGCGTCCATCACGACCTTATCCAGCTTTGCCGCATCCACGCCGGGCTCGCCCTTGATCCTGCGGGCCGCCGCGTAGCGGCCGGTCACCGCGCCGTCGTTAAATAACAGGACTTTCGCGTCCTTCTCCAGGCCGAAGGTCTCTCCGTCCTTGACCGGCATATCCGTCACGATCGTACCGGGCGATTCTTTAGCGAGGTTATACGCTTCCTTTAAGGTATTTACTTTTACGACATTGTTCCCGTAAAAGGCTCCCTCGATAATGGCTCTGGTCCTGGAAAAACCGACTTTTCCGGCTCCGATCTCTGAGATCGGATAATAGGCTTTTGTTGACATTTCATTTCCTCCTGATAAAATTATTGTTCCGGCGTATCATCAAATATCCAGTCCCTCATCTGTGCGGACACATCGCAAGTCTGTCATTTGACTACACTCATCTATAAAGATAATACAACATTTACAAAGAAAAAGCAAACGGTAATAATGCGCTCAGAGTCGTTTGTCTGTATGCCAGACTGCTGTTACACATGAATACGGTAAAATCCGGTCCGCAGAACTCCGAGAGCGCCTGACGGCAGACGCCGCAGGGCGATGTAAAATCCGCGCTGTCGCTGATCACCGCGATCGCTTCAAACTCCCGGTATCCTTCCGAAACAGCCGCAAAAAGGGCAGTCCGCTCCGCGCAGTTTGATACCGGATAAGAAGCGTTTTCGATATTACATCCCGTAAACACGCGACCATCCCTGCACAAAAGCGCCGCTCCGACACGGAACCCGGAGTAGGGCGCATATGCTTTCTGTCTCGCCTGATCCGCGGCCTGAATCAGATTCTCCGTATCCATCGTCACTCGTCATCCTCTCTGGTCAGAATCTCGATCGCTCTGCTCGTCCCGATCCGCTTACAGCCCGCGTTGATGTACGCTTCCATCTCCGCTTTTGTGCGAATGCCGCCCGATGCCTTGATCTGTACGCCGGGATCCGCGGTTCTCCGCATCATCTGCACATCCTCCAGGGTCGCGCCGGCGGTACCGAAGCCGGTCGAGGTCTTGATATAATCGGCGCGCGCTTTGGTGGCGCAGCGGCAGAGCATGTATTTCTCATCGTAGTCAAGATAACATGTCTCAAGAATCACTTTTAATATATGATCCTTCCCGACCAGTTCTCTGAGGGAACGGATCTCCTCGGTGACCTTTTTAAACTCCTTGTCCCTCACCCAGCCGAGATTGATCATCATGTCGATCTCATTGGCTCCGTCCGCGAGCGCCTGCTGTGTCTCGGCCAGCTTGGCCTCCGTGCTGGCATTGCCAAACGGGAATCCGACGACCGTGCAGATATTCAGCGCGGGGAAACTTTCCCTGGCGCGCTTCACATAGCTGCTCGGAATGCAGACGGACGCCATGCGGAATACAAGCGCCTCATCACACAGTTTTCTGATATCCTCCCATGAAGTGTCCGCCTTCAGTGCAGTATGATCAATATATTTAAATAACTCTTCTTTTTTCATGACATGTCCTTTCTTCTGAATTTTCACTGTGATTCATATTTCTGACCTTTCAACCCTTATGATACCTACGGATTCCATCATCATATTCCCAGGAATTTCTTTACGACATCCTGCATGCCGTCCACGTCGCATTCCGTGTCATGGATCACTGCGGCGTTCCGAATCTCCTCGATCGCCTGCGGCACCTTCACCTTCGCCAGGCCGGACAGCTCATCCACGAGCTCAAAATCGGACATGGCGTCATATTTCTCGTCAATCGCGTTCATGACGCTCCGGGTGAACTTAAACGGGCTGGCCGTGGACGCGATGACTGTCTTCCGGGTATCTCCCGTCTCACTGCGGTACTTCTGATAAACCGCGGAAGCGACCGCCGTGTGTGTGTCGACGACATATCCGGTATCCAGGTATAATCTGCGGATCTCGGCAGCCGTCTCTGATTCATCAGCGAACCCGCCGTAGAAAGTACCGAGCTGACGACGCATATCCGTGGTGATCATATATTTCCCTGTCTCCGCCAGGCGGTTCATCAGATAAGCGTTCTTCTCAGCGTCCTCGCCCGCAATGCGGTAGATCAGCCGCTCCAGATTGCTGGAGATCAGGATATCCATGGACGGCGACGACGTCAGAATAAACTCTCTGTTTCTGTCATACATACCGGTGGAAAAGAAATCATACAACACCTTGTTTTCATTCGAAGCACAGATCAGCCGGTCGATCGGAAGCCCCATGTTTTTGGCGTAAAACGCCGCCAGGATATTGCCGAAATTCCCGGTGGGCACAACGACATTGATGCTCTCGCCGGAGGTAATCTCGCCGCCGGCAATCATCTGCGCATAGGCGTACACGTAATAGACGATCTGCGGGACAAGCCGGCCGATATTGATGGAGTTGGCGGATGAGAACTGATAACCGGCCGCGCCTAATTCTGCCTTCAGACCGTCGTCGGAAAACATCTGCTTCACGCCGGTCTGCGCCTGGTCAAAATTCCCGTGGATGCCGACGACCAGCGTATTGTCTCCCCTCTGGGTCACCATCTGCTTCTCCTGGATGGGACTCACGCCGTTCTTCGGGTAGAATACGATGATCTTTGTGCCGTCCACACCGGCAAAACCGGCCAGAGCGGCCTTTCCGGTATCACCGGAGGTCGCCGTCAGGATCACGATATCGTTTTCCACATGATTTTTACGCGCGGATGTGATCAGCAGATGCGGCAGGATAGAGAGCGCCATGTCCTTGAACGCGATAGTCGCGCCGTGAAACAGTTCCAGATAATAAGCGCCGTCCGCGCAGACCAGAGGCGCGATCTTCGGCGTGTCAAACTTGGAGTCATAGGCGCGCGCGATACAGGTGCGCAGCTCCTCCTCCGTAAAATCAGTCAGAAACCGGCTCATGACAGCGTAGGCGGTTTCCTGATAGGTCATGCCGGCCAGCTCATCCACCGGGATATCCAGCTTCGGAATCACCGTGGGCACATAGAGCCCGCTGTCCTTTGCAAGACCGTTTAAGATTGCCTGGGACGCCCGGACTGTCTCCGACGCGTCGCGGGTATTCGTATATAAAACTTCCATCATCATCCTCTTTCCTGAATATTTATTGATATACACAGACACATGAGATATGGCTGCCTGCACAGCCCTGCGTCTGGCGCACAGGAGACGACCTGATGTCGTTTCCTGTAAAATATAGTACCATATCTATGTTCGAAAAACAAATAAATCCTGAAGGTTTACTGAGCTAAAACAATTCTGCCGGCCACGGCGCTGGCCGCCGCGGTCTTCGGAGACGCGAGAAAGATCTCCACCCTGGATGTCCCCATCCTTCCGAGGAAATTCCGGTTGTTTGTCGCGACCACTCTCTCGCCGTCGGTCAGAATGCCGCCGGTGCGCCCGCAGCAGAGTCCGCAGCCCGGATGTGTCACAATCGCTCCCGCGTCGATCAGGATCTGCATGGTTCCGTTCGCCATCGCCTCGTCGAAGACCTTGCGGCTGGCCGGCGTGACGATCAGCTTCACAAAGGGAGCGACTTTCTGTCCCTTTAATATCTCAGCCGCCGCCGTAAGATCCTCCAGGCGGCCGTTGGTACAGGATCCGATAAATACCTGATCAATCGGTGTGCCTTCGAGATCAGAGACCGGGCGGATATTGTCCACCTGGGAAGGGCAGGCCAGAACCGGAACCAGATCCTCCGCCTGATAGACGATCTCCCGGACATAGGCAGCGTCCGCGTCCGCCGCCAGATCTTTCTGCTCCTCGCCGAGCTCGATCTCACAGTATGCCGCCGTCTTTTCATCCGGCGCAAACAGGGCGCATTTTGCTCCCGCTTCCACCGCCATATTGGACATGGTCATCCGGCTTGCCACAGACATGTCACGTATCGTATCCCCGTGGAACTCCAGCGCCATATAGGTCGCTCCGTCCGCGCCGAGATCACCGATCAGCTTCAGGATCAGATCCTTTGACGTAACGTTCGCCGGAAGTCTGCCGTTTACGGTCACCCGGATAGTGCCGGGCACTCTCACCCAGAGCTGTCCTGTTCCGAGGATGCCCGCCATCTCCGTATATCCGATGCCGGAGGAAAAAGCGCCGACACATCCGTATGTCGTCGTGTGGCTGTCCGTGCCGAATACGATATCGCCCGGTTTGACATATCCCGCTTCCGTCATCAGCTGATGGCAGATACCGTCGGAACGGTGGACATGCTTCATGCCGTATTTTTCTGCGAACGCATTTCCCACACGGAAATGTCTCGTGTCGTCGACCTGGCTCGCCGGGACAAGGTGGTCATAGATCAGGACGACCCTGTCCGGATCCCAAAGCTTCTCAAAGCCCATCTCTTCAAACTTATCCGCGACGAACGGAATAAAGATATCGTGTATCATCACGCGGTCCACGTCCACCGTCACGATATCGCCCGGGTGCACGTCTTTTTTTACATTCCGCCCGATTATTTTTTCTATCATCGTAAATCCCATGGTATCTGCTCCTGTTATCTCACTCAAGACTTTTTGGTTTCCCTGCACGAAGGAACTGTTACAAAATATCTTTACAGTTCCTGATCCTCCAGACCGTTTCTCCGCCGCATCGCTTTCACCAGGCCGCCCGCCTGAAGGATCTCGACCAGATTCTCCGGCAGAGAGGTGATCGGATAATTTTTATCACCCATAGAGATCGCCTCATTGACCGTCACGGTGATCTCGTCCCCTTCCTTTACATCCTTCTGAATGTCCGCGTTTTCAATGAGAAGCAGCCCGTTGTTAATGGAATTGCGGAAGAAAATGCGCGCATAGGACTTCGCGATCACGCAGCGGACGCCCAGCGCCTGAATCACCTCCGGCGCCTGTTCTCTGGAGGATCCGCAGCCGAAGTTTTTTCCGGCGACGATGATGTCGCCCGGCTGCAGCTGTGCCGCCAGCTCCGGGCGCAGCGGGGAAAAGGCGTAGGGCTTCATGTCTTCCACGGATTCAAGCGCGAGATATTCGGTCGGCATGATAATGTCGGTGTCGATGTCATCGCCTAGAACCCAGACTTTTCCGGTAAATTGTTCCATAGTGTATTTCCTCTTTCTTTATATCATGATTCAGGTAGCAAAAGGGTATGATACTACGGTCCCCAAGGTCAGAAATACGGATGCAAGCATCCGATTTCTGACCTTTTGTCCCTTGTATCATATCATATCCGCTGTCGCAATCTCTCCTCTGATCGCGGAGGCTGTGACCGTGGCCGCGGAAGCCAGATACACAAAGGAATCCGGATGCCCGGCGCGCCCTTTGAAGTTCCTCGTTCCGGTGCTGATCAGGGTCTCGCCCTCTCCGATCACACCCTGGCAGCTGCCCCAGCAGACGCTGCAGTTCGCGTTCATGACGATCGCGCCGGCGTCCATAAAGATTTTGATCAGTCCCTCTTCCAGCGCCTGCGCGTAGACCTCCTGGCTGGCGGGCACGACCAGGAACCGCACCGTCGGGTGAACCATTTTTCCTTTGAAAATCGCAGCCCCGACGCGGAGATCCTCGATCCGGCCGTTGTTGCAGGAGCCGAG
>JAJBUT010000023.1 GCA_020860185.1 Lachnospiraceae bacterium | reverse complement strand
TGCAATGGAAATTTCATAATTATATTTAAGTTGTGTATGAATTGTTACTGATCACTCCCTGACCACGCACTTGCTGCGGAGAACTTTCTTAATATAAAAAAGAGGCGGTAACGCCCTCTGTCCGGGTCGTCATCACCTCCTGAATATACGCTCTTCTGTTTGTCCTGCACTGTAATTTTCGTCAGCACATTCGGCTCAGGCATCTCTGTCTGCGCCACAAATGTCAGTTTGCATAGGGATATTCTGTCATAAGACTCTCGGTCTGCTCTCCGAGACGCTCTGTCATGTTCTCTAAATACGCCTCCACCTCATCCAGGTAGAGCATCACCTTCTGTTCCACCACATCCGGATCCGTCTCCCAGGTATATGTTTCCGGCAGATAATCCTTCAGCTGATCGATGACCTGTTCCCGCACGAGGTCGACCTGTTCCTCCTCCCATTCCGCGAACCAGTAGTTCAGACATCCATAATAATAATACCCCCGTTCGCTCTCATGGATCCCCATATCCAGTTCATAATAATAAGAAAGGTTCTCATACTGAAACGAAAATTCCTCCGCGTACAGAAGGCATCCGTACACGGTCTCCAGTGACAGCAGATAATTATAGAGATCGCTGTCCCTCGTGTTTCCGAAAGACTCAAACTCTTCGGGCATAATGCCATAATCCTCCAGCAGCGCGCTCATCTCGCTGCTCACAGTATACGTCCCGACACTGTCCCGGCGGTCTTCCATCTCTTCCATGACAGCATCCAGCGTCTCCAGCGCCTCCGCCTGACTGGCATCCCCGGACAGATAGTCCCCCACCGCTCCCAGCGCAGAGCTGTACAGATATCCGTCCTCATCCATCTCCAGGAACAGGCCGGCATATTCCTGCACAATCTCCTGACAGTCGTCGTCGACCGTTCCCTGACATGCGGAGAGGACAGCCGTCATTCCCGCAATCACGCAGACAGTCCCAACGGTTCTGACTTGTTTTCCCGTCCGGGTGATTCTCTTCCTTATAATCATCTCCGCCGTTCCTTTCTCCGCGTTCCGCACAATTGCTCATCTGTCCGCAGGCACATCCGGGGGACGCGGTTGACTGTCACCCTGTAAAAGCTGTGACGTATCTGTCCGCAGACACATCCGGGGGACAGTTCGTAACCCGGATAAACCGGAACAGAAATTTTCCCATTTTGCGCAAAAAATCGTTTCTAAGCGCCTAATCCCAGTCGATCGAATAGCCGCACGCCGTCATCTTCCGCTGCGCGTCCTTCAGGGCTTCCCCGGAAACGGTCAGCACCGTCTCAACCAGATCCACATCCTGGTCCGAAACACCGATCGTCTGAAACCAGTCCTGAAAGATCTTCGTGTAGCTCTCGTCATTCAGGACGTCAGCCAGATGATCCGGATCCATACGCAGCAGCACATAGTCCAGCTCATAAAACGCATACTGCACATACGCGTCCAGATACGCGTTGTACGCCTCGACAAGCGCCCGCTTATCCCCCTCGCCCCGGGCGCTCTCCTCACACAGCATATCCTCCAGATCTTCGAATGCCTGCTGCATGACGGCAGCCATCTCATCCGGCATACCGCACAGATCGGTCAGCTCATCCAGAGGAAAATCCGGATCCATCTGAATCAGCTGCGCCATCACATCTTCGCTGATCTGCATCACATAATAAACGTCGGTCTGCGCCAGCCCATAAGCCATCAGTTCCTGAAAATCAGCGATCCGATCCGGGTCGCCGGAAAGGACATCCTCCGTCGCAGCCGTCTCCAGCACATTCCTCTGCGCGGTGATCTGCGCACTCAGCGTCCCCATGTCCATCCCCACGCAGGTAAAAGCCCGATCAATGATGTTCTGCTCCTCCTCCGTGTAGGCAGCCGCGGTATCCGACGTTCCCTCACCGTCCTGAAGCGCAGCCGTCCGGCTGATCCTCTCCGCGATCTGATCCCTGCCGCACGCCAGCAGGATCACTGCCGCAGCACACACCAGAACGCCCGGCAGGTATTTCCGCCTCCGCTTCTGTCCCAGAATTTTCCGGTTTTTATCCGCCGCTTCCGTCAGATATTCCAGAAAATTGTCATGCGCCAGCCCGTAGAAATGTTTTTCGTGGCGCGTCAGCAGGCCAAGCTTCTCCGTCAGCTGTTCCACCACGGCAAAATCAAACCATTCCTCCTCCGTCGATATCCCCTCCAGCATCAGTCTGGATTTGCCCAGATATTCTGGAAAGCATCTCCCGAACTCCCCGCGCCGCAGATTCCGATAGCTCTCCGCGGAGACTGCGCAGATCTCATCCAGCGTCAGCAGCGTGCGGCGCCTCCGCTTCATCTCGCCCGCCACAGCGGGGAGCAGATGCTCCAGCAGATACCGGTGGCAGAGCTGCTTTGCAAAATCACCGGAATCCAGGCGCAGCTGTTTTTTGCACAGATACGTAAAAAACATCCCGATCAGTTCTTCGGCACTGTGAATCCCGGACGGTCCGTCCCCCGTCTCCCGGATTTCCCGCCGGATGGCGCAGACCGACTGATACAGTCCAAGAAGCATCGGATTGGTGAGCAGCCTCAGCAACTCCTCCGCCTCCGGGAACAGGCAGCCGGAACGCTCCAGCTGTTCCCGCACCGTCTCCGGGTCGAGGGGGAGCAGAACGGCTCTCTGAAAAGCATGCAGCGCATATGCCTTTGCCTCGTCCGTGCGGTCCGTCAGGAGTATGCCGCAACCGCTCCCGGATCCCAGCCCCTCGATCTCGCGCAGCAGATTTTCCCGGCGCTCTCCGGCTTCGTTCAATCCGTCCAACAGCAGGATGACTCCTGTACCGCCGCCCGGATCCCCGCCCAGGACGCGGTCCAGTTCATGCATCGCATCCTGATAACCGTTTTGCTCCTCCGAAAAAACAAGCCCCCGCAGGATCGTTTTCCGGATAAAAAACGGTTCCCCCGCACAGTTCTGATAATCCTTCAGCGGCACATACAGCGTCACAGGTTCCCGCGGGCGCCAGGAGGATGTCTCCTGCCGCCAGATCTGATACAGCAGGCTCGTCTTTCCCATGCCGCCCGGACCGGTCAGCAGGATCTGCTCTCCCGCCGCCAGCCGGCTCCGCAGCTGCTCTATGGAGTCTGTCCCCGGCAAAGGATTCCCGCTCTCCGACGAATTCAAAGAGATCTCCCGCTCTCCCGGTATAACTGTAAATCCGCCCTGATTCCCGCACTCCGTCTGAACCGGAAAAATCTCCTCCCCGTCCAACAGGCGGATCTCCTGCCGGAGATAACTGTCCTTCCCGCCTGGCATTCTGCCGCAGGCACGCCTGCTGGTCTCCCACAGCGCACTGCGAGACACGCCCTTTCCGTCAATCCGCCGGATCAGCTCATCGATCTCCTCCCGCAGCGCAGCGGCGGAAGACCAGCGTTTCCGCGGAATCGTATGCAGACCCTTCCGCAAAATCTGCACCGCCTTTCCGGCCGCGGATTCCGGAACATTCCGAAAAGCATCCAGATCCCGCGTAAAGCACCGGCGCAGACCGTTCCCAATGATTTCCTGCTCCTGTAACGGACGCCTCATCACCATATGGAAAAACACCGCGCAGACCGAATAAATATCCGCCGCGCGGCCGATCTCCGTCACATGCTTCAGGGAAATCTCCGGCGCCGAATATCCGCGTTTTTCACTGAAGGAAAACTCCTCCGGCCGCAGATCGCGCGCGTCCCACACACTGTTATAATCGATCAGCAGCACCTGCTCCGGCAGGAGCAGAATATTGTCCGGACTGATGTCGAGATGAAGCAGATGATTTTTATGAAACAGCTCCAGCGCGTTCAGGATCTGTTTTATGACAACTGCGGATTCCCGCAGCGTAAATTCTCTGTGCCCGTCCGTGAGCAGCGTTTTCAGATTCTCCCCTCCATGGACGGCAAGCACTGAATAATAGGTGCCGAAAGCCTCAAAGGAGTTTATATTTCCCGAGACCCCGGACGGCAGCTGCCGTAGCAGCTCAAGATTCACCCGGTTTCCGAGCAGAAAGCGCTCCCGGTCAAGCTCCATCCGGCTCTCGCCGTCCGGCGTGTATGAAATCTCTCCGCTCCCGGTCCGGAAAATGCTTCCGTCCGCCGTCCAGGGATACAGTTCTTTAATAAAAACGTAATGAAAAGCGCCCCGGCTCAGTTCATCCTGATAAGACGCCCGGTAAACAACCGCGCTGGCTCCGCAGCCCTCGACGGACTCCAGTCGGTAAGATGTACCGCCCAGGATGATCTCCTCACCGATGCATCGGAGCTTTCTCTTATATGACATAGGTTCCCTCCGTCCGCAATCCGCTCTGCCGCAACAGATCACTCTCGCACATACCGTTCATGATTCATAAACACCGCCGTGCACGTTCAAAAGTCTGCCGCACGGCTTTTCGTTTACACACATTGTAGCATGAAGATCTCCGAGAAAACGCATCTTTTTTCCGCCGCGCGGCGCCTGGAGCCGTCATCAGAGAATTTCTCACAGCACCCGCCACAACAAATCACAGAAACCTCAGACATCTTTAAAGAGAACCTCCAGCGCCCTTTCAAACTCATCACTGAAGAAATCATCATCACACTGCGCCGCGAGGGCATACAAAAGCAGGCAGTCGAAGGGGCTTCCCGGATCCAGCTGGTTCATGCCGTATTTTTCCAGCAGCCAGTCGATCTTCCGGATCATTACTTCCAGCCTGTCCTCCGGCGTATCCTCATCCTCGTCCATGGCGGGCTCGACCGCATCCGAATACTGCCCCGTCACATTCTTCCCCCCCATCCGGCATTTCTTCCTCTTCCAGAAAATCTCCGGTAATCAAAAACAGAAGCAAAATCACCTTGCGGCTCACATCGGCGGTCCGGCTCTTCATTCTCTGCAGTTCACTGTAATCCGGCCAGTTCTTCTTGGTCATTTTCTGCAGATATGTATAATTTTTTATATTCTTCTGCCGGGGCACATGCATACGAAAATAGAGGTCTGATACGTCCTTCAGCGAAAAGCTGCTGATATCCAGTTCATCCTCCAGAAGGATCTCCGGCTCCTGCAGCCGGATCAGAAGCTCCCAGAACTTCTCATACGCGCTCTCGTGAAGCCGTCCCAGATCCGCACTGTTCTCCCGGAAAAACGCTTTCAGATCCTCCCGTGTCCTGACCCCTGCAAACTCATCCCTCATGCGGGAAGTAAAAAAATCCGGGTCTTCATTTTTCCGGACAGAGGCAATGTATACCTCCTTAAACTCCTGTCCGTACCGTTTCCTGCGGGAATCATCCCGGATCGCTTTGATCCGGTTCATCTCGGCTTTGCGCTGCTCCCGGAACTCCCTCTCCCTCCGGGTCCATTCCTCCTTGCGCTTCCCGGCAGCCTCAGAGGCAAGCGGCTCATAGATCTCTGCCATCTCCGCATCGAGCGCCTCCGCTTCCGCCCAAGACAGCCCGGTCCGCAGCGCAAAAGCGTACACCAGTTCCTGCGGATTCCGGTAATGGATACCCGTCTCCGATGCCCTCCGGAACACATAATCAGCATCCTCTTCACTCAGCTCCAGGGCAAAGCAGATCTTAAACAGCTGCTCCCGGTTTTTCGGGACAATGCCTCCGTCCAGCCAGTTGCGGACGCTCTTCCCGATCGTCCGCGCCTGTTCCGCGGAATCCTCCGCTCCGGCGATCCGGATCAGCCCGCTCTTCAGCTTTTCACGCAGATCGTCCGCCGGATATACCAGCTGCAGAACCTCCGAAAAAGAGCGGTATACAGCTCCCCTCTGTAAAAAATCAATAATCTCCGCAGGCGTCTTGTCCCGATGAAGGATTTCCTCCAGATTATGTCGGGATATGTTGGTCTTATATCTGTCAATTAGCAAAACTGTATGTTCTCCTTCCGCCGGTTCCGCCGACATGTTACAACTTAACTAATATTATATGGTATTCACCTGTCAATTACAACCGGAATCTTTCAATGTTCCACCAAACGTTTTCGGCCTGACCCGGTAAAGAGAAAAAGATCAGAAACCGGATGCCGCATCCGTATTTCTGACCTTCCTTTCGAAATCTTAAAAACCGCATCACGGCTTATTCACTCATGATACGCACTCTTGCCGTCTGTCCTCGCGCAGCATATATGTCCTCTCCGCGGTGAGGCTCTTGTACGCCGGACGGATGATCTTGTTCGCACTCACGAGCTCCTCGATCCGGTGTGCGCTCCACCCCGCAATCCGCGCGACCGCAAACAGCGGCGTATACAGCTCCTCCGGGATGCCCAGCATCTGATACACGAAGCCGCTGTAGAAATCCACGTTCGGGCTGACGCCCTTGTAGATCCTGCGCTTATCCGCGATCAGCTTCGGCGCCGCTTTCTCAATATTATTATAAAGAGCCATCTCCTTTTTCATACCCTTTGCTGCTGCCAGCTGTTCCACATACCCCTTAAAGATCTCTTCTCGCGGGTCGGACAGCGAATATACGGCGTGCCCCATCCCGTAGATCAGCCCCTGATGATCAAAAGCTTCTCCATCAAGAATCAGGGACAGATACGCAGCCACCTCTTCCTCGTCCTCAAAATCACGCACATGCTCTTTGATATCCTTCATCATATGCATGACCATGATGTTCGCCCCGCCGTGCCGGCTTCCCTTCAGGGAGCAGAGCGCCGCCGCAATCGCGGAGTAGGTATCTGATCCGGAGGATGTGACAACCCGCGTCGTAAAAGTAGAGTTGTTGCCGCCGCCATGCTCCGCGTGGAGCAGAAGCGCCACATCCAGCACCCTGGTCTCCAGTTCCGTATATTTCGTATCCGGCCGCAACATCCGCAGGAAATTGTCTGCGATGGAAAGCTCCGGATCCGGTCTGTGAATGTACATGCTGTCATCGTTCTCATAGTGATTGTACGCATGATAGGCATACACAGCCAGCATAGGAAAGATGCTCATCAGCTGCATACACTGCCGCAATACATTGTCAATCGCCAGGCTTGCAGCATCCTTGTCATAGGAAGCCAGTGTCAGCACACTCCGTGTCATGGAGTTCATGATATCCTTACTCGGCGCCTTCATGATGACATCACGGGTAAAATTCGACGGCATCGTCCGCTTCTCTCCCAGCACCTCGCAAAACTCCTTCAGTTCGAATCTCGTCGGAAGCTTTCCGAAGATCAGCAGATAAGCTGCCTCCTCAAAGGCGAACTTTCCGCCCGAGCTCCCCTGAATCAGATCTCTGACGTCATACCCCCGGTAGGTCAGCTGGCCCCGGCACGGAACCAGCCGCCCGCCCTTATTTTCAAAAGCCCTGATATTTGAAATATTCGTAAGGCCAGCCAGCACGCCCTTTCCGTTTACATCGCGCAGGCCGGTTTTCACCCCAAGCTCCTGGGTCAGCTCCTTACTGATCCGGTCGTTTTTGTAGCAAAGCATCTGATTTTCGTGAAAGTAGTCGTTAAATCTCGTGTTATCCATCAGTGACCTCCTTCATAAAATACTCTCCGCACCTTTAGAACAGATAATACCATCAAAATTAGCACTTGTACAGGGGTCAGACCCCGGTAAGTTTTTATAAAATATAAATGAATATTTTATAAAATAGCCTACTCGAAAAGAATACCATGTCAGATTCCTGTATGTTATACTATATCTAAATGGGAAAACACATTCGTGAAAGGCAGCATAACCATGAACAATTTTCGACTGATTTATCCGCCGGATTATGATATTGCATCAGAACAGCGCATGAATGATCACGCTTTCATCCGCTCCCTGCAGATTGATGACATGGTGGTCATCCGGCAGGAGAATTACCGCGGTTTCTCCGAACTTCATCTGGAAGATTACTTTACCACCGCCCCGGAGGTTCTTGATTACCGCCTGTCTGTCATGGAAGATCTGGTAGAGAATCCGGCATTATACAAAGCGTTTACAGACGCTGTGACAATCATCAGCAACATTAATCAGCTGAGCCGGGTGATGGACAGCAGCTTTTCCGTAGACAGTGCTTTAAGCTCCGTGCGTTATCTGGAAAGGTATCAGGATATTGTTGAGCTTTTTTCCGGAGCGCTGGCCTCCTGCAGCCTTCATTCGGAGGGAATGAAACTGTTTCAGAAACAGATCTCTGAAATTCGTGACGGAGATGAATATCAGAGTCTCTGTGCGGAACTGGACGGAGCGGAGATGGACTTCGGCTATTTAAAAAGCGTCACCATCGGCATCAATCTGGATGAAAATCTGCTCCCGAAGGAAGCCGGCATCCTGTCTGTCAATCAGGAACCATTCCGACCCGGCAGTGTCATGAACCGCCTGTTCAAAAAGCCTTCCGCGGACAAAATGACGCTGCTCTCTTCCCTGTATCCGCTGACAAAAGGACTTCATACTGAGGAGTTGAAAGCCCTTAACCACGGAATCTCCAGTTCCCTGCACACGATTTTTTCCAGATCGCTCCGCGAATTTGAACCGATGATCCAGAATTATTATAAAATCAACACGGCTCCGTTTGTGGCTCTGCTGGATGACATCCGTTTCCTGACCGCCGGCACCGCATTTATTCTGAAGATGCAGGAGCTCGGATATCCCATGTGTCGGCCGAAGATCGCTCCGATGGAGGAAAAAGTCTGCGAACTGACGGATGTATACAATCCAATGCTCGCGCTGCGCGGCGTGGAAAAAACAATTGTTTCCAACTCATTCTGTCTGGATGAAAACGGCCGGTTTTATCTGGTAACCGGCCCGAATCACGGCGGCAAATCGATCTTTGCCTGCTCCGTCGGCATGTCTCAGGCGCTGTTCCAGCTGGGTCTTTTTGTTCCGGCAAAAAATGCACATATGAGCCCGGTCTCCGGTATTTATACACATTTCCCGACATCAGACGAAGATAATTACGGCAAAGGACGCCTCGAAAGTGAATGTGCCAGACTGGGTGCAATCATGAAAAAACTGACCGGTACGGACATGCTTCTGATGGACGAGTCCTTTTCAAGCACCAGCGGTCTGGAGGCCGGATATATAGCCTCCGAAGTGCTGACCGGCATCGGTGTCATCGGCTGCTGCGGACTGTATGTAACTCATATCCATGATCTGCCGCTGAAGATCGATGAATTCAACGCACATCCGGACAACAAAGGAAAGATTGATAATCTCGTGGCACAGATGGAAGACCGGGAAAACGGCACCCGCAGCTACCGTGTACTGCGAACGACACCGGACGGGCTAAGCTATGCCAGAGATATCGCCAGACGTTACGGACTGGATCTGGAAGATATATTGGAGATATGAGCGCCATGCTTTTCTGACCGGCGAAATAGAAACCGAAGCAATCCATTCTCCAGGTCAGTACCGCGCATTGACATACGCAAACCAAAACCCTCAAAGGAAGGACAAACTCATGCTGATTTATCCTTCTTTTGAGGGTCTCTCTGTTTGAAACACGATCCTGTCTACTCCCAATGATCCTTTTCTTCCGCGTACACCGAAGGCAGAATCTCCGAGAGATTGGTAAACTCATTAAAATTATGTCCCAGCAGCTGCAGTGCCATCTCCAGCGGGAATTCCATGCCGTCCGGCATCAGATACTCCGCCTTTCCGTTGATGATATTGTATCCCATCCAGAACCGACTGCGCAGCTCACAGCCGTCCGCGGTATCCCGCGCCGTATGCGTCATAACGATTGGCACCCGCCCTAGGGGCGATTCGATTCCCACATTCGCGCCCACGAAAAACGAGCAGGCCGCCGTGCCGATCTGTGTCTCATCATATCCCATATCCTCCGGTTTTTTAAAATCCAGAAACAGTGTGTCCGGCGGATTTCCCATAACCAGAGATTCCTTCACGACATGCTGGATGTCACAGCATTTTTCCCGCAGAGACAGCGACGGATCCAGAAGCTTCGCCCGGACTTCAAATGAAATATCCAATCCATAGTGGTCAAACGGATCCCAGATGGCGTAGCGAAGCGGATCAATGCCGTGCCACGCAAACCACCACTGGAGCATTTCGCCGGTTGCGTTTAAAAATTTTGTATTATTTGCCACCAGCTTGCCCCCGTCCGCAGTGGAGAATACACCACGCTCATCCGGCAGATATCCCGGCTGAAAAAGCCGGTTTCTCTCATGAATATCCAAACCATCCTCGGTCCGCCCGACAGGATTTTTTAAAAATTCAGCTTTATCCGCCGGCAGCTTTGCGAACTCTTTCAGATAGTATTTATAATAAGACCTGTTCTCTGCTCCCGGTCTTAAAGGAACCCGTTTCAAATCTTCCATATGTATCCTCCCGTCTACATTGTCTGCCCGGACAGACCGGGACAGAGATGTTGTCATTTCACACTGAGAATCTTTCTCAAACGCCCGTGATACTCTTCAGACGGAATGCCGCCGATACGCCGACGGCACTCCGTATTTTACAGGAGACAGCATTCAGCCGTTTCCTTCACGCCAGACTGTATTTTCAACAGATTTCATATCCGAGTATCTTCTCACAGCCGCGGACAGTGGAGACTATGATCTCTTCCGCCGTGCGGATTTCTTTCAGAAGCGGAACCACCTGTCCGATCATAATTGCGCCATAGTCCGTATTTCCTTCCTGCATCGCCTTCCGCAGCGAACCCTCGCACGGCTCACCGAATTTCGCAGCCGCATCCGCCTGACTGTTCTCTGCTTCCAGAGCAACCAGCCGGTCAGAAAGCTTGTTCTTGATCTGGCGGCTCGGTTCACCGGTACAATATCCGGTGATCACCGTCTGCATATCGCCGGTAGAAATAATCGTATCCTTGACGTTCTCCGCGATATCACATTCTTTTGCCAGAAGGAACGCAGAACCCATCTCCACGCCGACAGCACCCAGACAGAATCCTGCCGCCATGCCTCTGCCGTCAGCGATACCGCCGCTGGCAACAACCGGCGCCTTGAGCAGATCCGCGGCCTGCGGCACCAGAACCATGGTTGTCTCATTACTCGTGTGACCGCCGCCTTCCCAGCCTTTTACCAGAATCACATCCGCTCCCGCGTTATCCGCCGTCACGGCATCCTCGATATAACTTGCCTTAAAGACAACCTTCATGCCGTTCTCATGCCAGAGATCGAAATATTTTTTAGCAAGATCATAATCCAGCCCCGCCAGGATATCGGCAAATACCACCGGCGGCTTCTCCTCCAGGAAAACCGGTCCGTTCGCCTCAAGCAAAGGCGGCGCCATAAAAATATTTGCCGCAAACGGTTTGTCTGTCAGGCTTTTTACGGCCCGGATATGCTCCCGGATCACCTCCGGCGGCGCAAACCCGCAGCCCAGGGTTCCCAGTCCTCCCGCCTCGGAAACTGCTGATACCAGAGACGGATTTGCCGTCCATGCCATCGGTCCCTGAATGACCGGATATTTGATATTTAATATCTCACATATTTTATTTGCTGCCATTTCATTCCTCCGTTCCGCCGCCCTTTATTGGCGGCATATTCATTATCTGGATTTTATCTGACCTGCATGATCCATGCTTTCTGTCACAGTCAGAACACATCTGTGACATGTACGGATCTACACACCCGACTTTCATAGATGTTGGCGCGCTGCGGCAGCAGCGCATGGGCGTTTAGCATCTCAGATGTCTGTCACTCCGGCTGGTACGGATAATCCGCCAGCGGCACATCCGTCATCCACGTCCGGATCCCGGCGGTCTCATCCTTCTGGAAATTGATATACTTCAGGTAATTCGCATCATCTCTCTCCGGATAATCATCCCGCATAAACCATCCTCTTGATTCCTTACGCAGCTGAGCCGTCGTGAAATGAATTTCCGCACACAGGACAAAGCTTCTCGCTTCATTCGCCGCCGACAGGTAATGCCAGTCTTTCGCATACACTTTATCAAGCTTTTCTTTTTCCTTCCGAACCAGAGCAAGGCCTTCCTGCATAACCTCCTCCGTAGGCGCTCCTGTATATTTCATGGAAGCCATAATCGCACGGATATTCGACATAATCTCATTCGGATTGATGCCGGCGTATCTCTGTGCCGGAGCCATAAAATCATGGATATACTGGTCAACCTGCGCCTCGTTGATGCTTCCCTCTTTTGCCGCAAACGCCGCAATACTCGGAGCCGCCGCAATCGCGGAGAAGGTGGCAAACGCCAGTCCGGAACCGCGAAGTCTCGCCGGCGGAGCAGGCACGGCACCCGGAACGCCCGAACCGTTATAACAGGAATCGCCGATAGCCCACAGACCCTCGATGGATGTCCGGAAATCATTGTCCACCTTGATCGGAGACTGCTCCCCGATCAGACCGGCCGTCACCGGAATCATCGGACCCTTGCTGTTGATCAGACCCTGATGCACTTTCCCCTGGAAAATATCAGTCCATTTGATCCACTTGGGACGCTCGGCAAATTCCGGATTGGATGCATAGGCAAACAGTCTTTCCGGCGCCTTATACTCCGCCGCGTTAAAGTAGTGCGGACCATTTCCTGCCAGCGCATCCTTATACATGCCCACAAACATCTGATTGTTGGAATCATAGATCATGGTGCCCCAGTATTTCGACATATCAAAATTCGGATCATTCACCCACGGACGGAACTTCGGTGTCAGCCACTCGCCCTTCTCATTATAGATATGATCCTCCGCCGTCAGCGGAACATCCGGAAAATCCGCATACATCGCCTGCTTAAAGGTTCCGAACTCACCGTTTCTCATCTCAGCCCCTGCACGGAATGCGGCCGCGATACCGTCGCCGCGCGCGCAGTCCCACATATTGATGCCCCGATAATCCTGATTGCCGTTGGCGATCACGATGGATTTGGCTTTAAAGATAAATTTTTCACCGTCGAGGAGACTGAATCCGACGGCTCCGACCACTTTGTTTCCGTCTGTCAGAATGTCCGTGACCGTCGTCTTATCCATAAATTTACATCCGAGCTTCTTTGCGCGGGCCGCAAATTTAATCAGGAAATCGTACTCCAGAAGCGCCAGCGCCCAGGGACATTCCTTCGGGAAACTCGGCACGAGCTTTACATCGCCGTTTTCCTCTCTTGCCACATGCGCGCCCCACTCCTCCATCTTATCGATCACGCCGGGCATCGACTCAATAAATGTTTTGTACAGCTCCTGGTTATTCAGATACTCTCCTGATTTTCTTACATGCCATTCCACGATCTCGTCCGCCGTGTGCTCCGGTGCGATATCAATGACAACGCAGGCTCCCTTATTTGCTTTTCCGGCATATCCGGTTGATGCTTTGTCCACCAGCAGAATATCCAGATCCGGATTCTTCTCTTTGATCGATAACGCATTTGCCAGTCCGGAAAGTCCGTGTCCTATGATCAATACATCTGTTGATTTTACCGTTCCTTTATTCTCTAAACTCATTTACTCTGTCCTTTCTGTACGCTGTAACCGGTTTGCATTCCCTGTTCCTTCCGCATTACTGCAGATGACTGTAAACCGGCAGAAATACTGTTTGTATGATGATTCTCCGATTGTCGCCATAATCAAATGAAACATCGGCACATTTCCTCCGTTCGTCCGCTTAAGCGCCGGCACGTTTCCTTCGATCACCCGGAATCGCTTCCCACTGACGTATGTAATCATAGTCGACATCGATACTCACCGCGCCCTTCGGACATTCCGCAATACAATAACAGCAGTTCACGCAGTCCTCCGGATAAGCGGCAAACGGTGCTTTGTTTTTCTCATCCCAGCGAATTACATCGATAAAACAGGCTTTGTAACAGATTTTACACCCAACACATTTCTCTGAATCAAAAGTTATTTTGTTCATTCCAACCTCCTGTAAAAAAATAAAATTAACGGTTTCAATAAAATGCATTTTATTTGTATACGGTTATTATAAACGAGAGACGTTTTTCCTGTCTAATGAATATAACGGCGCGGACTCATGCCTGTCAGGAATAAGCCCGCCTTATTGATGTTTATCCATACTATAAAAGTCCGGAAAAACAGCAGAATATGTGACCAGTAACCATTCGATGCATAAGAGTTAGCGTAAAATTTTTGTAGGAAAATGTAGAAAGGGAACACCTGTTTGTGTT
>JAJBUT010000070.1:13274-14170 GCA_020860185.1 Lachnospiraceae bacterium | reverse complement strand
GTAAAGTATCTATGTAAAATCCAAAGAGTTCTATTTGTAAAATATATGTAAAATCATTGCAACTATTCAGGTCAGTACTTCGCACTTGCTGCGAAGTACGTCTGACAGCGTAGATTACACAGGGAAAAGTTCCATCGCGGTGCTGAACGTCCAGTGGATGTTCAGCACCGGCCGAAGAATTATTATCTCCGCTCACCACTGATCGTATAGATCACCCACTTGGCAATATTCTCAGCGTGGTCGCCGATCCGTTCAAAATACTTCGCAACGAGGAGCAGATCGGCTGCCACCTCCGTATAAGCGGATTTCTCCTGAATCAGCTTCGTCAAAGTCTCCTTTGACTCGACAAAAAGCGCATCCATGATATCGTCCTGTTTCGATACTTCCTCCGCCTGTCTGATATTCCGGTTTACAAAAGCCTGAACGGCATCCACCACCATGACCATGCTCTCTGCCGCCATCTTTTTGATGACCTCCATCTCCGGCAGATCCCGCGCATCCGCCAGATAAATGGATATCTCCGAGATATCTGCCGCGTTGTCGCCGATCCGCTCCATATCCGCGACCATCCGAAGTGCGGAGGAGACAAGCCTCAGATCCGAGGCCACCGGTTGCTGCTTCATCAGCAGCTTCATACACATCCCCTCAATGTCACGCATCTGATGATCAATCTCATCGTCGTACTCCACGTTGCTTTTCGCCTTCTCCACATCGTGGTGCACAATCGACTCAATGGCAAACTCAATCGCCTGCTCGATCATATGCCCCATCGTGATCAGGCCGCCGTTCAGCTCATTTAACTGCTTGTCAAAATGATTTCTCATCTTTATTTCCTTTCTGAGTATCCATTCGAAATCCGCCCTGTCGGGCTCCTTTCTCATGTCTGTTCGGGTCCC
>JAJBUT010000070.1:0-13174 GCA_020860185.1 Lachnospiraceae bacterium | reverse complement strand
AAATTCATCCGACCGGATGCAAGCATCCGTCGTCTGACTTTTGTCCCCTTGTATCTTGTGATACTACGGATTTTTCCGCACTTCGTGCTCCCAAAATCCTACAGCCATTCGAAATCCGCCCTGTCGGGCTCCTTTCTCATGTCTGTTCGGGTCCCAAATTCATCCGACCGGATGCAAGCATCCGTCGTCTGACTTTTGTCCCCTTGTATCACCCAAATCTGCCCGTAATGTAGTCCTCTGTCCTCTTATCCGCCGGCATGGAGAAAATCTGATCTGTCTGTCCGTATTCCACCAGGTCTCCCAGAAGGAAGAACGCCGTCTGATCGGATACACGAACCGCCTGCTGCATATTGTGCGTCACCATCACGATCGTGTAGTTCTTTTTCAGTTCCATGGCGAGATCCTCGATCTTCGAAGTGGAGATCGGATCCAGCGCCGAGGTGGACTCATCCATCAGCAGCACCTCCGGTTCCACCGCCAGGGCGCGCGCGATGCAGATTCTCTGCTGCTGCCCGCCGGACACCGCAAGGGCGCTCTTCTTTAATTTGTCCTTTACCTCATCCCAGATCGCCGCGTCCCGCAGAGACTTTTCCACGATCTCATCCAGCTTTCCCTTTACGTGAACGCCGTGGGTACGCGGGCCGAATGCCACATTATCATAGATGCTCATGGGGAAGGGATTCGCTTTCTGAAATACCATGCCGACTCTCTTGCGAAGCAGATTGACATCTGTATTTTTTGAATAAATATCCTCCCCGTCCAGAGAGATCAGACCGTCGATCTTACATCCCTCGATCAGGTCGTTCATCCGGTTTAAGGATTTTAAAAGCGTCGATTTTCCACAGCCGGAGGGTCCGATAAAAGCGGTAATCTGTTTTTCCTGAATTTCCAGATTGATGTTTTTTAACGCATGAAAATCACCGTAATGGAGATTCATGTTTTCTACTGTCATTTTTATATTCACTGTTTTTTCCTCTCCCTGTCATATATCGTTTGCCTGTGAGTTATCTCCGTTACTCCTTCTTCATCCGGTTCGCGATCCGCGCGGAAAGCACATTAATTACCAGCACCATGACAAGCAGCACAACCGCTGTTGCAAAAGCCTGATCCGTGTGCAGTCCCTCCTGGGAAAGTACATACATATGTACTGACAGGGTACGCCCCGAGGATAACAGGTTTTTCGGAAGCTCCGCCACCGTTCCTGCCGTGTAGATCAGCGCTGCTGTTTCTCCCGCAATACGACCGGTCGCCAGAATCACACCGGAAAGAATGCCGGGGACAGCACTCGGGAGAACGATACGGAACACCGTACGGAGTTTTCCTGCCCCCAGACCGAAGCTTCCCTCGCGGTAGCTGTGGGGAACTGCCATCAGTGCCTCCTCCGTCGTCCGCAGAACCGTTGGCAACACCATGATCGCCACTGTCAGAATTCCTGCAAGCAGGGAATAGGACATATGAAAGAAGCTGACAAAAAACAGCATGCCGAACAGACCGTACACGATAGAGGGAATACCTGTCAGCGTCTCCGCCATCATCCGGATGATTTTGACCAGCTTATTGCCCTTCTTCGCGTACTCCACCAGATAAATGGCGGAAAATACACCGATCGGCACCGCAATCGCCAGCGCTACGCCGATCATGATCAGCGTGTTGATGATGGATGGCAGCATGGACACATTGTCCGTCGTGTATTTCAGGGAAAACAGAGATGGCGTGAGATTTGGGATACCCTTTACCAATATATAAATAATCAGAAAGCCCAGCATAAAAATGGTAAACGCAGCCGCGGCAAAGACGAGTGTTTTCAGAACCTTTGAACCCGCGTAAAACCGTTTGGTTTTCATGACGACGCCTCTGCCCCATCGGTACCGGCGAACCGCATTCGCAACGCTGTTTCCGTTTGTTTCTTTCGTTTTTACAGGACTTTCCGTATCAGATTTTTTCGTTTTCATGACGTCGCCTGTTCTCCTTTCCCCTTGATAATGTTAAATACCAGATTGATGATGAGAATGAAGACAAACAGCACTACGCCCGTCGCGATCAGGGACGAACGGTGTAGTCCCGTGGAATAACCCATTTCCAGAACGACATTCGTAGTCAATGTCCGCACGCCGTCCAGAATGCTGCCCGGAATACGCGCCTGGTTTCCTGCCACCATGACCACCGCCATGGTCTCGCCGATTGCGCGTCCGATGCCGAGCACGACACCCGCCAGGATACCGGATTTCGCCGCCGGGATCACACAGCGGAAAATGCTCGCCTCGTTGGTCGCTCCCAACGCAAGCGCTCCCTCATAGTAAGCCGGGTCAACCGCGCGGACGGATGTCTCCGTCACGCTGATGATTGTCGGCAAAATCATGATGCCAAGCAGAAAAGACGCCGTCAGAATACTCATGCCGTTTCCGCCGAACGTATTGCGGACAAACGGAACCAGCACCATCAGTCCGAAAAAGCCGTAGACTACAGACGGGATACCCGCCAGCAGATCCGTCGCCGGCTTGATGATTTTATAAAGCTGCTTCGGGCAGAAGCGTGCGAGAAAAACCGCCGCAAAAATCCCAACCGGCACACCCAGGACGATCGCGCCGCCCGTGATATACAGGCTGCCGACGATCATCGGGAAAATACCGTACTTACCGTTGCCCGGTTTCCACGTCGTACCGCCCAGAAATTTAAACAGGCCGATCTCTCCCATGGCGGGAATGCCGTTAATGAAGAGAAACACGCAGATACAGGCCACACACAGAATGGAGATGCACGCAACGATCAGGAACACAATCTCAAAAAATTTTTCTTTCTGTTTCATACAAACCTCAACTCTTACTTGTAATTCGGCAGATATATCGGTCTGATATATCTGCCGTCCTACAACTGTACTATGCCATGTATAGAGGATACAAAACCAACCGTTTGTGTTATTTCTTTTTTACAACACCACGGAGATTACCCCGCTGATTTTCAGATCCATACCGTTATCCCCGTTGCGGGAACCTGCAGGAAATCAAATACAGCCTTACTCCACCTCGCTCCATGTGGTGATCTCGCCCATGAAAATCTGCTGAACCATCTCAGAGGAAAGGTTATCGATCGGATTGTCATTGTTTACGATAACCGCGATACCGTCCATGGCAATGGTCGTAGCGGTTACGCCGGTTTCCTCTTCCTTCAGGTCACGGGAGGCCATACCGATATCACAGGTACCCTCGATCGCGTTTGTGACGCCTGTGGTGGAATCACTGGTCTGGATCTCAATGGTCGCGTTCGGGTTAATCTCCTCATAAGCCTCTTTTAATTTCTCCATAACCGGAGATACGCTGGAAGAGCCGGCAACGGAAATGCTTCCGGATGCTCCGCTGGTCTCAAAAGCCTCGCCCTCTGTGATCTCGATGTAGCCATTCTCGGAAATCACAGCCTGGCCGTCCGCGCTCAGGATGTAGTCGATGAAGTCCTGCGCCACATCGCTCAGATCATCCTGCGTTACGATATTGAACGGACGAGCTACCGCGTAGGAACCGTCGGACACATTCTCAACTGTTGCGTCCACGCCGTCGATCTGTACTGCCTTTACGGTATCGTTCAAAGACCCCAGGGAGCAGTAACCGATCGCGTATGTATCACCGGCTACGGTCGACATCATAACCTCTGTGTTGTTTGTAATGGTAGCATCCACAGTGGTCATATCCTCTTTCTCGCCATCCTCGTTCTTCTGCTCGATCTCGAACAGCTCAATAAACGCGCCTCTGGTACCGGAACCATCCTCGCGGGATAATACGGAAATTGTGGAAGAAGTGTCAAAATCGGATGCGTCCGCACTCTGTGCAGCATCCTCTGTCTCCTCCGCGTCAGTGTCCGCTGCGGAATTCGCGGCATCCTCTGTCGTGTCGGAGGAAGAGCTGCTTCCGCAACCGGATAAAGTCATGCCTGCGACTGACGCAGCGCAAAGTGTCAATGCCAATGCTTTTCTGAATTTCATAATTTCTCTCCTTTTTTCTTTTTCTGAAAGCTGTTTTTTTGTTTTTCAATTCGCTTTCCTCGCTACAAATGGGATATTAGCAGGCATTTGTAAAATACAAAATCACACGGGAGTAAATTTTTTGTAAGGGTTTTGGGATGATTTGTAAATTTATTTTACATAATCTCATCAAAATCTGATTTTTTCAGAACAGGCAGATGCTTTCCATATGACGGCTGCTTCTGTTACATAAACTATATTGACAAAAAACGGAGACCAAAGTCTCCGTTTTTCACATATATGATTCTTTTTCCTTTTTCCTTTCGGCTTATACTGTTCCTCTCCTGTCTCTATAAACAGCATAAAACCATTTATTTTTTTCATCCCATCCGTCAGCTCTCAAGCCTAAAATGATTCTGGCAATTTCTGTCATATTCATATTATGCCTTCCATTCTTCTCAGATAATATAATATTATCACACATTTTAAGCATATCCAACATTTTTTCTGATATTTTCTGGCTTTTGATACTGTTACGTCGGGCGCAATGACAATTGTTTTGGTCGTGAACAGCCGTTGATTTAATCCCGGAAAAACGCCACGCCGGACTCAAAAATCCGCATGTCCTGCTCTCCATAGATATTGACCGCGACGCCGTCGCCCCGGCGCTCGGAATGCGCCATTTTTCCAAGGATCCGTCCATCCGGGCTCGTGATGCCCTCGATCGCCAGATAGGAGCCGTTGACATTCCACTCCTCGTCCATCGTCGGGATGCCGTCCTCATTGACATACTGCGTCGCCACCTGCCCGTTTGCGATCAGCTGATCGAGCCACGCACCGTTCGCAACAAAGCGTCCCTCACCATGTGAAGCCGGGTTCGTGTAGACTTTCCCGAGTTCCGCCTGCGCAAGCCACGGAGACCTGTTAGAAACCACCTTCGTATAAACCATCTTCGAAATATGCCGTCCGACGGTATTGTAGGTCAGAGTCGGAGAGTCGGCATTTCCGTCCTGAATGCGCCCGTAGGGAACCAGCCCCAGCTTGATCAGCGCCTGAAAACCGTTGCAGATGCCGAGGCAAAGGCCGTCCCGCTCATTCAGCAGTTTCTCAACAGCCTCCTTTATCTTCGCGTTGCGGAACGCAGTCGCAAAGAACTTCGCAGACCCCTCCGGCTCATCACCCGCGGAAAAGCCGCCGGGAAACATGATAATCTGTGCCTGGCGAATCGCCTTCTCAAATATCTCGACAGAATCCCGGATATCTTCCGCCGTCAGATTCTTAAAGACCTTCGTCACCACGTTCGCTCCCGCCCGCTCAAACGCTTTCGCGGAATCGTATTCGCAGTTCGTCCCCGGGAATACCGGGATAAACACCGTCGGCTTTGCAATTTTATTTTTACAGATATAGATATCCTTCGCGGCATAGAGCTTCAGCGGCAATTCTGACGTGTCCAGGCTCGCTTTCGTCGGGAATACTTTTTCAAGCGTGCCGGTCCATGCTGTCATCGCCTCTTCCGCGGGAATCTGCACTTCACCATACCGGAAAACCTGTTCCCCGAGGACAGAGCCCGCGATGCTCACGTTCGAGCGAAGACCCGCCGCCTCCATCGCTGCTTTCACTGCGTCAGTATCCTCCGGCGCCGTCTCTGCCACCAGGCTTCCGAATCCGGGCGCGAACGCTGTCTCCGGCTTCAGGCAGCCGCGGAGGGAAACGCCCAGCTTATTGCCGAACGCCATGCGGCTGACCGCCGCGATCAGTCCTTTTGCATCCAGCGCATAGACCGCCGTCAGCTTCTTCTCCTGTATCAGGGAATACACCACATCATACATCCGCATCAGCTGATCATAATCCGGCAGTCCGTAAGCGTCCCGGTCGGCAGTGAACAGCATCAGCTTATCGCCCGGCGTTTTCATCTCCGGTGTCACAATATCCTGCACTTGTGCCACATCCACCGCAAAGGAGACCAGCGTCGGCGGTACGTCGATATCATTGAAGGTGCCCGACATGGAATCCTTGCCTCCGATCGACGGCAGGCCGAATCCCAACTGCGCGCTGTACGCGCCGAGGAGCGCCGAAAACGGCTGGCTCCATCTGGACGGCTCCTCACTCATCCTGCGGAAATATTCCTGAAAACTGAATCGGATTTTTTTATAATCGCCGCCCGCCGCCACAATCTTCGCGACAGACTCCACCACGGCATAGACAGCCCCGTGGTAGGGGCTCCAGCTCGACAGATACGGGTCAAAACCATAGCTCATCAGTGTCACCGCGTCACACTTCCCGCTCATCACCGGCACCTTCGCCGCCATAGCCTGCGTCTCCGTCAGCTGATAGCGTCCTCCGTAGGGCATGAACACGCTGCCCGCGCCGATGGATGCGTCAAACATCTCAACCAGACCCTTCTGTGAGCACACATTCAGATCCCGCAGGGTATCCAGCCACGCGGCTCGTATATCATTTTTCTTTATATCATCTGCGACCGCTTCGATCGCGATCCTGTCAAGATAACAGTCCTCCTTCGCCGGGATGTCAACCGCGACACGGGTTTCCTGATGCGCACCGTTCGTATCCAGGAACGCGCGGGACAGGTTCACGATCTCCTTCCCTCTCCAGACAAGCACCAGACGGGGATCTTCCGTCACCACCGCAACCGGAACCGCCTCGAGATTCTCTTCTCTCGCATAGGCAAGGAACTGATCCACATTCACCGGCGCGATCACCACAGCCATGCGCTCCTGAGACTCGGAAATCGCCAGCTCGGTTCCATCCAGGCCGGCATACTTCTTCGGAACCTTATCAAGATCCACACGCAGTCCGTCCGCCAGTTCGCCGATGGCGACCGACACGCCGCCGGCGCCGAAATCATTGCATTTTTTTATCAGGTAAGAAACCTCCTCGCGGCGGAACAGTCTCTGGATCTTTCGCTCCGTCGGCGGATTGCCCTTCTGCACCTCCGCGCCGCAGGTATCGATGGACGCCGTCGTGTGCGCCTTGGAAGAGCCCGTCGCGCCGCCGCAGCCGTCGCGGCCGGTCCGACCACCGAGCAGAATAATGATATCGCCCGGATCCGAAGTCAGTCTCTGCACCGCGCGTCGGGGAGCAGCCCCCAGCACTGCGCCGATCTCCATACGCTTCGCCACATAGTTCGGATGATAGATTTCCTTTACCAGACCCGTGGCCAGCCCGATCTGGTTGCCGTAAGAACTGTAGCCGCCCGCCGCCGAGCGCACGATCTTCTTCTGCGGCAGCTTGCCCGGCAGCGTATCCCGGACAGAACCCGTCGGATCTGCCGCGCCGGTCACACGCATCGCCTGATACACATAGGTGCGCCCGGAAAGCGGATCGCGGATCGCGCCGCCGAGACATGTCGCTGCGCCGCCGAACGGCTCGATTTCTGTCGGATGGTTATGCGTCTCATTCTTGAAATTGATCAGCCACTCCTCCTCTTTCCCGTCCACGATCAGCGGAACCACGATAGAACAGGCGTTGATCTCATCCGATTCCTCCTGGTCAGCAAGTTTTCCTTCTTTTTTCAGTTTCTTCATCGCCATCAGAGCCAGATCCATCAGGCAGGGGAACTTGTCCGGACGATCCGTGTACATCTCCGCAAAATCTGCCTGATACTGTTCGTAGGTCTTCCGAATCGGTTCCAGATAATAGCCATCTCCAAAGCTGACCTCCTTCAGCTCAGTAGAAAACGTCGTGTGTCTGCAGTGGTCAGACCAGTAGGTATCCAGCACGCGAATCTCTGTCATCGTCGGATCGCGGCGCTCCTCCCCCGCGTAATAATTCTGAATATGAAGAAAATCCTGAAACGTCATGGCAAGTCCGAGAGAATCATAGAGTCCCCGCAGATCTGACTCCGCCATAGCAGAAAATCCGTCAAATACGATCACGTCTTCCGGATCAGCAAAATCCTGTACCAGCGTCTCCGGTTTCGTCAGACCGGTCTCTCTGGAATCAACCGGATTGATGCAGTGATGTCTGATCGCCGCCAGCTGTTCATCTGTAATATCACCCTCGATCACATAGGTCGTCGCCGTACGAATCAGGGGATTCTCCTCCTCGTTTAACAGCTTCACGCACTGTTCAGCAGAATCCGCACGCTGATCAAACTGCCCCGGCAGATATTCAACGCTGAAAACCTTTGCGCCGGCCGTATCAAACTCCTCTTCATAGACATCATCCACCGGCGGTTCAGAGAACACACTGACTACCGCCTTGCGGTACGTATCGTCTGAGACATTCTCCACATCATAGCGCACCAGCTCGCGCACCCCTGTAACACCGGAAATACCGAGATAACTCCGGATCTCAGACTCCAGTTCCCGTGCCTTCACGGCATAATCACGCTTCTTTTCCACATATACTCTGCGTACTCTGCTCATGGCTGTTCCTCCGTTATATAAAAACTCTTTCGTAACTGTTCAGTACCTTCACAGTTACCCTCTTTCCATATCACTTCTGAAATCGCATCCTCCTGCATTCTACCCGTCCCGTACTCTTTATTCCTCCGGAACTCCATGCAACACAAGAAGCTTTTTCAGACGTTCTATTTCCTGTTTTGCGTCTTCCGCTTCCTGCTTTGCGTCTTCCGCTTCCTGCTTTGCGTCTTCCGCTTCCTGCTTTGCGTCTTCCGCTTCCTGCTTTAATCCTTCTACTTCCCGCTTTGCGTCTTTCGCTTCCTGTTTTAATCCTTCTACTTCCTGCTTTAATTCCTCAGATTCCTTCTGAATCTTTTCTCTTTTTTCCCTTTCTTCCGCAGTCTTGCGCCGTTCCTCCTGAATATCAATCTTTTCCATGTTCTCAAACAAATATCCCATACGACACCCCTCCACTGATTCCACATACTGGTTCGCTTCGTCCACAGGCACATTCATTTTCATCAGCAGACCATACATCGTATCCCGGATCGTGCCGCGGATGGATTTTGAAGTATTTTTCAATATCTGATCCATTTCCTCCGGCGGCGACTGGCAAAACTCACGAAAATCCTCAGCAGTCTGTACTTTATTGATCATCATGAGCAGGGATATGGCGTCTCCCCTCGCCAGCAGTTCCTCATTCGTATAGTCATGATTCCGAACTACCCTGTAAATAAAATCCGGAATATAACAACCGAACGCGTTGCCCTTCTGTATCCTGTCACGCAAATGCATATCTGCCGTCCACTTTGCCGCTCCCTCATAATAAACAATCGGAAGAATAGCCGGATATTTGAAATATTTCCGCTTTGTAACGCCCTCTTTGATTCGTTCCTGTTCTTTCCCATAGTCATCCCAGATGCAGACCATGTATTTCAAAATCTGCATGGACACATTATAATCCACACCGCTTTTGTGCTCAATCAGAGAAATCAGATACACCGATTCTTCTTTATCACTTCCATCTGCATTACGAATGTGAATCCTCTTCACTGTGTCAGACTGAAATTCACTGCCAATAAAAGGATAATAGCGTTCAGATACATCCTCTATATCCTCCGGTTGAACATTTTTGAATTCAGGTATGTCCATATTGTCTCGCAGAAACTGCGAACATAAAACCGGATCCTGAAAGATCCGTTTACTGCTGATATCACGCATCGTGTCTGGTGCCTGTTTCGGTATTCTGTTGTTTTCTTTCATTTTTCCTCCTGTCTTTCTTCGTCAGACAGGAAAATTTTCTTTTCGCCTGTCCGCATTCTGTTTTGTAAAATAGTAACTGGCGAAAAGCCGGATCTCAGACATCCCGCACCGAGAACCGGTGAACGGAACGCAGAACACATCATGAAATTTTAGAATCAAAAATGTGTTTTGAACACATTTAATATATCACAGCCACAGGTTGTTGTCGAGTATGAATTTATAGTGAACGACAAAAATAATTTATCATTCACTATAAAGGATGCTCACAGCTGTTACAAAATAATCAGAAGGGGAACCGCCCAGAATGAACGGTTCCCCTTCTGACTATTTCACAATATGTTTATATACTATCATTCAGTTTCCCCGGATCAGGCTTCCTCTGACGCGGCCTCCTCCGATGTGGATTCCTCTGACGTGGTTTCCTCCGCAGTGCTCCATTTTCCCGCAAATACTTCGTCATCCGCCCTGCCGAATGTTGTACTGTAGAAATAATTCACTGTGCTGTCACTGATATATTCCTGGAAATAGTACGCGTTGTCACGGCGTCTGCAGAGTGTATCGAGTCCGTCGCCGTTCCAGTCGCCGATCAGTATCTCATCTGTTGATCTTCCGTAATCCAGCTCTACGCTGTAAACCGTATCTCCCAGCTGCTCATAGAGATAGAAGGTATTTCCGCTGCGGATACCGATCGTATCGCCGGCAACCGTCTCCACCGTCTCCTCAACCAGCGCGTTTTTCGCCGATACCAGAGCCGCTCTGATCGAATTTACCTCACTCTGTGTAAAGTATGAGGAGTTGTTCATCACGGTCTGTGCATTGGTCAGCGCCGCCTCATAATCAGCATAGCTGTCCTCGGTGTAAGAGTCAGCTTTCGCCGTGATCGTATCAGAATCCGCCATCGCGCTCGCGAGAGCACTCAGCTTCAGACCCGAAGAATCAACAGAGGTATAGTTCTTGGAAGAACCCGCGGCAATCCCGGACTGATCCTCCGGCCATACCGTGGTCAGAGCCGTCTCAGCGAAATCCGAGAAGTTGTCATAGTAATATTCCTTGCCCTGTGCCAGCTTTTCATTGATCTCATCGGTGTTGTAGTCGCTCAGGTCGGTGCTCATGCCCTCCGGAAGCGTCACATCGGAGTATGTGGTGTTCGTGATACTCTGCAGAGAATCAAAATCGGACACATGGTAGAACTGCTCATAGAAGTACGCGCACATCTCAACCGGATCAATGTCCAGCATATCACTGTACATATAGCCGATAAAGTAGCCGAAGCCCATACCGTTTTCAATGGAGTTCATCGTGATACCGTAGATGGAATCCGGATTCGAGGTGATGACCATCATATCCTCGATGTCAGTCTCATCATAACCGCTCACCTCAAGAGCCGCGATCAGACCTTCCTCGGTATTCGGCAGAGCCGTGTCGTCAGAGCCGCCGCCGTTGGAACCGGAAATAATCACAACATCCGCCGTCAGCAGCTGCTCGCCGGTAACGCCCGTCGTGCCAACCTCTGCAGCGATGTTGTCAGATACCAGAGCCACATACTCTACGCCACGAACCGTGGACGTCGCATCCTGAGAAGCCGCGTCAGCGAGAGTGAAGGTGCCGTCAGAGTTAATGTTCTGCACAACCGCCACCGTCTTCTTCTCAAGGCCCTGATTCTCCAGCTCGGACAGTACGTAGGTGGAGACGCCACAGACATAATCGCCGAACTGCTCCGCGATCGCAAGCGGATCGCCGTAACGTCCGGTCTTGCCGGTCTTCGCAGTGATAACATTCATGACATTCGCCGTCTCATTCAGAGCCGAGATCATATCATAAGTCGTCGTCGTGGTATAGGAAACCAGATACGGTGAGTAATCCTCATCACCCTCCTGATAATAATCGTCGCCCAGTCCGTCGCGAATCGCCTGGATCAACTCATCATAGCCATCCAGATCACCCGCTGAATTGCTGGAGGAAACGCCGATCAGAACATCCGGCCGCCCCGCCAGCGAAATGGATGTGCCGTACTCGTCAATGATCGTCGTATCTGCCTTCGCGGGACTCGCGGCGACATTGTTCTCCGGAATGATCACAGCGTCCTCGGACAGTTCCAGACCATTCTCCTCAGCATAAAAATTGTAAAAATAATTATAATAATACGGATCCGGACTGTCATTCGCATCCGTGCCGAATACGCCGAGCATCAGCTTCGTCTTGGCCTCCTCCAGCGATGTCGGCATGCTGCCGTTGATCATGCTGAATCCGCAGCAGGTGTTCATTCCCAGAATCTCCGGAAGAACGGATCCTGCTCTGTGAACGGAAGCGGTGATAATGTTATCATCCACTTCCATCGGTGATGTCGGAGGCTCGAAATTGTAATCCGCCGCAAGAGCGGAGATGCCGGAACCCGCGACCATGGCTGCCGATACAGTGACAGCAAGCGCTCTCTTGAAAACTTTCCTTTTCTTCATATAGGTTCTCCCTTCCTCAATATGTACAAAACAAAGCTGTCTGAATATCTGAATATAAAAAGTCCAATTGAAAAGCATCATACTGAAGAATCTGCTGTCAACCAGACTTACGTGTAGTGCTGCTGCGTATTGAACAACTTTGTTTTGCATAATTTGTACAAAAAAATTATAGCATACAGCGCTAAAACGATTCAATTTATTTCGTTTTAACGGTTATGCGTGTTTTAAAAAATGTAATCCGTCTATTGCATAACCACCCGACAAAAATAAGATGCGCAGGTTCTGTTAGCGGAAACCTGCGCATCTTACTTTACACTCGAAACAAGTGTCAAAAATGGGGCTTTACGTGTAATACTATATCACATTTTCAGGGAAACGGTAATCCGGATTCCTCATAAGACAACACTTTTTCAGAATTTAGTTATTCGTCATATGTAATGTTGTATTTACGATTCTGCATAACTGAAACAAGATGCCATATAATAGATTATCCCCGGATCGAAAGCCTCCTTCGCCTTCGCAACCCGGGGAAATAATCGTCTGTATCTCACATCTGGCCAATGTCTGTCCTCTACCTCAGTCATGACCAGAAACTTATAGTCAGTCAGGAACCTTCCTGTCTCTCAGAACATCTGCATTATACACCCAAACAGCTCTTCACGGTGCACTCTCTTTCGCATATAGTTATTCATACTCTGAGATATAATTATTCCGTTTCTGCATGACACACCTCGAATCCCGTTCTCTTTTCCTCACACCTGCAGTACATTCCCGCCGGTCTGTAAAGCCTGCCGTTCTTCATCCGGTCAACAGGCTTTACAGACCGGCGGGAAAATACAGGTCCCCTCTCAGGGAGAAAAAATATATAATAGGAGAAAATGAGAGCATAAAACGATGTGTCATTCTGCTCAACTGTATAATTACTATACAGTTAATATTATATACCATAATGTCGGATTTGTATATCACTGTTTTCGCATAACTTTATACAAAAAGTGATATGCAGTTATCCGTTTTCTGCATTAAAAACCCTGTATTTCATACATCTGGAGAGTATTCCGTCATCAGTTATCTCCACGCCCCCACATATACCTGATCGGTAACCCTGCCGTAATCGACGACAGCGGATGCCGTTGTAC
>JAJBUT010000022.1 GCA_020860185.1 Lachnospiraceae bacterium | reverse complement strand
AGTTCGATGACAAACGCATATTGTTTCATAAAGCCCCTCCTCTTCCTTATGCAGATACCTCCAGCGTCCGGTCCGTCGGCTGTGCCAGCCAGGAACTGAAGTCCTGCGGGCTCTGCCAGATTCCCTCCGGAGCGCCCTCCGCCGGATATACCTTCACCTGAAAGCCGCGCAGCGTGTAGGTTCCCACCACATCGTTAAAGGGACCTTCCGCCCGCGTCAGCATATTGACATTCATTTCCCTCCAGCCGTGTGTCTTTGTATTCAGCGTTTCCGGATTCCAGAAACGCTCCATATACACAACGCCCGGCCGGATGCCCTGCGTGACAGACACCACCGCGCGGATTTTCCCGCGCTTTGACTCGATCCACGCCCACTGACCGTCCTCCAGCCCGTATTTTTCCGCATCTGTCGGAAACATCCACAGCTCCGGAACCGGGTAGATTTCCCGCAGCCACGGCACGTTCCGCAGCGTGTTGTGATGGAAAAAAGGCACCCGTCCGCCCGTCATGGTAAGCGGGAACTCCGCGGCCAGACCATCCGCATCCAGCGGACTCTCCACCGGTTCCAGATAGTAGGGAAGCGGCTCATACTCCTTTGAGGATGGCGGAAGCTCGCATTTTGAAAACGGCTGTCCGGTCCGTCCCAGCGTAATCATGCTTTCCAGGTAAAGCTCGCATTTCTTCGACGGCGTGGCAAAGCCCTGCGGAAGACCCGTCTTCGGATCCGTCTTTTTGTATACGTAATATTCCTTCCACTCATCCTTTGACATGTAAGTGTAAGGCGTGATATGTTTTAATTTCTCAAAGGTCAGACCGACCCGTCCCAGAAAATGGTCCCAGAGATCCGTCACATTATCCCAGTAGGGCAGATTGTCCCCCATATATTCCGCGTCAAACGCTTTCCGGCAGCCCTCGTCTCCCAGCTCGCCGCAGCGCTTCGCGATCTTTGACCAGATCAGCGTCTCATCCATCGTCTCCCACAGATGCGTCACCTGCTGCCGCGCGCAAAGCGTATTGCAGGTCTCAACGATCATGTTCGTCTCCAGCCATTCCTCCGTGGGAAGCAGGATATCCGCGTAGGAAGAAAATGAGGTCGGATACATGTACATATGCACAATGAAATCGAGTTCATCGATGGCCTTTCTCACCTTCTGGCTGTCGGCGACTGCAGCCATCTTATTGCCGGACCGGTCGATCCATACTCTCGGCTTGTACGGTTTTCCGGTCAGTACCGCGTCAAAAATGCTGGTGATATGCCCGGCATACCAGATGTGCAGTCCTTTGTGTTCTATGCCGCCCAGGCGTTTTTTCAGCTGTTCATCCGGCAGAAGATCCGCCGCGATGGGGACCGGATAATTCGGCTGATCAAACACGCCGCTGGTCCGGAAGCGCTGCAGCAGCGACCCCGGCTGCTCCACGTTTCCCATCAGCAGATCCAGAATCGCGGTGGCCATGGAAGCCTGGACCGAGTTCGGCGTCTGATCCGTGCTCACCCCCAGAGCAATGCCGCCCGGCGTATTTTCCGCGTAGACGCGGATACCCCGCTCAATGCGCTCCGGCTCCAGGCCGCAGATCTCCCCCACATGCTCCAGTGTATACGGCTCCGCCTGCTCCCACAGCAGCTGAAATCCGGTCTTATATATCCTCCCATCGATTTCAAAAGTACCCTTCAGGACAGGCAACAGATCCTCATTCCACGGATATTCCATGGGACAGGCACTCCCTGTGTTCTCATCCCATATCATAAATGTATCCGGAATATCGGGATCCTCACTGACTTCCGCGCGCCAGAGCATCTTCGTCTGTGCATCGACCAGGTAAGGGAGATTCGTCCATTTCATCACAAAATCATCATTATAATATTCCTGCTCCATAATATACCGGATCCAGCCCAGCATCAGCGCGACGTCGGTCCCCGGCCGCACCGGCAGCCACACGGTCGCCTTCGCCGCGTCCGGCGTAAGCCTCGGATCGATCACAACTGTTTTTACCCCCTTGGCCCGCAGATCCGCCACGGCTCCGCCGCCGCTCGCCGGGCAGGAATAGGACGGATCGGTGCCCCAGAGCACCAGACACTGAATCGGCGTGTTCTCCGTGTCATAAATCTCCAGCGCATTCGAGTCCGCGATGCTCGGATCCGTTCCGCCGTACATCATCGTGTAGGACAGAACACGCGGCAGATAACACTGCGCGCAGCCCGGCTCAAACCAGTTCGGCGTCCCGAAAATGTTGCAGAAACGCGCGATACTCCAGATCTCCGGGTTGCCGCCCCCGCCCGTGGAGCAGAACACAGTCTCCGCTCCGTATTTTTCTTTGGTCTCCACCAGCTTCTTCGCGATGATGTCAATGGCCGTGTCCCAAGAAATACGGCGCCATTTGTTCGCGCCCCGCTTGCCCACGCGCATCATCGGATACTTGTTCCGGTTCGGATGATACAGCGCCTGAATACCGGATAATCCCTTCGCGCACATGCGGCCCTTGCTCATCCGGTCTTCCGGATTGCCCTCCAGTTTGATCACACGGCCGTTTTTGACCGTCGCGATCACGCCGCAGTTCGCGATGCAGGCCCGGCAGCAGGTTTTCACCCGCCGGATCTCATCTTCCTTTTCCTTCTTCTCCGCCGCGCGCGATTTCTGAAACAACAGCGGACGGTTCGAGGCGATATCCATCCCCCTGACATTCGTCGCCTCCAGGAAATCCATACTTGTGATCGTTGCTTTTTCGCCCATTTTGCACCTCTCTGTGTGTCATGTTACACATTTTCCGTTTTTGCATCCCGCGTGTGTACTTTATGTATTTAATATGTATACCATTGGTATACCATCCAAACCCCATTATAGGAGGATAATTTTGAATGTCAAGGAATTCGACAACATGAAATCATTTTTGTGAAATGTCGTGTGGATTTCAGAACATACGAGAAGGATTTTTCTGCTTTTTTGGCGAATATTCTTAATAACTTTCGGGTAACTCTCAGTATAAAAAATCAAATGGAACGGATGACCGGCATTGATTCTTCATCAAAGGCTGAAAAACAGTCATTCACGATATATAAAAGAAATAAAACAGGACGCGCTCTTTAAAATAAGAATCGCGTCCTGTCCATCCTGATCAAATGATGCTGTCATTTATTTTTTTGTGATATATCCCTGCGCCGCGAGCAGCTCCGCGCAGAGCACCGCTCCGCCGGCCGCGCCGCGGACAGTATTGTGGGACAGCCCCACAAACTTCCAGTCATACACGGTATCCTCGCGGAGGCGTCCGATACTGACACCCATGCCTCTCTCATACTCCACATCCAGCTGTACCTGCGGACGATTGTCCTCCTCCATATAGCGGATAAACTGCTTCGGCGCACTCGGAAGATTCAGCTCCTGCGGAAGCCCGGAAAATGAGGTCAGCTTCTCGATCAGCTGTTCCTTCGTCACTTTCTTGCGGAACTTTACAAATACAGCCGCCGTGTGGCCGTTCAGCACCGGCACCCGGATACACTGGCAGGTGATTACCGGAGCGGTTGCCGGGACGATCACCCCCTGCTTTTCATCAATCTCACCCCAGAGACGGAGCGGCTCCTTCTCGGACTTTTCCTCCTCGCCGCCGATATAGGGGATGACGTTCTCCACCATCTCCGGCCAGTCCTTAAAGGTCTTCCCCGCGCCCGAGATCGCCTGATAGGTGGTCGCCACTACCTCATACGGCTCAAACTCTCTCCATGCGGTAAGCGCCGGCGCATACGACTGAATGGAACAATTTGGCTTCACCGCGATAAATCCTCTCGTCGTGCCGAGACGCTTTTTCTGATACTGTATCACATCCATGTGCTGCGGGTTGATCTCCGGAACGACCATTGGCACATCCGGCGTCCAGCGGTGCGCGCTGTTGTTGGATACGACCGGTGTCTCTGTCTTCGCATAGGCCTCCTCGATCGCTTTGATCTCATCCTTGGACATATCCACGGCGCTGAACAGAAAATCCACGCCCGCGGAAACCTGTTCCACCTCGTTCACATTCTTGACAACGATATCCTTCACCGCCTCCGGCATCGGCGTCGTCATCTTCCAGCGGCCTCCGATCGCATCCTCATAGCGCTTTCCCGCGGAACGCGGGCTTGCCGCAATCGTGGTCACCTCAAACCAGGGATGGTTCTCCAGCAGAGAAATAAATCGCTGCCCGACCATACCGGTTCCGCCTAAAATTCCGACTTTTAATCTGTCACTCATCTCAATATCCTCCATCATCAAAGTACCGAAAACATCCCGCCGCAGATGTCCGTGTCTCACGAACATCTGTCGCTACGTTGGCTATATTACAGCAAACACAGACAAAAAGCAAGCCTTTTTCGTAATATATACAGAGATTTATTGTACTGGTCACTCCTGACCACGCACTTGCTGCGTGGTCAGGCCGAAAACATTGCGGTTTTATTTATTTAATCCTCACCGCGATCCCGCAGGTCATCCGGTAAACCGCCTCCGCCCGCTGTGCCAGCCGACAGCAGATCCGCCCGGTCGTCTCCCGCCATTCCCGGTCAAAAGCATCTGCCGGGACAATTCCGCAGCCCAGCTCATCTGCCGTAAAAATCATATCCGGGTGCTCGTCTGTCATCTGATCAAAAATCAGATACGGATCCCGCCCCGCTTTTATCTCCGCCGCAACAAGCAGATGGATATTTTCTTTCACCGGAGGCTTACACATGCCCTTCCGCAGTGCTTCCTCCTGCAGGTTTCCCGCAAAAAAAGATTGTCCCTGATAGGCTCCGCCTGTGATTAAAATCATATGTTTTTCCTGTTCCTGTTATCTGACCCTGTGAGGACAGTTCCTTACAGATTCCTTCGCGCTCCACACTCCTGCCATGCCGTAATGGGAGCGGTATAAAGCTATGATACCACGCAATGAGGCATAGTTACAAGTCGTATTCTCATCAATCACACATGCGCTGCTGCCGCAGCGCGCCAACATCTGTGAAAGTCCATCCAAAGAAAATCAGGGTATTGCAAGATATTCTCTTAGTATTTATAATAGGAAAGCAGTAACTACTAAAGTACTGAACAGTTACAAAAGGCATTTCACAGACTTGTACAAATAAAAACAACACAGGAGGAAACCATGAGTTCCATTAAAGACATTTCTCTCGCTCCCTCCGGAGCACATAAAATTGACTGGGTACGCAAGAACTGTCCGCTGCTCCGCAGCCTGGAGGCAGATTTCACAAAAGACCGCCCTTTTGAAGGAATTCGAATCGCACTCTCCATCCATCTGGAAGCCAAGACCGCTTACCTCTGCAAGGTGCTGGCAGCCGGCGGCGCCGAGATGTACATCACAGGAAGCAACCCGCTCTCCACGCAGGACGATGTAGCCGCAGCGCTCGCAGCGGACGGTCTGAATGTATACGCCCGCTACAACTGCACAGAGTCAGAGTACAACGCGTACATTCAGCAGGTACTGGAAAACAACTGTAATATCATTATCGATGACGGCGGCGATCTCGTACACATGCTGCACACGAAGATGCAGGACAAGATTCCTTATGTCATCGGAGGCTGTGAGGAAACCACAACCGGCATCATCCGCCTGATCGCCATGGCGAAACAGGACGAGCTTCGTTTCCCCATGGTGCTGGTGAACAACGCCGACTGCAAGCACCTCTTTGACAACCGCTACGGCACGGGACAGTCCGTCTTTGACGGCATCAACCGGACGACAAACCTTATCGTTGCCGGGAAATACGTGGTCGTGGCGGGCTACGGCTGGTGCGGCAAGGGCGTCGCCATGCGCGCAAAGGGTCTCGGTGCGAGGGTCATCGTCACAGAGATCGACCCGATCAAGGCGATTGAAGCCGTGATGGACGGCTTTGATGTCATGCCCATGAACGAGGCCGCCAGGATCGGCGACTTCTTCATCACCGTGACGGGCTGCGCCGGAGTCATCGACGAGGAGGATTTCCGCGTCATGAAAAACGGCGCGATCCTGTGCAACGCCGGGCATTTCGATGTGGAAATCGATATGAAACGGCTCCGCGAGATCGCCCTCGACACAATCGACCAGCGGAAAAATATCACCGGTTATCAGATTTCAGAGGAGAACTGGATCTATGTGCTGGCGGAGGGACGCCTGGTGAACCTGGCCGCCGGCGACGGACACCCCGCCGAGATCATGGATATGAGCTTCGCCATCCAGGCGTTGAGCGCGAAATATCTGGTTGAAAACGCCGGAAATCTGACAGAAAAGCTGATCAGCGTTCCCAGGGAGGTGGATCTCGAGGTCGCGAACCGCAAGCTTCGCTTCCTCGGAAAGACGATTGATGTGCTGACGCCGGAGCAGGAGACCTATCTGAATTCATCGAATATAGATCTGGCTTAAAAGCAGTCATATTATTTCGTAACAGTTTCGGGATACGTCGATTGACGACAACGCAGCATAGAAAGATTTAGATGTGAAGATTAATTCTTTAACAGTTCCTAAATATAAATGAACGTGAAAGACAGTCCGGACGGGCTGTCTTTCACGTTCATTTAATTGTTAACTTATATTTTGAATTATTGGTTGACATTATGTGTATTGATATGATATGTTTTCTTTCGGGAGGTAATCTGAATCCATGAAAAAAACAAGAAACCTGGTCTTATGTGCGCTGTTCGTAGCTCTCATAGCCGTCGGCGCGTTTATCCGGATACCGATTCCGGTCGTACCCTTTACTTTACAGTTTTTATTTACCATGCTGGCCGGGATTTTACTCGGAGGAAAATACGGCGCGATTTCCGTTTGCGTCTATATCATCATCGGTCTCATCGGCCTGCCGGTCTTTACGGAAGGAGGCGGTATCTTTTATATTTTTCAGCCCACCTTCGGTTACATCATCGGCTTTGCGATCGGCGCTTTTGTCACCGGTACCATCGTCCATCGTGTGGCCGCTCCGGGCTACGCCCGGCTGCTGGCGGCGAATTTTACGGGATTGGGCATCGTGTACGCCTCCGGAATGATTTATTACTACCTGATCAGTAATCTCTATCTCGGAAACGCCATCGGTGTGTGGACACTTTTTCTCTACTGCTTTGTTTTAGCCGTACCGGGCGATATAGCCCTGTGTTTCCTCGCCGCGGTCACAGGAAAGAGGCTCCTGCCGGTAATCCGGCATATGGATAACGAGTGACAGACTGCATCTCCTGCCATATGAAAACTGAATGTCAGGCTATTTCCTGCCGAATAAGAATAAGAATCAGAGGTGATTTCACAATGAGCAAAACACTTTTTATCACAGGAACCGGAACAGATGTCGGAAAGACCTATGTGACGGCGCTGATTTTGAAAAAGCTGCAGAACCTGTGTCTCCGCGCAGCTTACTACAAGGCTGCCATGAGCGGAAATGACCGCGCGCCGGACGGGAAACTCATCCCCGGAGACGCTCTGTATATCAAAACGGTCTCCGGCATCGACCAGCCGCTTGAAGAAATGTGCCCCTACGTCTATGAAACAGCGGTTTCCCCGCATCTGGCAGCGCAGCTGGAAGGAAATCCGGTCGTTCCGGACGTGGTACTGCATGGCTTCGACTGCGTCAGCAAAAAATATGACTATGTCGTTCTCGAAGGATCCGGCGGTATTCTCTGCCCGCTTCGCTTCGACGGACAGAAATTTTTTCTGGAGGATTTTATCACAAAACGAAATCTTCCCTGTGTCATCACAGCCGATGCCGGCCTCGGCACCATCAATTCCGTCGTGTTAACAGCGGAATATATGAGATCCCACGGCATCCCGGCAAAAGGCATTATATTTAACCATTACGAACCCGGCAACCGCATGCACGAAGATAATTTATTTATGTGCGAACATCTGACAGGTCTGCAGGTGCTTTCCTGTGTCAGAGACGGCGACACCGACCTGAAAATTGATGCGGAAACTCTGGAAAACCTTTTTTTATAAATACTGACGCGCTGCGTGAGCAGAGTACAGAAGCCATATAGCAGAAAGCGAGAATCCTATGATCTGGTATCCTTATGAACAAATGAAAACCATGCATCCCCCTTATAAAATCATCGACGCGGAGGGTGTATATCTCTATACGGAGGAAAGAAAACTCATTGATTCCGTCTCCTCCTGGTGGAGCGTAATCCACGGATACAAACATCCGGAGCTGAATCAGGCAGTCGAAGACCAGCTGAAAAAATTCGCTCACGTCATGCTGGGCGGGCTGACGCACGAGCCGGCTCAGAAGCTCTCCGAAAAACTGCAGTCATGGCTTCCGGGCGATCTGGATTATTGCTTTTTCTCTGATTCCGGCAGCGTCGCCGTGGAGGTGGCATTAAAAATCGCGCTGCAGTACTATATGAACCGGGATGAAACCGATCGCACGATGATTCTCTCTCTGAAACACGCCTACCACGGCGATACCTTTAAAACCATGGAAGCAGGCGATGATGAGGATTACCATTTTGTTCTGAAAGCATACGGCAAAAACCCGAATATCGTGCATATCCCCACCGAAATCGACGCACTGGAGGAAGCTTTTACAAAATACCACGACCGGCTGAACTGCTTCATCGTCGAGCCGCTCCTGCAGGGCGCCGGCGGCATGAGAATGTATGATATCGCATTTCTGCGCCGCGCCCGTGAACTGTGCGACCGGTACGATGTGCTCTTAATTTTCGATGAGGTCGCGACCGGCTTCGGGCGCACGGGAAACCGGTTCGTGGCAGATCTCGTTCTGCCGGACATCCTGGTACTGGGAAAAGGGCTGACCGGCGGCTATATCGGCCACGCCGTGACCGTAGCCACCCAAAGAGTGTACGACGGATTTTACGATGATCATCCGGAGCACGCGCTCATGCACGGTCCGACCTTTATGGGGAATGCGCTGGCCTGCAGCGTCGCCTTAAAATCCATAGAACTGTTTGAACGTGAGGACTATCTGTCCAAAATACGCCGGATTGAAGAAATCACCCGCCGTGAAATGCAGGGCTTTACAGATCCGCGCATAAAAGAAGTGCGGATCATGGGTGCCTGTGTGTGCGTGGAGGTATATGATCCGGCTGATATCCGGGACTATCAGGCGTTTGCCTGCAAGCGGGGCGTCTTCAGCCGTCCGTTCCTGAACTACCTGTACGCAATGGTCCCGTATATCATCCGGGAGGAAGAGCTTGTAAAAGTCCTTCGGACAATGAAGGAGTGGTTTGGCAAAATCAGCATCTCCATATAAAAGCTCAGCTGCTGCTCTGCTCCCTGGCCTCCACCTCCATGATCGCCTCATTCAGCGACAGCATCTTCTCGTCCAGCTTCGCCACGATCCTGGCGCAGGACTGCAGATCCTCACTGATATAATCCGGAGCTTCGCCCTCAAACTTATAATAAATCTTGTGCTCCAGACTGGCCCAGAAATCCATCGCGATAGTCCGGATCTGGAGCTCGACCTTCGTCGGCACGATGCCCTTCGTCGTCTGGATCGGCACCTGAATATGCATGTGATAGCTGCGATACCCGCTCTCCTTCGGATGCTTGATATAATCCTTGATATAGAGGACCGAAAACTCCTTCTGCCTCCCGATTGCTTCCGCCAGACGGTAGATATCCGATGTGAAGGAACACACCACGCGTATACCGGCGATATCGCTCACATGCTCGACCATATTTTTCATGGTGGTCTCATAACCGTCACGCCTGAGCTTATTCACAATGCTCTCCGGCGTCTTGATCCGGGACTTGATATACTCGATTGGATTGTATTGATAGATAAACTGGAACTCATCACTCATGATATCCAGCTTTGTCCGGACTTCCTTAATTGCAGAATTGTAAAGAAACATGATATTCTGCCAGTCATAAACATTTTCTCTGATCTCCGCATGCTGCTCTGCCATAATGTCTGCACCTCGTATTCTGTCTGAGAACTGTCATAAGATAATGACCTGTTGTATCAAAGGGAGTCAAATGTGTTTGACACCTCTGTTCCGCCATGCCCCATCTGCACTGTATGAATACATAAATGTGATTATAGCATATTTCGCCAAAAAAATGTCTGTTAAATCAGAATATTTATACAAATTTAATAATAAACGTCCGCGCCATTGATCGGTTCTTCCTTATCAGAACTTCCTCCACACCATCTTATCTACGATCCGTGTGTAGCTCTGTATAATCTTAACCACCTTTGTACTCACATTCTCTTCCACATAGTCCGGCACAGGAATTCCATAGTCGCCGTTCTGATTCATCTCCACCGCCGTCTCTACTGCCTGGAGAAGGGACACTGTGTCTATCCCGGCAAGAATGAAGCACGCCTTATCCAGCGCCTCCGGCCGTTCCGTACTTGTTCTGATGCACACAGCCGGAAACGGATGTCCAACCGATGTGAAAAAACTGCTTTCCTCCGGCAATGTGCCGGAATCAGAAACCACGGCGAACGCGTTCATCTGCAGGCAGTTGTAATCGTGGAATCCCAGCGGTTCGTGCCGGATGACTCGCTGATCGAGCCGGAAGCCCGACGCTTCGAGTCTTTTTCCGGAACGGGGATGACAGGAATACAGGATTGGCATATCGTATTTCTCTGCCATTTTATTAATAGCCGTGAACAGGGATACGAAATTTTTCTCCGTATCAATGTTCTCTTCGCGGTGGGCAGAAAGAAGAATGTATCTGCCTTTCTCCAGGCCAAGCCTGCTGTGGATATCGGAGTTCTCAATTTCGGAAAGATTATTGTGAAGCACCTCTGCCATCGGGGAACCGGTCACATACACACGTTCTTTCGGCAGGCCGCATTCATGGAGATATTTCCGCGCGTGCTCAGAATATGCCAGGTTCACATCGGAAATGATGTCCACAATTCTTCTGTTCGTCTCCTCTGGTAAACATTCATCCTTACATCTGTTGCCGGCCTCCATATGGAAAATCGGAATATGCAGACGCTTCGCAGCAATCGCGGACAGACAGCTGTTCGTATCACCCAGAATCAGCACTGCATCCGGCCTGATGGTACTCATCAGCTTATACGAGCAGTTGATGATATTACCCACAGTTGCGCCAAGATCATCTCCAACCGCTTCCATGTACACTTCCGGCGGATCTATCTTCAAATCTTCAAAAAAGATGCCGTTCAAAGAATAATCCCAGTTCTGTGATGAGTGTGCCAGAATTGTATCAAAATACAAACGGCACTTATGGATCACGGCAGACAGCCTTATGATCTCCGGACGGGTTCCAACGATAATCAGAAGCTTCAGCTTACCGTTTTCCCGCCATCTTATATCGCTGTAATCTGTTTTCATTTGGATACCTCACTTCGATTTTCTGATTTTTCCTTCAGTGTGTATTCGTCACGCCAGGTCACTTCCACACCGGATTTTCGCTTTTTTATCCGTACAGGATGCGACTTGCAACTGACCCGGCCTTGCCTGCCACACCCCGCCTTACCTTTTTTATCCGTACAGGATGCGGCTTGCAGCCGCATCCTTTCATTCCTCTCCTGCTTTTCCGCCGTCACCGTATGACTCACACAGGCTCATAAAACGTATCCGGTCTCTCCGGGTTAAAGATCTCATTGCATGTCATCACCGTGACCAGATTCTCTGTCTCCGACAGATTTATGATATTATGCGTCCAGCCCGGGATCATGTGTACGGCTTCGATTTTATCTCCGCTCACTTCAAACTCCACTGTTTCGCCTGTAACTGTATTCCTCTCCTGAATCAGGCCGTGACCGGCCACCACAATGAAAAGTTCCCACTTGCTGTTATGCCAGTGCTGCCCCTTCGTGATTCCCGGTTTACTGATGTTAATACTGACCTGCCCGCAGTCCGCAGTGTGAACCAGCTCCGTGAAGCTGCCCCGGTCGTCACAGTTCATTTTCAGATTATATTTAAACTTTTCCGTCGGGAGGTAAGTCAGATAGAGACTGTACAGCCTCTTCGCAAAGCTCCCCTCCGGCATTTTCGGCATCAGCAGCGTTTCCGGCTGTTGCCTGAACTCTTCCAGCAGATCAACGATCTCGCCGAGTGTCACCCTGTGGGTGACAGGTACACAGCAATAACGGCCGGTATCCGTCAGAACCGTCTCCACGCCGTCGAACTCACAGTGCTGTTCCTTTCCCTCTAACAAATCATACATTCCCTCAACCAAATCGTCAATATAGAGCAATTCAAGCTCTGTATTCCTGTCATTCACGGTAAACGGCTCATCGTTTGCCACAGCCCAGCAAAAGGTAGACACAGCGGAGTTATACTTCGGGCGGCTGTGGCCCATCAGGTTCGGGAAACGGTAAACGGCCGCTTTTGCGCCGGTTTCCCGGGAGTAGTCGAAGAACAGCTCTTCTCCGGCCAGCTTGCTCTTCCCATACTCGGAATCGCCAAATCTGCCCGCCAAAGTCGCCTGGATCGAGGATGAGAGCATGATGGGCGCTTTATTATTATGTTTTTTGAGCGCGGCTAACAGATCAGAAGCAAACCCAAAATTCCCCTTCATGAAATCCTCCGGATTTTCCGGCCGGTTCACTCCCGCCAGGTGAAACACAAAGTCAGCTTTTTCACAGTACCCATCCAGTTCTTCCGGTGCGGAAGTAATATCATATTCGTAAATCTCGTCGATGACGAGATCCGGTCTTGTGCGGTTTTTCTTATCTCGTATATTTTTCAGATTGGCGGCCAAGGCCGTTCCGACCATGCCCTTTGCGCCGGTTATCAGGATATTCATATATATAATCCTCCATGATCCGCGGACTGACGGTGTCGGGATATCTCCCGCCGTTATCCGCCATCCGTTATTATACTGCCACTTCTTCCGGTCATCAAGCTCCCGCGGAGCCATTCGACACCCTCCTGGTCCGTTATTATACTGTCATTTCTTACGGTCATCAAGCAGCAAACAGTTCTTACGCACGCATATTCAGTGCGTCCATCACATAATCTGTCGTCATGATTTTGTCAACTGTTTCATCCACATTCAGGCGTCTGGTATTATGGCTGGTATACGCCTCATTTGCCATCGTCTGCACCTGCCCGTGCACAAAGAATTTGTCATAATTCAAATCACGCCCGTCTGGCAGCACGCGGTAATAATTGCCCATGTCCTCACTGCGGACACACTCCTCATTCGTCATCAGCGTCTCAAACAGCTTCTCTCCGTGCCTCGTCCCGATGATATTGGTTCCCGTATCCCCAAAAAGCTTCTGGACCGCCTTCGCAAGATCTCCGATTGTACTCGCATCTGACTTCTGCACAAACAAATCCCCCGGCCTGCCATGTTCAAACGCGAAAAGAACCAGATTCACCGCCTCATCCAGGTTCATCAGAAATCGGGTCATATTCGGATCTGTGATCGTAATGGGATTCCCGGCTTTAATCTGGTCAATGAAAAGCGGAATAACCGAACCGCGGGAGCACATCACATTCCCGTAACGAGTACAGCAGATAGTGGTCTTTCCTGCCGCGACTCTCGCATTCGCACCGATCACCTTCTCCATCATAGCCTTACTGATTCCCATAGCGTTAATCGGATAGGCCGCCTTGTCCGTAGACAGGCATACGATCCGCTTCACCCCGGCGTCAACAGCCGCGTGCAGAACATTGTCCGTTCCCTCCACATTCGTATGTACCGCCTCCATCGGGAAAAACTCACACGACGGCACCTGCTTCAGCGCAGCCGCATGGAAAATAAAATCAACACCCTGCACCGCATCCTGCACGGAGCGCATATTCCGCACATCACCAATGTAAAACTTCACCTTTCCGGCCAGATCCGGATGCTTCGCCTGCAGTTCATGCCGCATGTCATCCTGTTTTTTCTCATCACGTGAAAAAATCCGGATCTCATGGAGATCCGAATCCAGAAAATGCTTCAGAACCGTAGATCCGAAGGAACCTGTCCCGCCGGTGATCATCAGGGTCTTATCTTTAAAATACTCCGGGTTGTGTTTCAATTTTAATTCTGTTGCCATGTTTACAAATCTCCTTTTTTTGAATCGTATTTCTATTGCAAATTGTTTGCATTAAAAAAAGCCCCAGCTTTCACTGAAACTTTTTATTCGATAAATTATGTTCATTATATGCATATAAAGTAAGCACAAACATCAGTTTGTACCTTATGTATTAAAATTCAATCAGTTTTATCCATTATTTTGTGAATTATTGCTTGCATTTTCCAGAATCATGTGTTAGTCTGAGAACATCTCTTATGCAGCTTGTCTTCGCCGCACAGGATCATATCATTTTTTTCTGT
>JAJBUT010000027.1 GCA_020860185.1 Lachnospiraceae bacterium | reverse complement strand
GCTATAGCCAGTTATTAATTATTCGATGTACTAGTCATAAAGTCCGGCTAATTCTGAGACGCTGCTCTGGCGGCGAGAAGCGCTTTAGAGAGCTGGTCGCCGCAGGAGGTCGGCCGCATGCCGCAGCGAATGCCGGAGAGGGTATCTATGACCTCACTCACGGGGCGCCCCGCGACCAGGCGGGAGACCGCCTGCAGATTGCCGTTGCATCCGCCGGTGAAACGTACTTCTTTTATGATATCTCCATCCAGTTCTACCTCAATGCGAGTGGAACAGGTGCCTTTTGTCTTGTATATATAGCTCATGATCATTCCTCCGGTATTATATCTGTATGCTGTCGTTGCCGTTCGCGAGCTGTTGGCTCACAGCATTTGTATATTGGTAATGGTAACGATTCAGGACAGTACTTTGCACCTGCCGCAAAGTGCGTCTGATCGCGTAGATTACATTGTAGCATGAACCGGGGAATCTGGCAAATCCTTATTTTTTATGACGGTATGACATTTCAATCATCTTTTGAAACGCCACAGTAGCCGGAATCTATATGCGTATCTTTTTTGTCATTATAAAATGTCGCGATATCTTCAATATTACAATCCAGAATGGTGCAGAGCGTATTGATGGTATGCATGGTGACGCCCTCGTTTTTCCGCAGGCGCTGAAGAAGGGATTTACTCATGTGATATTTGTGTATCAGGGCATATTGGGTAACACCTTTTTGATCCATGGTTTCCCAAAGCCTGTCATATTTGATCATGGTCTCCCTCCTTCCCGCTTTTTTTATATTATAAATTCAATATTTGTGGAGATACAGGTTCCGTTTTCGGAACCTGTATGTAGAAAAACAGGAAACAGAAGATCAGGATGTTTCGGAACATATGGGTGGTTTGCCGCGGTGATTTCACATTTTCGTGCAGTAAGCGGCACTTTCGTGCAGTATGTCTTATCAGGCGAAAAAAAATCTGTTACAATCACGATGTGAAAAATGTGAACAACGTGTGAAAAGGAGACAGAATATGGGAAAGAAGGTTATGAGAACATGCAGGAAGCGTTTCCTCAGTGTTTTGCTGGCAGTGTGTGTGGCTGCCGGATGTATGACGCCCGTGGTGAGCACTCAGGTATCGGCGTCGGAGACGGAGAGTGAAGCGCAGATGGTGGGCGGCGTTATTACCAACGCCATCACGAAAAATGTATCGGGCATCGTACTTGAATATGTAGAGCGCGGGGTTCTGCTCGGTCTGGGGAAGGCGGCGGACAATACCGACGGCACCATTTCGGACATCCTGTCGGCGACCAAGCGTCTGCTGGGATCCTCCCAGAGCGTCACGCTCGGAAAGATCAGTTCCAAGTGTGATGAGATACTGGACGAACTGGATGAGATTAAGAATCAGATCTCAGAGAATCAGGCGAGGACGGAAGAGGCTATTGCGAAGGTGGACGAAGAGATTAAGAAGGTGGAACTGGAAGCTGATTGGGATGAACTTTACACTTTCACCGATAGATACCAGGGAGTGCTGGATACATTCGATGAGTTGACGACAGCGCTGCAAACCTATGCGGATCATGCTGTTTCCGGCGAGCTGACAGATGCTGATGAACAGGAGTTACGGTATGCTTATGGTAAGGTGAAAGATTTTTACACTGCCTCCAGTACAGATATAGATACACATGCTGAACTGGAATTTAATTTTTATACGGATCTGATGACATATCTGGAGATGCTCAGTCCCTACTATCCGACGCAGGCTCTCCCGTCCAGCGGTGATCTGACGGATGAAAGCCTGTGGGGAAGCAAAGTGGAGGATAAGGAAGCATATGTGGATCACCTCTATAAGTACTACTCCAGCGGTAATGCATCTGAGGACGAGGTTTATGAGGGGGTGGCTGCAGGCATTAATGAAGCGATCACACCGCTGACCATCTATCTGACTGCCTACCGGATTTATACAGAGTATGAAGTGCAGATCTATCTCACAGATGCGACGATTACGGATGAGACGGATCGCGATGCGCTGGTTTATGAGGCGTGGAACGATTATTATATCGCCCAGAACCGGATTGTGCGTACGATTGAGCAGATGCTCTCTTTCTGTCACGGCTATCTGGACAATTATATGCGGCCTTATGATGTGTCGCAGAAAATACATATGAGCTACAGTTCCTCCGGGAGCCACCCGCTGTATAAGAATTTTCTTGGAAGTGTGGAGTATGGCACGCTCTACGCCTCCTATACATCGGCGTATCGCATGTTCTATATTGTGAAACCAGCCAATACAGATTCCGTATACGCCATCAATCAGTGGCTGGGAGATTCATCAAATATATATGCAAAGACGATCACGTACAATTCAGGAATCGAGATGTGGGAAAGCACCTGTTATGTCATGTCTCAGGACTACTATAACCTTTTTGGATCCTCCGGTGAGGACAGCGGGTTTACAACCATCAGCGACCCGTCAGAACTCTCTGACCTGGTGTCCCCGAGTGCTTTTGCGCTCTCAGGGCGTTATCTGGATGTTTACTTTACGGAACAACTCGGACTGCAAAATGTGGCAGAGATCAGTCATAAGACTCTGGACACAGATACAAGTGCCCTGCGGACAGGTTCTTTCCTGCTGCTCGCAGGGCAGACCAGCTACAGCGGAGCCAGTATGGATGTCGAACTGCTGAATATTTCCATGACTCTGGATCCGTTGGATCTGGATAATACGCAGGTTGAAATATCCGCCGGGGATCTGTATCAGGGGAAATACGCGTCCACCGGCAGTGATCCGCTGTATGTAATCATGAGAGCCACGTCCATCTCCAGAACGATCAGCCAGTCCGTCAGCGGCGGTTCGGCGACATTGTACAAAAAGAATAGCGACGATTCCCTGACGGAAGTATCCTGGGGAAGTTCTGTTGCTTCCGGTACAGCCATGGAACTGCATATCACACCGGAATCCGGAAAAGTGATAGACAGTGTTACACTGTTAAATTACGAGGGTGAAGAGCTTTGTTCATTGATCGAGTCATATGAGGACGCGGAGGAAATCGAAGCGGAGGATGACGGGAGCTATGTGCTGCATTTTTCATCTCCTTATCAGAATGTGACGGTGCAGGTCTCCTGCATTGACGATCCGGATCCTTCGCGGCAGGTGACGTTGACGACATCCGACAGCGGTGATCTGCAGTTCGATGGATATAACGGAATTTCCACAGAGGAATATTCTGAGGGTGACACGGTGACCTTCTACGCCAGAGCCTATACCGGAAAGCTTCTCGAGTCGGTGACGGTAACGGCGGCGGATGGAAGCGAGATCGATTGTACGGCTCTCGATGAGACACCGCTGACCCTGAATGAGCAGGGCTATACGTTTACAATGCCGGATCAGGATGTGACGGTATCCGCTTCCTATACGAACGGCTATACCGTTGTGTTCAGCAATCCGGATACCGGAGGATATGCGCTGTCGGCGGAGGAGTGCCAGTATGATGACTGGCGGGCGGCTACACTGACATACGCGGCGGGCGACACGGTGATGATCACCACGGATCCCGATGATACCTTTTACTGCAGCAATATCATTGTGCGCGGACTGAGTCTGGCGAATGAGATCTCCGTGACGGTCACGGAGGATGGGATATCCTTTGTAATGCCGGAACAGAACGTGCTGGTCACGCCGGTTTTCGCGTCGTCGGCATCGCCCTACGTGCGTCTGGTCGGGAACACGGAGGAGAACCGGGTGCTCGCCTTCTCCGATGACGGCAGCGGAAATACAATCAACAGCAATGTATATCCGTATGCTTACGGGACCGAGGTGACGGTCTGTGTTGTCGATGAGAACCTGCCGGAAGATTCGGATAAGATACGTTTGAAATTAGAATATTCTACCGGCGAGTCATTTACAGCTTATACTTATGATGAGGAAGAAAAGACGATTACATTTACCATGCCGAACTCCGCGGTTCTGGTCTATGCACCCGTTTATCTGAGCGGGGAGGGTACGGAGGAGTCGCCGTATCTCATCGGAAATTATGATACGCTTGTCATGGCGGCGGATTATATCAACAGCGATCCGGAGACATACGGCTCGGCCTGCTATGAGCTGACGGCGGATCTGGACGCTGCCGGAGAGAGCTTTGACACGATTGAAAGCTTCTCAGGAACCTTTTCCGGAAACGGATACAGTATCAGCGGGTTGACGGCGGCGCTGTTCGGGACGCTGGAGGAGGACGCTGTGGTCAGCGATCTCATCCTGACAGGCAGTCAGGTCGCCGTGACGGACGGCGCGGAGTATGCCGGGATAGTGGCGGATATAAATAACGGCACGATTTCCGGGTGTATCGTGGAGGATTCATCCCTGACCGGCTCCTCCGGGACAGTGGGCGGCGGTATCGCGGGGCTCAGCTCCGGTGTGATTGAAAACGGCGCAGTGTACGGGACGGCCTTTGGAGCAGCGTGGGAGAACGTCGGTGGTATCGCCGGTCAGATTTCCGGGGATGAAGCGCAGATTACGGACTCTTACGCATCAGCCGCCCTGCCGGAAGCACAGGCTATTTATGGTGAAAAAGCGGACGCAGCGGATTCCTGCCTCGCGGACAACTGCTATTATGACAGTGATCAGATAAGCGCGCAGGGTACGGCAGCGGATGGCACGACCGCAAAAACGGCCGCCCAGTTCGCGTCGGGAGAGGTGACCTGGCTGCTGAACGGGGGCGCGACAGACGGAACACAGGTCTGGTATCAGAATGTGGATATTTCGGAGTATGACGCGTATCCGCAGCTCGCGGGTGCAACGGTTTATTATTATGAGACATCGGGCTACAGCAACCATGTGTATGAGAACGGAATCTGTGTGGACTGCTGTATCTGGGAGCGCCCGAACCAGTCCGGGGACGGGACATATCTGATCGGCAATGCCGGACAACTGCTCTGGTTTGCGGCGATGATAAACGGTGAGGAAAATACGGCAGCCACTCTGGATGAGCAGAATACGGCCGCGTCCGCCATGCTTACCGCGGATATCGATCTGGAGGGAATGGCCTGGACACCGATCGGTTCGGATGAAACGGGAACCTATCAGGGCGTGTTTGACGGGCAGAACCATGCGATAGAGAATCTGTCTGTTGATTCAGATGCGGACCGGCAGGGACTGTTCGGTGTGCTCGGCGACGGCGCGGCGATCCGAAACCTGACGATTGAGAGCGGCAGTGTGTCGGGCGCCAATTATGTGGGAGCGATCGCGGGAGCCGTTTCCGGCGGAACGGCGGTCATTGAGAATTGTCTGAACCGGGCGGATGTGACTGCCGGCGGGGTTAACGCGGGCGGTATCGTCGGCTGTGTGTTCAGCGTTGAGGACGGATACATTGCCATCCGCAACTGCGGAAATACCGGAACTGTCACAGGAGCGTCGGAATCGGCCGGCATCGCCGGATACGCGGGATCCAATGCCGTGATCGACGCCTGCTACAATACCGGAACCGTGACCGGATATCAGAGTGAGCGGATCATTGCCCGCTACGGATCCGGCTCCACGCTGACCACGCTGTATTATCTGGATACACTGGCGACGACACAGGACGGCGGAACGGCCGCCGGCGCGGATGATTTCTGCTCCGGTATGGTGACATGGAATCTGAACGGCGGCGTGACGGACGGCACGCAGGCGTGGTATCAGACACTGGGCACAGACGAAGTGCCGGTGCCGGACGCGACGCATGCGACTGTGTATTATGAGAATACGTATTTTAATGAGCATACATATGAGAACGGCTTCTGCACAGACTGCGGATGCTATGAACCCGCGGTCAAAAACAGCGACGGTGTCTATGAGATCAGCAACGGAGGGCAGTTGTTCTGGTTCGCTGCACTGGTAAACGGGGATACGACAAATGCGGACTTTGAGGTACAGGACACATCTGCCAGCGCTGTTTTGACAGATACGATTGATCTGGAAGAACGCGAGTGGACGCCAATCGGTTTTAATAGAAGTATTGCATACGGCGGAATTTTTGATGGACAGGGGAATATCATTCGAGGTATTTCCATCACAAAAACGGAAACCTATCGGGGATTGTTTGGTTACTCTTCCGGTGCCGAGATCACAGATTTCAGTGCGTATGGCAGTATCGTATTGAACGGAGACGTAGATTATGTAGGTGGTATTGTGGCTTATGTTCAAAGTGGAACAATCGACCACGTGATTAACCATATAGACATTACTAATACTGATGGAATGATTGGTATGACGGGAGGTATTGCGGGCTGTATAGATACGCCAGATAATAGTGGAACATATCGGATTTGTATTGAAAAGTGTATGAACTACGGTACGATTGCTATCAATGATTCTGCTGGATCTCTTGGAGGCATCGTTGGATTTAGTATCGGTTTATACTGTATCAGTGACTGCGGCAATGTGGGGGCGTTATCCAGCAGAAACAATGGAACATATAATACGGCTCTTGGCGGTATTATCGGGGATAGTTATTCTGCTTATGGTTATACGAATAATGTCATTAACTGTTTTAATTCTGGTTTAATCGCGGCAGATAATACCAAATATACTGGTGCAATTTTGGGTCTTGATAGAACACAAGTAGATATTAAAAACTGTATCTGGCAGGAGGGATCAGCTGATCGGGGAGTCGGATATGGGACGAATACTGCGATCATGATGACAGAGGACAGCTTCCAGAACGGCGAAGTTGCCTGGCAGCTGAACACGACCGGCGAGACGGAGGACAACCGCGGCGTGTGGACGCAGGGAGAGGAGTATCCGGTGATCGCGGAAAGCACCGAGGTGGCCACGTACTGCATTTCCTTCCAGTATAAAAATGCCGACGAGCAGACGGTGAGACATGCCACATACTATATCAACGGCGGCCTGAAGGCTGTCCTGCCGGAGATTCCCACGCTGGCCAATCACCGGTTCGCGGGATGGTTTACCGAGCATGAGGAGGAGATCACCGGGGAATTTGTCGTCAGCGAGGATATCACGCTTACGGGGAAATTTGTCAGACTTTCTGAGGAAACCACTGCGACGGAGAGCAGTACAGACAGCACAGATGACGCGGGCAGCACAGACAGCACGTCGACCGGGTCCGGGTCTGCCGGCAGTACGAAGGTCAGTTCGGTCAGAACGGGCGACCCGGCGAGTCAGACCTGGCTGTGGCTTGCGATCGGTATCGCCGCGGCCGTCGGAGTGTCGGCCGGCATGAAAAAAAAGGAAGATAAAGTAATTGTGAATCCATTCTGATTGTGGTAGAATATCCCTGTATGCGGGGCATATAATAATCAGATATTGGAGGATGGAACTATGAGGAAAGCTTTTATCAGCCCGACGAAGTATGTGCAGGGCGAAGATGAGATTTTGAACCTTGGTTATTTTGTACAGACATTCGGGGAGTCTGCGCTTCTGATCGCGCATCCGGACGACGTGGCGCGTGTGCAGGCGAAGCTCGACGCGACGGCGGAGAAGTTCGGCGTGACATTCGTCACCAGCAACTTCAAGGGCGAGTGCTCCCGTCAGGAGGTGGCGCGTCTTCAGGCGGTTGCGAAGGAGCAGAACTGTAAATGCACGATCGGACTCGGCGGCGGCAAGGCCATCGATACCGCAAAGTGTGTGGCGGAGGGCGAGGCACTGATCATTGTTCCGACGATTGCGGCGACGGACGCGCCGACCAGCCACTCCGCCGTGCTCTATACGCCGGACGGTGCGTTTGACGACTATGCGTATTTCAAGCAGAGTCCGAGCGTGATCCTGATCGATACGACGGTGATTGCCAATGCGCCGACCAGATTCCTGGTTTCCGGCATGGGCGACGCGCTTTCGACCTATTTTGAGGCGCGTGCGAATGTGCAGTCCTATACAAAGGTCAATGCGGGGCTTCCCTGCGGCGTGAGAGAGGGTCTCTGCCCGGAGGCGCGCGGCACGAAAGCGGCGTTTGCGCTGGCTTCCCTCTGCTATGAGACACTGCTGACCGACGGCCTGAAGGCGAAGCTTGCCTGCGACGGCAATGTGATCACGCCGGCGCTCGAGAATATCATCGAGACGAATATTCTTCTGTCCGGTCTCGGATTTGAGTCCGGCGGACTCGGTGCGGCGCACGCGATCCACGACGGGCTGACGATCCTGGAGCCGACGCACAAGTTCATGCACGGTGAGAAGGTGGCGTTCGGCACACTCTGCCAGCTGGCGCTGGAGAACGCGGATATGGAAGAAATTCTGGAGGTTCTGGACTTCTGCGATTCCGTCGGTCTGCCGATCTGCCTGGAGGATCTCAATGTGACAGAGATCTCCCATGAGGAGCTGATCGCAGTGGCGGAGAAGGCCTGCATCCCGGAGGAGTCCATCCACGCGATGCCTTTCCCTGTGACGGTTGAGATGACCGCTGCGGCCATCCTGGCGGCTGACAAGCTGGGCAAAGCATACAAGGAAGGTCTGTTATAAAAGGGGAGGCTGCGCATGAAGAAAATTATCAACAAACCGGAGACCGTGGTGATCGAGATGTGCAACGGTATCGCCATGGCTCATCCGGAGGTAGAGTTTATACAGAAGTACCGTATTATCAAAAAGAAAGAGATCAATAAAAATAAAGTCAGCCTGATTTCCGGCGGCGGCAGCGGACATGAGCCCGCGCACGCAGGTTTTGTCGGAAAAGGGATGCTGGATGCCGCTGTGTGCGGAGACGTCTTTGCGTCTCCCTCACAGATTCAGGTGTACCGCGCCCTGCAGGCGACGGCCTCCGACAGGGGCACGCTGATGATCATCAAGAACTATTCCGGCGATATGATGAATTTCAAGAACGGCGCGGCCCTCGCTGAGGAGGACGGCCTGACGGTGGATTATGTCCGGGTGGAGGATGATATCGCTGTGCAGGACAGCCTGTACACCGTGGGACGCCGCGGTGTGGCGGGTACGGTTCTGGTTCACAAGACGGCCGGCGCGGCGGCGGAGAAGGGCTGCAGTCTCGCGGAGGTGAAGGCGGCGGCGCAGAACGCGGCGGACAATGTCCGCAGTATCGGATTTGCGTTTACCTCCTGCACTGTTCCGGCGGCGGGAAAGCCTACGTTTGAGATTGCGGAAGACGAGATGGAGTACGGCGTCGGCATCCACGGTGAGCCGGGCATCAAACGTGAAAAGGTGATTACGGCGGACGAGCTGGCGCAGCGTATGACGGATGCCCTGGCGGCGGAGCAGCAGCTGACAGAGGGCGCAGAGGTGACGGTGCTGATCAACGGTTTCGGCGCGTCTCCGCTGCAGGAGCTCTATCTGCTGAACAATGCGGTCGCAAAGGTGCTGGATGAGAAGAAGATCAGAGTGTACCGCACATTTGTCGGCAATTATATGACCAGCATTGATATGGCGGGCGCTTCCGTCTCCTTCCTGAAGATGAACGATCAGCTGAAGGAGCTTATCGACGCGGAGAGCGACGCCCCGGCGTTCAAGGTCTCCGGACCGGTTCCGAGCATCCCCTATGTCAATATGAAGGACAGCTCGGAGGAGAATAAAGAGATTGATTTCTGCATGGATACCGATCCGGCGAAAGCGGTTGTGACGGGCGATCAGATCACGCTTGACAACATGATCTACATTGTCGACAAGATGGCTGACGTGATCATTCGCAATGAGATTCCGTTCTGCGAGCTGGATTCTCATGCCGGCGACGGCGATTTCGGCATGTCCGTGGCGAAGGGATTCAAGCAGTTAAAGCGCGAGTGGGACAGGATTACCGCAGATGAGTCGGCGACGATCGGTGCGTTCCTCGGCGCGGCCGGTATGGTGATCATGGAGTACTGCGGCGGCGCTTCCGGCCCGATCTGGGGTTCCGCGTTCCGCTACGCGGCGAAGAGTGCCGGCGATGCCGCGGCTCTTTCGAGAGAGCAGTTCGCGGCGATGATGCAGGCGGCTGTGACCGGCGTTCAGACGACGGGTGAGCGCTCCTTCGGGCGCGGCGCGGTGGTCGGCGACAAGACGCTCATCGACGCGCTGGTTCCCTGCGCGGACGCGTGGACGGCGAATGCAGACAGACCGATCGGTGAGATCTTTAAGATCGCGGCGGATGCGGCTGTGGCGGGCGCAGACGCGACCGCGGAGCATGTGGCGCATATGGGCCGCGCAGGTACCGTCGGCGAGCGGAGCATCGGTTATCCGGATGCGGGCGCTTATGCGCTGGGTGTGATTTTCACGGAGATCACGGAGTCGCTGGAGTTCCGGTAAAATCATCTGAATCAGAGATTTCTTCCGTTTTCGGCGGCCTTTTTGGGCCGCCGGTTTTTGTATCACAACACAATTTCAACACATTTACTTCACATAACAAACAAGGTATCCCGGTAAACTGTCATACAGGGATTTTTTTATTTTACAGGAAAGCTCGTCCTGTGAAATAAAAAACACTTCGTGAGGATGCGCCCCGCGCGGCATCCGATTTCGTTTATGACGATACATCTATACAGCAAGGAGATCAGACCATGAGCAAAAAAAATGACGTTCCCATGACCGATGAAAATCTTGTGGAAATGCACAGAAAAGCGAAAAAAAGAAAGAAGAACAAGCTGATCCTCACAATTGTGATCGTTGTTGTCATCATACTTGTGGTGGGAGCGGCGGCGATTGTTATGCTGCGGAACCGGGTTTCAGAATCGGTGAGCAGCTCGGACAGCGAGGTGTTGTCTGCGGAGGTGACGACCGGCAGCATCAGCACGACGGTGTCCGGTTCCGGCACGCTGGCGAATGAGGAGGAGGAGAGCATCGACGTCCCGAGTTCGCTGGAAATCGTAGAGTATTATGTGGAGGAGGGCGACACGGTCAGTGAGGGCGACCTGATCGCGACGGTGACGAACGCGTCTTTGCTCACGGCCCTGTCAGATGCGCAGAACGCTCTGGATGAACTGGATGAGGAGCTGGAGGATGCGGCGGGCGATGAGGTCAGCAGCACGATCACTTCCAGTGTCTCCGGACGGGTGAAATACATTGCGGTGTCTGCGGGGGACGATGTGGCGACCGCGATGTACGACAGCGGTGCTCTGATGCTGCTTTCTCTGGACGGTTACATGGCGGTGGATGTCTCCACGGACAGCCTGACGGCGAATGATTCTGTGACGGTGACAGCATCGGACGGTACATCTTACAGCGGTACGGTGGAGTCTGTGTCAGACGGCACGGCGACGGTTCTGATCACAGATAATGGTACGACATACGGTGATACGGTGACCGTGAGCACGAGCAGCGGCACGGAAGTGGGAACCGGAGAGCTCTACATACACAGTCAGATGGCGATTACCGGCTATGCGGGTACGGTCTCTTCCGTCAGTGTATCGGAGAATACGTCCGTATCCTCCGGCACGACGCTTCTGACATTGACGGATACGGAGACCTCGGCGAATTATGACGCGATCTTAAAAGAGCGCGAGGAAACAGAGGAGGAGCTGGAGACGCTGATCCGGATCTATAAAGAAGGCGGTATCTGTGCCACGGCATCCGGTACGATCTCCGCGTTGAATTCGGCCTCTTCGGGCAGTTCATCTGATGCGTCGGCGGTCGGCACATCGACCACATCATCGGGCGGCGCAACAGCTGCGGCGACGAGCAGCAGTTCGTCCGACAGTGCAGCTGCTGCGACGACGAGCAGTACATCGACGAGCAGCTCCTCCGGCTCTTCGAGCAGCGGGACCACGACGGTGGCGACGATTTCTCTGGATGAAAATATGGTTATTTCCATCAGTGTGGACGAGTCAGATATCCTCTCTCTCTCGGAAGGACAGGAGGCAGCGGTTACGATTGATTCCATCGGTGAGGACAGCTATACGGGCACGGTGACGAGTATCAGCACATCCGCGACGAGCAGCTCCGGCGTGACATCCTACTCGGCGGAGGTCACTATTCCGAAGACGCAGGATATGCTTTCCGGTATGTCCGCGTCGGTGGTGATTACGATCGAGGGTGTGGATGACGCGCTGCTGATTCCGGTAGACGCGCTGCATCAGACCAGCTCCACGGCGTATGTGTATACGGAGTATGATGAGAGCAGCGGTGAGTACAGCGGTATGGTTGAAGTGACCACGGGTCTGTCCAACAGCTCTTACGTGGAGATTACCGACGGACTCAGTGAAGGAGATACGGTATATTATACAGAATCGTCCGACGACAGCTCAGATTTCAGTATGGACTTCAGTGATATGGGCGGCGGCGACATGGATTTCGGCAACATGGGTGATTCTGACTCCGGCAGCATGGGCGGCGGAGGCGGCGGTATGCCCGGCGGAAATTAACTTTATGAAAAAGAAAGGCATTATCAATGATCGATCTTAACAATATATCAAAAGTATATCTGGTCGGAGACGAGGAGGTCCGTGCGCTGGATCATGCCAGCATGCATATTGATCAGGGTGAGTTTGTCTCCATCATAGGACCGTCCGGCAGCGGGAAGTCCACGCTGATGAATATCATCGGCTGCCTGGACACGGCGGACGCGGGCACCTATCTTCTGGACAAAATCCCGATTGAGGACTATACGGAAAATGAGCTGGCCCATATACGGAACAAAAAAATCGGTTTTGTCTTCCAGAGCTTTAACCTGATTCCAAAGCTGACCGCGGAGGAAAACGTGGAGCTTCCTCTGATTTATCAGGGTGTCAAAAAAGCGGAGCGTGCGCAGCGGGTGAAGGAGGCCATCGCGCGCGTCGGACTCGAGAAGCGGGCCAGGCATCTGCCGACGGAGCTTTCCGGCGGACAGCAGCAGCGTGTGGCTATCGCGCGTGCGATCGTGATGCGGCCGTCGCTGATCCTGGCGGATGAGCCGACCGGCAACCTGGATTCGAAAACCAGCGAGGAGATTATGGATATCATTCACGAGCTGCATGAACAGGGGAATACGATCGTGCTGATCACCCACGATGATGAGGTGGCGCGGCAGGCTTCCAGAAGCATCCACATTCTTGACGGGAGAGTATCGGAGGTGACATTATGACACAATCGCTGAAAATGGCATTGAAATCCCTCGCGGGAAATAAGCTCCGTGCGCTGCTGACCATGCTGGGCATCATCATCGGCGTGCTGGCTCTGGTCGTTCTGGTCAGCCTGGTAAACGGTGCGACGTCCACGGTTACCGACTCGGTATCCAGCCTGGGGAGCAATCTCCTGACCGTCACGATTTCCGACGACAAGGGGGATCCGATCAAGCTGGATACTCTGACCGAGTGGTCAAAGGAGGAGGACATCGGGCAGATTGCTCCGAGCGCATCCGCCACGGCAACGATCAAATACGGTTCCGACAGCGACAGCATTACCGTGTACGGCACGACGCCTTCCTATTATGATGTGGAAGGGCTGAATCTGGTGCTGGGCCGGTTTCTGAAGACGACGGATGTAGATAATAACAATTACATCTGCGTGATCAATGAGACGACGGCGACCGACCTGATCGGTTATCTGGACTGTGTGGGGGAGGAGATTTCTCTCGACGGCATGAAATTTACCGTGGCGGGTGTGCTGGAAGATGACGACAGCTCCCTGACCTCTGTATTCAGCTCCGGCTCCATGGTCGCCTATATCCCATATACGACGCTTCTGCGGCTCTCCTCCTCCGTGAGCACGGACATTACGGAATTCTATGTCAGCGCGGCGGACGGCAGCGATACGGATACGGCGGAAACAGCCATTACGGCTCTTTTGATGGAGCGCTTTGAGGAGGATGAGGATGCCTTTACAGTTTCCAGCCAGAATGTGCTGGAGGATACGGTCAGCAGCATCACATCCATCCTGACCGGTTTGCTGGGCGGCATCGCGGCTATTTCCCTGATTGTCGGAGGCATCGGCATTATGAATATCATGATGGTGACAGTGACGGAGCGAACCCGGGAGATTGGTATCCGGAAGGCCATCGGCGCCACGAGAGGCGTGATCCTGCGCCAGTTCCTGATGGAGGCCGTGGTTCTGTGCATGATCGGCTGTGCCATCGGTATTTTCCTGTCGTGGATTGTGCTGCAGCTGGCGTCCGTCGTGGCGTCCAGCCTGAGCATGAGCTTTGCCATGAACGGAAGAGTGGTGCTGATCTCGATTGTGTTCTGCTTTATCATCGGCATCGTGTTCGGATTATATCCCGCCAATAAAGCAGCGAAAATGAAGCCGATCGACGCGCTCCATTACGGCGGCTGATGAATGAGGAGGATGCGATGAAACAAATAATACAGAATATTCATATGAAACTGCATAAAATAGCCTTTTTACATAAGAAGCCTCTGTATGTGGTGCTGACAA
>JAJBUT010000170.1 GCA_020860185.1 Lachnospiraceae bacterium | reverse complement strand
GGTTCCAGACCCGGCGGCAGCGGCGGACATTCGGGCGGTTCCAGACCCGGCGGCCGCGGCGGACGTTCCGGCGGCGGACATCCGGGCGGCTCCAGACCCGGTGGTGCAGGCGGGCCCAGACCCGGTGGTGCAGGCGGGCCCAGACCCGGCGGCCCGGGCGGTCCTCCTCCCGGCGGGCGCCCTCCGCGGCACGGATGGTGGGGCGGCTTCCGTTTCTGGCCTTTCGGCGGATACGGCTACGGTCCCCGCGGCGGATGCGGCGGGTGCATAATGCCGTTTGTCGTAGTCATTATCGTCATTGTAATCGCACTCGTAACGACAGGGGTATCGAGGCTGGGAAACAGCGTACGCTATGGATTCTCCGCTTTTAACGATTCAGACACGACAACTTATGAGACAAATGACGGATATGATGACACGTATTCCCAAAATACCGCATCTTCATCTTCCGGTACATCGAACACTGCCGCGACAGTCTCCGCTCGTGAAAAAGCCGACACCGGCGTTGCGTTCACCAGCGACTGCATTCTGGACGAACTGGGCTGGGTAGAGGATTCGAAGGCCACCGGTGAGAGTCTGGAGGCATTTTATGAAGCGACAGGCGTGCAGCCTTACGTCTATTTTAAGGCATACGACGCATCCCTGACAACCGATTCCGAAAAAGAGGACTATGCTTTCGACTGGTATGAGGAAAATATCAACAATGAAGGCACCTTCCTGTACATCTATTTCGCAGAGGAAGATTCTGACAACGATATCGGTTACATGGTTTATGTGAACGGCTATGATATAGATTCTGTCATGGACGAGGAAGCTGTGAATATCTTCTGGAATTATGTAGACGAATACTGGTACTCTGATCTGTCCACGGACGACATGCTGACGGCGATATTTACCTCCACCGCAGACGCCATCATGAATTAACTTTTTTATCACGCCAGACGTGAAACGACTGCATTTGCTTAGGAATGTTGAATCAACTTTGCATATGACGCAGCATAGAAAGATTCAGGCAGGCCAGATGTGAAGATTATTTCTTTAACAGTTCCTTATGCGATGCGGCATACTTCGAATCAGATAAATTAAGAAAGAGAGGATGAACCGGCTTGCATTCAGAGAACAAAAAAACATCCGGCATTTTAGATTTTGTATTATTGGCAGCGGGCGCGATTCTCGCCGCATTTGCCATCGAAGAGTTTCTGGTTCCGAATACCATACTGGACGGCGGCGTAGTCGGCGTCAGCATCATGATCAATACCCTCTCGGGATTTCCACTGGGTATCCTGACATTTGCACTGAACATACCGTTTCTGATCATCAGTTCGCGGATCCTGGGGAAGATTTTCATCGTAAAATCCATCTATGCCATGATAATATTTTCCGTATTTCTGGAAATATTTGAGCCGTGGGTCAACGCCACATCCGAGCTGCTTCTGGCCGTCTGTTTCGGCGGCGTATTCCTGGGAGTCGGCGTGGGACTCGTCATCCGCTTCGGCGGCTGTCTGGACGGCACGGAGAGCGTTGCCATCCTGCTAAACCGCAGGTTCAAGCTTCCGACAGGCCAGACGGTACTGCTCTTCAACGTGGTCATCTATGTCATCGCAGGTTTTCTGTTCGGCTTTGACCGCGCGATGTGCAGTCTGCTGACCTATTTCATCACATCAAAAATCATTGATTGGGTGGAAACCGGTCTGGAACAGGCAAAAGCCGCCATGATCATCACTGATGAGGGTGAGAAGATCGCCGAACTGATTTATCAGCAGCTGGGCCGAACCGTGACGATTCTGCGCGGTGAAGGGCTGATCAGCGGTGAAAAGGTTGTTCTCTACTGTGTTCTGACCCGTATGGAGATTTATGATCTGAAAAAACTGATCCACCGCGCGGACGCTTCCGCATTCGTGACCGTCAGCGATGTCTCCGAGATCATCGGCAACCACATCAAAAAGACGGATCCCGGCGTCATTAACACTGCAGATAAGCAGGAATCAGAAAACACGCTGCCATCATAAAATACAGAAATTATAAGACAAACTAAAAACAGCAGAAAAGCCTGATTCTCGATCGGCTCTCCTGCTGTTTTTATCTGCACGCACTCAAAAAATGCAGTATATTTCGTGATTATTCCGCGGCCTGCAGATATTCTACTGCCGCTTTGATATACTTGTTGCCCTTTTCCTTTGCAAGCAGTTCATCTGCGGTACCGACAAAATGAACGATCTGCTCCGAACCTTCCTCCATATACTTGTCCAGATAATACAGAAATCCGTTAAAGTCATGGGTTCTTCTCACATAGGTGACCTCGCTGACTCCAAACATACCGCGCACCAGCTTGTAGACATTGCCTTCCCGAATCACCAGCGTGGTCGGTGTCGTATCATCCAGCATGTATACCTTCTTTCCTTCCGGCGATGTCCCCGTATAACATGTAATGTTTCTCATAAGTCTCTCCTTTATATTGTAAAAACTGTTATATAACTGCATTTCAACTATATAATAAACAGTCTGTTTTTTCAATACCCAAATCATAAATCCGATTAAAAAGCTGCCGCCCAAACCCATGGGCGGCAGCATCTCATTCGTATAACACTACTCTTTGATCATAGTCATGATCAGTCTGTCGCCCTCCTCGCGGGAACCTGCGCGTTTAATGCGCTCCAGTTCAATCTGGAATGCCTTCAGCGAATCAATCAGAGCGTAAATTCTGGAATCACCGATATGTTTATTCTCGGAATTCATGATCTCGGTAAGCTCTTTTGCAAACTTTACATGCTCACCCGCAATCATCTCAGCCAGCATCGCGTCGCCCTCCTGGCGATTGTCTGCGCGCATCACCTGCTCCAGCTGTCCGATAAACTTCGTGGTTTTATCAACCTCATAGTTGATCTTCTTGTCGCCCTCAAACTTGTCCGCAGAGGAAACGATGGATTTAAGCTCATCCTGAAATCTGTTTAATACTGACATAATAAACTTCTCCTTTCTTATTTAAACAAGATGATACTATAACTATAGCACTTTTGTTCACATTTGTCAATGTATTGCTTGTTATACAAAATATTTTTATGACTATTGCACATTGCCCAGCCCAATAGACGCATTGTATTGTATTGGTTTTTGTAAAAATTGCTCCGTTTTTTGTTCACTCTCAACAGATCCGATTCCAACAAAAGAAAAGCAGACAAAAGGATACAACCGTTCTTTTTATCTGCTTCACTATCTGGTCGAAATGAGATACTAAAACTCTACGCATCCGGTATACTGATCATTGATCACATAATAAGCCGCCTTGTCCTCCGGCTTGATATAGAGTGTGATCGTCTTCACCGATACTGCGCCTTCTGTCGCCGCAAACTGTGCCAGCGCCCGCTCTGTCAGAACATCCCCACTGATCTCCTCGCCCATATACTGCAGGACGACAGTCTTTACCGGCTTTCTGGTATATTTGCGCTTCGTGGTCTCAGCAGAATCCTTAACCGCTTTCTTCGTGGATGTGACTGCTTTCTCCACATTCTTCTTCGTCGTATCAGCCGCTTTTTTCGTCGCTTGCTTTGTCTTTTCCGCCGTCTTCGTAGCGGCGTCCTTTACAACAGCCGCGGTCGCCTCAGCGTTTTTCTTTGCAGCCTCTTTATTCGCCGCCTTTGCCTTCGCGTTCGCTGCTTTCGCCTCTGCCTTTTTTTCTTCTGCGGACACAACCTCTTCATTCATAATGGTTGTATCTACAGATTCTTTGTTCGTTGTTGCCATAAGTACAATCCTCCTTTATCAGAATTTATATCATTCGTCCGCGCTTAAACTCATGTGTACGTCTTCTGCCTGTATACGTTATATCCGCACATGACTTCCACTATTTTCCACGCTGTCCGATTTATGCCAAGCATTTTACCCCAACAGGCGAATCTTGTCAACACGAAATGCGCCAGACTCAAAGAGTGTCACTGAAAAATGCACAATTTATGGATCCGTTTTTTAAGATTTTCTTTTTTTCTATGTAAAATTTTACCAAACCCCGTATTTTTTATGCATTTTTTCCCACTTTCTGTACAATTTTTCTGGATTTTATCAATTTAGATGCTATAATAGATTTATGCCTTGAAAACCGATATTTCAAAGCAGTCATATTATTCATCATTCATTAGGAGGGAAAGAAATGGCTAAGACAAAAGTTATTTCTGCGAAAGAAGCAGGCGCTCTTGTAAAAGACGGCGATACCGTACTGATCGGCGGCTTCATGACAAACGGAACAGCAAAATCTATCGTACATGAAGTAACGGCAAAGGATCTGACCGTTGTATGTAACGACGCGGGATTCCTGAACGAGGGCACCGGCCGTCTTCTCGCAAACCATCAGGTAAAGAGACTGATCGCGACGCACGTAGGTCTGAACAAAGAATGCGGACAGCAGTACAATGAAGGTATTCTTGATCTGAAGCTTCAGCCGCAGGGCACACTTGCCGAGCAGGTTCGCGCAGGCGGCGCGGGCCTGGGCGGATTCCTGACACCCACCGGCGTCGGCACAATCGTTGCTGACAGCTCCTCTCCGACCACACTGGAGGGCAAACAGCTCATCGAACTGGACGGCAAAGAGTATCTTCTGGAGAAGGCGATCCGCGGCGACGTAGCCATCATTCAGGGATACATCGCGGACGAGTCCGGCAATATCCGTTATAAAGGCTCCATCCGCAACTTTAACGTGCTGATGGCATCCGCGGCGGATACCGTGATCGTAGAGGTTGAGAAGATTGTTCCGGCCGGCGAGATTGGGCCGAACTATGTAGAGACCCCGCACATCTTCGTTGATTACTTAGTATTGAAGGAGGAAGCATAAGATGGAAAGAAGCGAGATTAAACCCTTTATCGCAAAACGTGTTGCAAAAGAGATCCATGACGGCGATGTTGTAAACCTCGGCATCGGCCTTCCGACGATGGTTCCTGATTATGTAGATCCGACCATTAAGATCACCCTGCAGTCCGAGAACGGATTCATCGGGCTGGCTGCCGTTGACCCGGATTCTGATGACGCGCCGTACACCGTAAACGCGGGCGGACAGCCGGCAGGCATCGAAAAGGACGGTATGTTCTTTGATTCATCCATCTCCTTCGCTATCATTCGCGGCGGACATGTGGACGCTACGGTTCTCGGCTCCCTTCAGGTAGATGAGAAGGGCAATATCGCGAACTGGATCATCCCCGGCAAGATGGTTCCGGGCATGGGCGGCGCGATGGATCTGGTTGTCGGCGCTAAAAAAGTTATCGTTGCAATGGAACATACCCAGAAGGGCGCGCCGAAGATTTTAAAGGAGTGCACACTTCCCCTGACCGCAAAGGGACAGGTAAATCTCATCGTGACCGAGATGGCTGTGATCGAAGTGACCCCGGACGGTCTGGTACTGACCGAGTACAACCCTGAGTTTACCGTAGAAGAGATTCAGGCTGCCACGGAAGCGGAACTGACCATTTCCCCGGATCTGAAACCGATGGTATAAACGCTTGTATCGTACGACATAAGTTTTTCTGCCTGCGAAAACCGTACACCGGTTTTCCGACTTCTGACACAACATCATCATATACGTTAAAAACAGGAGAACAGACTACTGTCTCCTGTTTTTCCATTTTTCAGGGATCATTTTTTGACTGATTTCGATCATAATACTCTTTCCATATTTGTTATTTCAACAATTTTCGACTTTCGTTTGGCAAATTTCACAAATCTGATTTGTAAATTTTATGCAGTATATCCATTGACTTTTTGGAAAAATTCAGCTATTTTATAATCACATATTGTTATTTCGAAAGTTTTTAAATTGTTATTTCGAAAAGAAAGGAGGTTTTTCATGATCTACACAGTAACACTAAACCCGGCGCTCGATAAAACTGTGGAAATCCCATCCCTGACCATTAACTCCGTGAACCGCATCACTTCCATGCGCACGGATCCGGGCGGAAAGGGAATCAACGTATCCAAAGTCATCTCGAAGCTGGGAGGAAAAAGCATCGCTGTCGGCATACTCGGCGGAGATACAGGACATTCGATTGCAGCCGCAGTCGAGGCCATGGGGATTGAGACCGATTTCCTGTTTGCGGAGGGCGAGACCCGCACCAATATGAAAATTGTGGATCCTGTTCTGCACACCAACACGGATATCAACGAACCGGGCAGCACGGTTCCTGAAGAGATTCCGGAACAGCTGCTTCGAAACGTACTCGGCAAACTGACCGCAGAGGATATCGTGGTTCTCTCAGGCAGCATTCCGCAGGGATGCCCGAAAACTGTCTATCGCGACTGGATCAGCGCATGCAGTCAGAAGGGTGCACGCCTCATCCTGGACGCGGATGGGGAGCAGCTTGCAGCAGGACTTGAAGCGGGTCCTTACCTGATCAAGCCAAACCACCATGAGCTATCCGCTCTGATGGGCAGAGATTTAAGCACTCCGGTAGAACTGGGACGTGCAGCACACGAGCTCAGGAAGCGGTACGGTATTCGGAAAATCGTCGTCTCTATGGGCAGTGCGGGTGCACTGTATGTCTCTGCAGGAGAGATGATCCATGCAGAAGGTCTGCGGGTGCCGGTCGGAAGTACGGTCGGAGCCGGGGACAGCGTGGTGGCAGCCCTGGCTGTAGCGGAGGAAAAAGACATGGATTTCTCGGAGGCTGCCCGGCTTTCCACTGCAACAGGCGCAGCGAATGTGATGTGCAGCGGCTCTCAGGCTGCGGAATATACAGCAGTTAAAGAGCTTCTGCCGCAAGTGATTCTCCATCACTTCTAAAGCAATGGCCGGATTGGCTGTCCGGATTAAAATATCAACGGCCGGTCAGGTAACAACTGCAACATCACTTCAGGTCTTGCAAAACAAAAATGTATTGATTATGATAGAAAGGAGCTTTGTATTATGAAAGCAAAAGGTGTGCGCCTTCACGGCGCAGGCGATCTCAGACTGGAAGAGTTTGAACTTCCGGAAATCACAGACGACGAGATCCTGGTAAAGGTCGTATCAGACAGCATCTGCATGTCCACCTACAAATGTGCGATTCTGGGAACAGAACACAAACGCGTACATGAGGATGTGGCCGAACATCCCGCGATTATGGGACATGAGTTCGCGGGAGACATCGTGAAAGTCGGCAAAAACCACCAGGAGAATTTTAAACCCGGTATGAAGTTTACGCTCCAGCCGGCACTAAACTACAAGGGAACTATGTGGAGCCCCGGATATTCCTACGAGTTCTTCGGCGGAGACACCACATACTGTGTCATCCCCGCGGAGGTCATGGAACTGGGATGCCTGCTGGAATACAAAGGACGGGCTTACTATGAAGCCTCTCTTGCAGAGCCGATGTCCTGCAGTATCGGTGCCTTCCATGCAGCCTACCACACAAAAATGGGCGTCTATACTCATCAGATGGGAATTAAAAAAGATGGCAGACTTGCCATCATGGCAGGAGCAGGTCCGATGGGTCTCGGCGCCCTGACCTATGCGCTGCACTGTGATGTGCGCCCGTCCCTGGTGGTCGTGACCGATCTGAATCAGGAACGCCTGGACCGCGCGGCACTGCTCTTCCCACCCGAAGAGATCGCAAAGGAAGGCATCCGGCTTCTCTTTGTCAATACCGGTAATTCTGCGGATCCCGTACAGGAACTGCTGGATATCACGGACGGTGCCGGATATGATGATGTGCTTTGCTATGCGCCGGTCGCATCCGTCATCACACAGTCCAGCGCCATTCTCGGTCGGGATGGCTGCCTGAACTTTTTCGCCGGACCGACAGACAAAAAATTCAGCGCAGAAATGAATTTTTACGATGTTCACTATAACTCTGCCCATGTGATGGGTACCACCGGCGGCAATACAGAAGATATGATCGAGTCTCTGCAGCTGACCGAACAGGGCCGCATTGATCCCGCGGTCATGGTGACCCATATCGGCGGTCTGGACGCTGCGGCAGACACTACCCTGAATCTGCCGAAGATTCCGGGCGGCAAGAAGCTGATTTACACCCACCTCTCCATGCCATTGACCGCGCTGACTGACCTGCGAAAGACCGGCGAGGAACAGAAGGACAATCGGCTGACCGCGTTGGCAGACATCGTGGATGCACACATGGGATTATGGAGCCCTGAGGCGGAAGAATATCTGCTTCAGAATTTTATCAGCGAATAATTGTCAGGATTTCCTGCTCGTGGAATCCTGACACGAACAGGAGGACAAACTATATGGATACTATGGAAACACGCAGAAATGCGATTGCCCAACTGATTGATGATAACGGGACCGTCAGCTTTTCCCAGCTGAAAGAAGCATTTCCGGATGTATCGGAGATGACACTGCGCACAGATTTAAAGTGCCTGGACGAAGCCAAACGGATCCTGCGCATACACGGGGGAGCAAAATCCGTACAGGTTTTGATCGGAACAGACGATTTCCTGAAACGGAAATCCATCCGCAACATCTCCGAAAAACAAACGATCGCGAATAAAGCCGTGACGCTGATCCGCCCGGACACCACCGTTTTTCTGGATTCCGGCAGCACCACGACCACACTGGCACAACATTTTCCGAACCAGTCGAATCTGATTTACACAACGGGCTTAAGCTGTGCGACAGAGCTCTGCAGCCTGAACGCTCCTACGGTCATGCTCCCCGGCGGGATGCTGAACCGCTACAGCCAGAGCGTGTTCGGATTTTCCTCAATCAAAGAGCTGGAAAGAGTAAATTTTGACCAGGCTTTTCTCGGAGTTACCGGTTATCATGCTTCGTCAGGTTTTTCCTGCGGCATCAGTGATGAAGCCATATTGAAGCAGACGGCAATCCGGCAGTCAGAACAGATCATTGTGCTGATGGATTCATCAAAGGTCGATATCAAATGTAGCTTTTCCATCTGCAGCCTGTCAGACGTGGATATCATCATTTCCGACGGAAAGCTGCCGGAGGAACTGCTCTCGGAATGTGAGAAATATGGCGTCCGTGTGATATAGCGTCGCATACGGCAAAAGGGGTATGCGACTGCTCGATGGGACTTTTCCCTGTGTGATTTACGTGATCATATGTACTTCGCAGCAAGTGCGACGTACTGTCCTGAACAGTTTCTTCAGTTTGGGCAATTCTCCATATACAGACATAACTATGTGTAAAAGGGAGAATTACTCATGAAAACAAAAGTACAGAGTTTTGGTAAATTCTTATCGGCAATGGTAATGCCGAATATCGGCGCGCTGATCGCCTTCGGCCTTCTCGCCGCGCTGTTTACAGACAACGGCTGGATTCCTAACGAGGGATTTAACAGCATCGTAAGTCCGTTGCTGACCTACCTGATCCCGATCCTGATTGCTTCCACCGGCGGCAAACTGGTCGCTGGCGAGCGCGGACGGATCGTCGGAGCCATCGCGGTAGTCGGTGCCATCATGAGCGACACCAGCATCACGATGCTGATGGCCGCCATGGTCATGGGACCACTGGCAGGCTTCTGCATGAAAAAATTTGACCAGTTTATGGAAGGGCGGATGCCGGCAGGCTTCGAGATGCTGATCAACAACTTTTCTGCTGGCATCATCGGCATGCTGCTCGCCATCGTCGGTTACCTCGTGATCGGTCCGATCATGTCGGCCGTGCTGGTCGTGCTTTCGGGCGGCGTCAATATTCTGGTGAACAACGGGCTGCTCCCGCTTGTCGCGATTTTCATCGAACCGGCGAAGGTACTGTTCCTGAACAACGCCATCAACCACGGCATATTTACGCCGCTGGCGACGGCGCAGGCGGCGGAGACAGGCAAGTCCATCATGTACATGCTCGAGCCCAACCCCGGTCCCGGACTCGGCGTCCTGCTCGCGTACATGTTCTTCTGCAAAGACAAAAAGACAAAAGATTCCGCCCCAGGCGCCGTGATTATCCATCTGCTCGGCGGTATCCACGAGATTTATTTCCCGTACATCCTGATGAACCCGCTGGTCATCATCGCGCCGATTGCGGGCAATATAGTAGCCATCTTCTGGTTTAACATGACCGGCTGCGGCCTGGTAGGGCCGGCATCCCCCGGTTCAATCATCCTATACCTGATGATGACGCCGGCGTCCGACATGCTGAAGGTGATCATCGGTGTGGCGATCGCAACAGCCATCTCCTTCCTCATTGCCTCACCCATTGTCCGGAGAGCCGGCGGCAAGAGTCTCGAGGAAGCGCAGCAGGAGGTAGCGTCACGAAAAGCAGAAGCAAAGGGGATTACCGAGGAAGTCACTTCCGACGTGACAGTGAAATCCTCTGAAGTCAGAAAGATCATCTTTGCCTGCGACGCGGGTATGGGATCCTCCGCAATGGGCGCGACAAAATTCCGCAACCGGATCAAAGCTCTCCGGCCGGATATTTCCGTGACCAACACATCCGTGGACACGATTCCTCCGGACTGCGATATCGCTGTTGTACAGACAACGCTGGCAGCCAGAGCACAGAAATCAGCGCCTCAGGCGGAGCTGATCACCATCGGGAACTTCCTGGCGGATCCGGCACTGGATGATCTGTATGAGCGGCTGACCTCAGAAGATAAACCGGCAATTGAAAGCAAAACAGGCGATGCCGGAAATGAGGCAGAAAATACAGCTGAACCCGCCGCATCAGAAGAACCGGCAAAGCCTCAGGTTATTATCGCGGACGGCATTAAGCTCGGCCAGAAACCGGTTTCCAAAGAGGATGCCATCCGGGCAGCCGGTGAACTTCTGGAAAAACTCGGCTATGTCGATCACAGCTATGTGGACGCGATGCAGGAGCGCGAAAAGCTCACCACCACCTATATGGGCATGGGCGTTGCGATCCCCCACGGCACATCCGAAGCGAAGGGACAGGTAAAGAAGACCGGTATCGTCTTCCTGCAGTATCCCGAGGGCGTTGACTTCGGCGAGGAAAAAGCGCAGCTCGTCTTCGGTATCGCGGGTATCGGCGATGAACACCTGGATCTCCTGGCAAAAATCTGCACCATGCTGGAGGATGAGGACCGTCTGGAAACATTGAAGACAACAGGCGACGCGGACTGGGTATTGAAGCAATTGACGTGACACATCTGCTGTACCACACAAATACGTCTGTAGATTTCGAACAAAGCCGAAGAAGGCCGACAGAAGAAACCAACCTTTCACATTGCAACAATTTAACACTACTATATAACACTACCATAAAAACAGGAGGATCTACTATGAAGACATTTGAGCACACAATCAAAGACAACGAAGGTATCCATGCACGCCCGGCCGGACTGCTCGTAAAAGAGATTGCGCACTATGAATCCGCGGTTTCCATCACATCCAATGCTACCGGCAAAAAGGTAAAAGCCAGCAGCGTCATGATGCTGATGACCCTCGGCGTGAAGAAGGGCATGACCATCACAGTGACCGTAGAGGGCGCCGACGAAGACACCGCCGCGGCGGGCATTCAGGCATTCCTGGAAGCAAACCTGTAATAAAAATGTTCTCAATGGAAAGACGCGTGAATTACTTGTATTTCTAAGCGGCTTTCCATTAGAGAACTTAACCGGCATGAGCAAGAAGGGCGGCAGCCCGAATTGCGAATGCAGGTGTCGATTGTAAAATCGACTATTTTTGAAAGGAGAAGCCACATGGAACAATACACAGGCAAATCCATTTTTAAGAAAATTGCGATTGGCAGGGTTTACCTCTATCAGAAAAAAGAAAACTCCGTGCGCCGGGAGCATGTAGAAGACGTCGAGCAGGAAATCAAACGCTTTGAGGCGGCAAAAACCGTCGCCCTCGGCCAGCTGGAACGCATCTATCAGAAAGCCTTAAAGGAAGTCGGCGAGGATAATGCCGCCGTGTTTGAAGTTCACATGATGATGATGGATGACGAAGGCTTTGTTGATTCCATCTGCCACATTATCCGGGAACAGAAGGTGAATGCGGAGTATGCCGTGGCTACGACCGGCGACAATTTTTCCGCCATGTTTGCTCAGATGGACGACGATTACATGAGAGCCCGCGCAGCGGACGTCAAGGATATCTCCGAGCGTCTGGTCTCCGTACTGTGCGGCCGGGAGACTGACATGGGCAGCCTGGACGATCCGGTCATCCTGATGGCGGACGATCTGGCTCCCAGCGAGACCGTTCAGCTGGACAAAACCAAAATTCTCGCCTTCGTAACCCGCCACGGATCCTCAAATTCCCACACGGCTATCCTTGCACGCACCATGAACATCCCAGCGATCATCGGCATCGACGTTCAGGATGAATGGAAGGGGAAAACCGTTATCGTGGACGGATATACCGGAAACGTGACCATCGACCCGGATTCGGAATATCTGAAAACCATGACAGAAAAAATGCAGGCGGATGTGAAAAAGCAGGAGCTGTTAAAAGAATTGAAGGGAAAAGAAACCGTCACGAAAAGCGGACGAAAAATCCATCTTTACGCCAACATCGGCGGCGTAAAAGATGTCGCATCCGTCCTGCAAAACGACGGCGAGGGCATCGGCCTGTTCCGAAGCGAGTTCCTCTATCTGGAATCCGACGATTTCCCCACAGCGGAGGAACAGGGCCAGGCATACCAACCCGGAGCCGACAACATGGCCGGCAAAAAGGTGGTGGTCCGCACACTGGATATCGGCGCGGACAAACAGGTCGATTATTTCGGTCTGGAAAAAGAGGACAATCCGGCGATGGGATATCGCGCCATCCGCATCTGTCTGGACCGTCCGGAGATTTTCCGCACGCAGCTGCGGGCGCTCCTCCGGGCCAGCGCTTACGGAAACATCTCCATCATGTTCCCCATGATCATCTCCGTTCAGGAGGTGCGGGAGTGTAAACGAATCCTTGCGGAAGTGAAAGCCGAACTGAAAGCAGAAGGCATCGCGTACAAAGACGTGGAAACAGGCATCATGATCGAAACGCCGGCCTCCGTCTGGATCAGCGAAGAGCTCGGACGCGAAGTCGATTTCTTCAGCATCGGCACCAACGACCTGACCCAGTACACGCTGGCGATCGACCGGCAGAACGCAAAGCTGGACAATATCAACGATCCGCACCATCCGGCCGTCCTGCGTTCCATTCAGACCGTCATCGAAAACGGCCATAAGGGCGGCGCCTGGGTCGGCATCTGCGGCGAACTCGGCGCGGACACCACGCTGACCGAGACCTTTGTGAATATGGGAATCGATGAGCTGTCCGTATCGCCGTCGTTTATCCTGCCGGTGCGGGAGGCCGTGAGGAAGCTGGATTAAAACAAAACACGCTTCCCCCGGCTGATTTACAGCCGCCGGATTCGGCGCGCATAAATCCCCGGCTTATGGAGCGGCGAATTAAAAAACATTGAAGCAAGGGACGATATAGCCAAACGGCTATGCCGTCCCTTGCTGTTTTTGAGTTGTATTTTGAGTTTTTTCTTTTGCCCGTTCAAAATCATCTATATTCATCCTGTTTTCCACCTCCTTTAATACCAGTCGTGTTTTTCGTTCCGATCCAGAGCGTTGATCTGCTCCATTTCCTCATCCGTCAGTTCAAAACCAAACAGATCGAGATTTTCCCGGATGTGATCTGGATCACTGGATCCAGGTATCACTACAACGCCTTTCTGCAAATCCCACCGCAGGATTATCTGGGCAGAAGAAACGCCGTGAGCCTCAGCGATAGCGGAAATGGCTTCATCCCCAAGCAGCTCTGCTGTATGCCCGCGCCCACCAAGCGGATACCAGCCCTGCACCACAATGCCAAGGGACTGGATATAAGGAATCACTTCATTTTCCTGATAATAGGGATGGATTTCGTTCTGCACCAGTGCCGGGGTGATGTTCACCTGGGGAAGAAACTCCTCCAATTCCTCCACATACCAGTTGGACAGGCCAATCGAATGCACTTTGCCGTCTGCGACCGCCTGCTCCAGCGCCAGGTATGCTTCCACATCGCTGTCTCCCGGATGGTGAAGGAGAATCATTTCGATGTAGTCTAAACCCATTTTTTCCAATGCTTCGTCAATGGCTTCCGCTGCATGATCGAACTGGTTAGGGTAGAGCTTTGTAATCACGAAAATCTCTTCCCGCGGCACATCCGAATCCCGGATGGCCTGCCCGACAGCCGCCTCATTGCCGTACATATAAGCGGTGTCGATCAGCCGTCCACCGGCTTCCAGCAGCGCCGCAATGGAAACGACACATTCCTCATCGGTCAGGCTGTAGGTCCCAAGTCCCATGATCGGCATTTCATAGCCGCTGTTCAGCAATACGGTCTTCGTCTCAAAATCAAATTCGCCCACACTGCGCACCTCACTTTCCGATAATTCCAGACTGTCTACCCATTCGATCACGTCATTTTCCGTGGCATCCCCGGAGAATCGCCGCCCGTCCATCCAGGTAACGGTATCGGCGCAAAGGCTGTGGAGATTTTCAGCGCTGGAGCCGATGCCGCTGCTGTGGGAGGTGCAGATG
>JAJBUT010000141.1 GCA_020860185.1 Lachnospiraceae bacterium | reverse complement strand
CTCCCGCAACGCCGCCGACTGCGTATCCTCCCCGCGCTCGACCATCCAGCCCGGAAAGCACACATCCCCCGGCTGGCTTTCGATCGATGAGGAGCGCACCTCAAACAGCAGATCATATCCGTCCTCTGTCTCAATCAGCGGAATACAGACCGCTGCCTTCTGACATCTGTCCATGCCGATCAGTGTCGGTTTATGCTGTCTCAAAAAATCCAGATCTGATTTTTGCATATCGCACCCGCGTGCCCACATACCTCATCACCGATTCCTTCCATAGAAATAGCTCGCGAAAAAAATGACAGATGCCAGGATCACGATCATCGGCCCGGTCGCCATGTCCGTATAATAGGAAAAAAACAGCCCTGCAATCCCGGAAAACATCGAAAATACGATTGAGAAAAAATGATATTCCCTGACATTCTCCGCCATATTCCTGGAGGAAGCCGCCGGCAGGATCAGAAGCGCATTGATCAGCAGAATACCGATCCACCTGATGGACAGCATGACGACCAGCGCGACAAAAACGGAGAACAGATTCTCAATCAGCCGTATCCGGAAACCTCTGCTCTTTGCCAGCGTCCGGTTCAGGCTGAGCGCCTGAAGGCGGTTATAACAGACAATCCAGAATATAATCGTTGCGATAAAGATCAGCAGCAGATAGATAATCTCCTGCCGCGTGATGCTCAGCACATCGCCCAGGAGCAGGCTGGAATATTTGCTGAAATTCCCTCCCCTGGAAAGAATCGCCAGCCCGACCGCGATGCAGCAGGAGGAAAAAACGGAGATAATGGTATCCGTCGAGGAAACATTCCTGCTCCGGATCCAGTTGAGCAGAAGCGCGAACGCAACGCCGAACAGCACCATGGACAGGCTGCTCTCCCCCAGTCCGCAGATCACGCCCACCGCGATACCGGTCAGCGCCGAGTGTCCCAGGGCATCCGAAAAAAATGCCATTTTGTTGCTCACGATCATCGTTCCGAGTACCCCGAACAGGGGCGTGATAATCAGGATCGCGACAAAGGCATACTTCATAAAATCATATTGAAAAAGAGACATGGACGTGCTCATCTCCTGTAGCTCCTGCACGGCGGGCCGCTGCAGCCTGCACCGTTTTTTTTTAACTCATGATTTCTCTGCCGAAAGCAGCCGTTACGGATTGTTTCGAATTCTGCGTCCGCACAATCCTGTAAATCATAGCAGAAAAATCCGGGCACGTCAACGAGACTTGAAGATGAATGCACATGCGTCTAATCCCCTTTACCATTATGACATTTTACTTCCTGTTTTGAAATTTTATCGGTTTCAATCCGACAAAACAATCTAGTGCAGCGTCCTCGAATTAACTGGACTGTATACTTGCCTGTTTTCCCAATAGTACATTTCAAAAATACTCAGCGTAGCGCCATGTTTGTGAGTCTGTATTTGCTATATAAGCACTGTCTACGCATTCTTTGCAATCAACCTCTGCTTGACTATTCTTTCTATATACTGATAGACTGTAGCAAAAATCAATGCCCCGCCTATCGTTCCAACACAGGAAATTATATAGGAAACCACATTCTCACCTGCGATTGTTGTCAATCCTGATTTTTCAATCGCTCTGAAAACCACCATATGAGCCAGATAGATTTCCAGGCTGACCTTACTAATGAATCTGCTGACCGGATTACTCCAAAGTTTATTCTCAGCACATAATGCACCGGAAAGCATCAGTGAAAATCCAATCATATTTTTTAACAACCCTATAACCGTCGCAATTGACTCTGTTCCAGAAAAAGGAACCACAAACATAACAACAAATCCTACAATGACAAATACGATGCCAAGCCAGGTCTTTTCCTCAAAAAATTTGCTGATGTCATCTTTATAAAGATATATCAATCCACCAAGAACGAAATAACACATCCATCGAAATGTTAAACTTCCGCCTGACTGGAAATATTCAACGCACAGGAAATAAATCATGCTGGTAATCAACAGACTGAACCATGCTCTTTTCCTGTCCCAAATCAGATAAATAAAAAAAGGAAATAGGATATAAAATCCAAATATAACACCTAGTGTCCAGCCCACACCAATCACGCTCATCCCCGTTGTTGTATAAAAACCAAACATCAAAGTCAAATCCGCAAATGCCTCTGCAATGCTACTTAAAGAAAATCCTCCGCCAGGCAGAAATCCAATAGCTACGTCAATCAGCACAAGCAATGTAAAAAATGGGAGTATTTTCTCATACCGCCTGCTATAGAACTTATTCAAACTTATTTGGTTATTCCTGATTTTATCATAGTAACCGCAACACATAGAAAAACCGCTCAGAATGAAGAAAAGCTGAACAAACAGATACATTTTCGCAATAACAGAGTTAATAAGATAATCCGCAATACCCCCCTCGATGATTTCAAAGCCAATGTTTGCGTTGACATGCATACAGATTACACCGATGGCTGCCATAGTTCTGATTCCATCTAAATTGTTATATCTATGTAATGATGTCTTCATTTCTTTTTTCTCCCAAAATTTCATACAATTTATATTACATCTTTGTGACGGACAGGAACTTTGTCAGCTATTATGTCTTTGCCTATACGCTGGAAAAAGGCTGTCTCTTCTCCATCCTCGCAAAGGACATCTACACAAAGCGCCTCCTTGCGGTTGACAGCCTGCCAGACCGGATGGACAAGTGAACGGCTGTTATTCTTACCCGATCAGATAACAAAAAGAAACAGATGTATCCGGAACTCGAAAATTGAAGATAAATACCATATTTTTATTTTTTTAAGCGGCCTGTCATATTCCGAAGCGTTTCATCACCGGTCATCGTAAAGTAAATCAGGGCACAAACGCCGTATATCACTGCGCCGGTCAGTATCTGCAGCAGCAGATGAATCACGCCATATGACATACTCTGCTCCATTTTATACACTGCCGCAAACATCAGGATACCGGTCAGAAGAAAATATACCATATTGCGCAAATAGAGAAAAACAGGGAGATTTTTCCTGACTGCGGCAGCCTGCACGACACATACGGATATCTCCGCGAAGATTGTTCCGACCGCGGCTCCCTCTGCGCCCATTCTCGGTATAAACAGTGAGTTAATGACCACATTGACGATGGCTCCGACTGTCACAGACAGAACATAGATATGGTTTTTCCCTCCCGGAATCAGATACTGCATGCGAATGATATCCGCAAACGACAGGAACGGGATCGTGATACAGAGCATCACGATCAGCTGTCCGCAGGCTTCAAACTCCTTCCCCCAGAAAACCACGGAAAAATTATCCGCCACAGCCGCCATGCCGAAAGCCATCGCCAGCGACAGACACATGACCCATTTCATGGAAGTCAGGATATACTGTTTTCCCTTTTCCGTATCTCCCCGTGAGACCAGGTTAGACATTCTGGGCAGCATGACGGTTCCGAAGGAAGCGATCACGCTGACCGGAATATTGATCGCCCGCTCCGCGTTTTCATAAAATCCGACCTGAACCTTGTCCGAAATCAGCCCCAGCATGATTTTATCCATATACTTATAGAAGCTGACCGCGATCGTGGGCAGGAACAGCACAAACATCGGCCAGATATGCCTCCGCATACCCTTCACGGTTACCCTTTTCAGAGTGATATACTTATTTAAAAACGGCCAGAGAACCAGCTGACTCAGAAAGGTTCCGAACGCCATGATGGTAATATATATCCACAGATCCTGTCTTTCTTTTACAAAGAGAAAAATACAGGCTGTCATCGCAATTTTCACAACCGTGCTTCTTGTCACCGTCATGCGGAATTTTTCCAGACCGAAATACAGCCAGGAAACGTCAAACATACCGCTGATCACCCAGAATCCCTGCAGTAGCGCACATGTTTTATCCTCCGTCACAAACAACAGCACATATGCGTAATAAGCGGCGACAGACAGCGTCGAAAAAAATCCATGCACGATCAGGAGTTCCGAGAATACGGTATTCAGCCTGTCTCTGTCATCCCGTGCGGCCGCTATTTCCTTATTTCCGTAATTTTTTATGCCAAGCTGAGCCACGATCAGGAAATAATAAGCGACCGCGTATGTATAGGAGTAAATCCCGATCTTTTCCGCGCCCAGCACTCTCGCGATATACGGAGAGGTTAAGAGCGGCAGCACGATCGCCACGACCTGGTAGACACTCTGGTATGCGAAATTCTTTTTGACACTGGCCATAATCTGTTACACCCTTCGTATACTGTTCAGTACCATCACAGCTATGGGGAAAAGTCCATTTAAAATCGCTGCGCGATGGGACTTTTCCGGCAGACTTTTTTATGAAAAAAACATCCGGCCCGGTATTTCAACGATTCGTATCCCTCCGCCGGACCAGCAGCACACACATCCGCAGTCTCCGCGCCGCCAGCAGAAGCTTTCTTCTGCATCTGACAAAATGAACCAGCTTTCCGACAGCCGTACCACTGTAGTCAGCAAACGAGTCCGTTTCCGTATTGCGCACCTCCAGCCGGAATATTTCATGCTCTGAAAATCGGTGTTCCATCCAGATCAGAAGCAGATGCTCCGCCAGCGCGCCATCCACTCTTGCCTTCCGGGTCTCGCCCCGGTCCGCGATCACCGCGTCATATTTTTTCAGAAGTCCGAACAACCAGGCGGAATACTCGTCAAATATTTCCCTGGAGGTAACCAGCAGGTTTCCCCAGACAGTATAACGCCCGGCCAACGCGCGGTCAAAGGATCCCCGGTATTCAGGATAGTCGCGGTATATGATATCCCGCAGAATCACCCAATGCGGATCCTGCTGCTCATCCGGCCGGTTTTTGTACAGGACAGCCTTACCCGGAAGCTTCACGGTGGGAATCGAAAGTATCACCCGATACTTCTGCAGTATCTGCTTCATCCGCTCCGCGGTGAGAATATCCTCCCGATATGCTTTCGAATCTTTGTGATATTCAAAAAAGTAACGCCGATAGTGGCACAGACCGACATACCGGACCGAAGGGGGGAGATTTTTCCATCCCCAGTAATGCGCCGTCAGCTCACAGTACCAGGGATTCTCATCCGCTATGTTTTCTCCCGGATGATCACAGAGCCAGCCTCTGGACAGCGCGGTTTCATCGGAAACCCTGTTTCCGACCTTGACCACCCGGTAGCCTGCCGGAAGTATGGAATCATCAAATTCCCTGTGCGTCACGCATAATATTTTTATATCATCCATCCTATGTATTCCTCTCATATAAGCGGCAGACAGATTCTCACTGACCGCAGTATCGTTCATGGCTCGCGTGCCGTATTCTCTCTGATTTCTTCGGACGGACAGTTTCTCACAGACTGCGGTACAGCTCATAAACATGCCGGGCATTGATGCCGGACTCATATTTTTTCATTGCCTCCGTCCGTCCCGCGTCAGCCAGTTTTTTCATTTCCTGTCTGTGCCCGAGCGCGTACAGAAGCTGCCGCGCCAGATCCTCCGCATTTCCCGGTTCAAACAAAAGTCCGTTCTGTCCATGGCGAATCACCTCTGACGTGCCTCCGCTGTCAGAACCGATGACCAGATCGCCGGACATCATGGCCTCCACCGTCACCCGGCCGAAAGCCTCACAGCGCGAACACATACAATATATATCGCTCCGCTCATACAGCTTCGGCATGTCATTGCAATGTCCCAGAAACTCCACCTCATCCTCCACCCCGCAATCTGCGGCCAGGGCATACAGCTTCTCATACAGGTCCGGCTCACAGGCTCCCGCCAGCTTTACCCGGACGGTCAGTGAAGCCCTCTGCTTCAGAATGCCGACGGCCCGAATCAGTATATCCTGTCCTTTTCCGGGGTTGATCCTCCCGGCACATAAAATCAAGGGCACTTTCTCTTCAAATATCTTCTTTTCCGGTTTATAAAAGCGGTCTCCCGGAACGCCATTATAAATCAGATGCAGCCTGTCCTGATCCAGTTCTCCCGCGTATTTTTGAAAAATAGCGCCGGAAATAGCGATCACTGCGTCCGAACGGCGAAACAGGCGGATGGCCTGTTTCCGGTTCCGGAACTCCATGTGAAAATCCTCCTCCATGAACTCGCGTATATGCCATACATGTCTGGCTCCGGTCAGACGGGCCACATACATTCCCATATAACAGGCGGAGGTATTCTCATGAATGATGGTTATTTTATTTCGTCTCACATACCGCGCCGCACGGAGGGACGCCAGACGCACAAATATCTCCTTAAACGGCATCTTCCATCTCTCCCGGCGCCCTGCGGACTGACGGATATTCCACGTATAGGAACAGCCCCGCATCTGCATAAAGGGGATCCCTTTTTCACGCAGAAGCCGCACTCCGTCCGCCGCGTCCGCCCGATCCGGCAGGATGATATGGGACTCGACTCCGTATTCACGCAAATGCCCGATCAGAACCACCAGGCTCTGAAAAGCTCCCGCCGAGAGCAGACCCGCGTTTTCCACAAATAAAACCCTGATTTTTCCGGTATCCATTTTTCCACCCTCTCGTATAACTGTGATTCGGGCAGCAAAAAGGTACGACGCTGCGGATGGATCCGCACTTTTTGTTCCCGAACATGTCCCCGTGCCTGTCTTTCCGTCTGCCCTGCCTCATTCATACGAAGGTTCCCGCCTGTATAAGACAAACGCAATATAAAAAACGGCCAGAGCCACCTTTGAAAGTGAAAACTGATATCTTACAAACGAAAAAGCGAGGGCATAAAACATAATGCAATATAATGCCATCCCTTTTCTGGTATATAATATGGTTGCTCTGCGATAGGCTGCCGCGGCAAATATTCCGAACAGAAACATTTCCACAATGATGCCCATCCACCGGCCGTCCACATAAAAACTCCAGAAGATGGACACATACGCGTTCGCCCTGATACTCTCCCCCGGCCAGACCCATTTTGTATCCGTCAGCTGAATCCAGTCATACAGCGTCTGAACCAGTTCCGGCATGGGTATCAGATTCAGGGAAGCATTCTTTATCACATAGAATAAAGCATACACCCAGCCAAATATGCCCGTCAATCCGTTTCCTCTCACCATCGCTTCGTCAATTTTCCCCGCCCATATTTCAAACATCTCCGGCGCCATGGCAAAATCAAGATACAGCGTTCTGAGGCTGGCACCTCTCGACAGGGACATGAGGACAAAAGCAATAATTCCGACTGCAATCAGAGGGGCAGCCAGTCTGACCATCTTCCGACGCTCCTCCCTGACACCTCCATATGAGCCGACAATGGGAACGACAATGAGATACAGAAAAAACAAAATCAGCGCCGTCCTGTTCGCGGAGGACAACATTCTGAGAAGCATATATATAACGGCCAGCAGCAACAGTACACGGTCTTTCCGTCCCTTCCACCAGTCAACCGCCACGACCGCGGGTACAGCAAAACCAACCGGCTGTACAACCAAGATAGATAATGCTTTCATGACCGGTGATAGGCCATTCTCATAATCTCCACTCTGAAGCAGTGTCTGGACACTCGAAAGGCTGAAAGAGTTCAGGCTTGCCGCTACGCCGGCCAGGTTCCTCAGCGCAACGGCAATCGACAGAATCAGCAGGACATAGGTAAGCCGGTACCGCAGGACATCTTCCTGACGTGAATGGAACCCGGATATCGGTCTTCCACCTGCAGTCAGACTGTACATGCCGGCAAATGTCTGATATACCAGGCAGCCCAGAACAAAACATACAATACCGGATGTAATCATGAGATATGTATGGTCGGACGGCAGGTACATGGTATACAGATGCAGCCCGGAGAGGAACAGAACCACAGCCCAGACGGAACAGAATACCGTCACGGGATTCATCACGATCCTGCTCCCCGCAATATACGCTGCGATTGCGCAAACAACACAAATAATAATCCCCGGCAACGGCATGCGCAGCCTCCCTCCTCATTTTACGGTCACGGTACACGGCCGACTATTTGTTGCCAAACAAAAACGCCAGCCTGTGACTCAGCGCCTGATTCATGTTTTTGTAATGAACCCTCCCTGAAAAACAGACTCTGCATCGACTGAAAAAAGAGGTTTCCGTCCGAATCAGGAGATTCGCAAACTTCATGTTTTTCTCAGAAATATACGGCTCATAACGCATACAGATCTCTTTCAGCTGCGCAGTAACAGAGACCTTCTTTTTTTTACAGACGCGCCTGATCCGATCCCTGACCTTTTCCATGGTTCCCGCGCTGACACCGATCTGATTGTCCCCATGCTGCCTGTAATACATGCGGGGGACGGGATCATACCGGATACTCCCGCCGACCAGGGCGCATACAGTAGTCAGATAATAATCATGCATAATCATCACTTCCGGGAACCCGGCAGACCGGACCATACGGGCAAGTCTGTCATTAAACACCAGCGAACATCCCGGAAACTGATTGACGCAGAGTACGGTTTCCATATTCACATGTACGCCTGAACGATGTAAAAGCCGACCCATGCTGTTTCCCTTCGCGTCCATCAAAGCCGCGTTCGAGGCATAAACGGCGGGCTTTTCTTCCTTTTCCAGCATTCGAATTCCCGAAATCAGTTTCCTGCGGTCCCAGATATCATCCTGATCCGCGAAAGCGTAAAAAGGATATGTCTCCGACCGGCACAGCAGAGACATAAAGCTTTGCGCCGCTCCCACGTTGTTCCGATCCGGGACAACCGTCATATTCTCATGAAAGCGCTGATATCGTGCCAGAATGGCGGGCGTTCTGTCGGATGAACCGTCATCCCTGATGAGGAGATGAACCCGGCAGCCCTCCTGTTCCAGAATACTGTCCAGCTGTTCTTCGATATATTTCTCACCATTCCAGACTGACATAAGAACCAGTATATGATCTTCCATTTTACCCTCCGGTCATCCGGTATTCACAGTGAAAACAGAGTCCCCGGCATCTGACCCGCTTCTTCTGAATACATTCACAGCGAAAGCAGACTTCCCAGCATCTGATCCGCTTCCTCCGGTAGAAAGGTCTCAAATCCGGAAGCCGGATATAAGGTCATCTCGCCAAACATAAGTCTGCCGCCCGTCTCATAAAAATCAACCCGGACAAAGGGGACATCCCCGGCCAGCTTCGCCGCCACAGAGATCATCTCTCCCAGATGCTCCGGCTTCGGGATGAAATCCTTCCGGTTCGGATACCTTTTTCTCCGTATATCCAGATGATTCCACTCACAGTCATAAAAATCCTCGTTCATTCCGTGAGCCGAAAAACGATCCGTACACACCAGAATGACTTTCGGCACACCGGAAAAAACATGCACCTTGTAATCTGTCAGAGATTCTTCCTGATTCTCCCCTGTTCCCAGGTATTTTTCCGCCAGAATGCGTGGGGGAACATCCCGGTAAGGCCATTCTCTCCCCACCCAGTAATAATTCCGTTTCAGAGATGCCGTTATCATCCGCTTCGCGGCGTGCATGTCCCAGCTGTCCTTCCCCCGGCAGATGCAGACGCCTCCGCAGTCATGCGTACATTTCAGGACAAATGTCTCCGGAAGCGCGGAGAAATCTATATCGTCAAAACCATCCCACACGCCGTAGGTCGGAATCACGTACTCCTCGCCGACGCAATCCGCCACATACTGTTTTGCCGCGTATTTGTCCACCCAGATCGGGCAGAGCGGGTTTTTATCATGCAGCTTCAGCCACTGTAATTTCTCATTAAACGTCGCCGGATCGTCCAGATTCAGCCATGTGCCGTTTCTGCAATGATACATCAGCCGCACAAACCTCCTGCTCCCGAGGAAACGAAGGCCGCCCCGGATGCCGATAGCATAAATGATGCGTCCCGGGAGAAATGTGCCCGGCCGCCCCCTCATATCGGCATCTCCTGCGTGTTGTTTTCTGTTTCCCGGGCAAAACGGTGTGCGCGATCCGTCAGCTCCCGCACGCTCTCCATCCATCGTTTCATATGTAAAGCCTCTCCATACTCTGTCTCACATTTTTTCCGGGCGTTTTTCCCCAGCCGCACGCTCAGTTCCTCATTCGATATAAAACATCTCAGTTTTTCCGCCAGTTCTTTTTCATCACCGGGGCAAAACAGCAGCCCCGTCACATGATCCTCAACCATCTCCGCCAGGCTTCCGAGACGGGAAGCCACGACCGGCTTGCCGTACGCATAGGCTTCGATCACCGTGTTCGGCATGTTTTCATACCAGATGGCCGGACAGACGATACAGACGGCTCCCCGGATCAGTGTTTCCAGCGCTTCTCCCCGTGTAAATCCGACAAACTGAACCACCTCGGAAAGTCCATGCTCCTCCACATATCGTCTGATGTCCCTGTCCTCCTCTGTGTCCGACAGGGTTCCCGTGATCTTCAGGACATACCCGGTATCCTTCAGATCAGTCATAGCGCGGATTGCGTAAATCACGCCTTTCTGATGGGCCATCCGGCCCAGAAAAAGAAAATATTTCTGATTCTCATAGCAGGGTCTGACACGGCTGCAGTCCGTAAAGGTCGGAATCTGCCGGATCTTTTCGGGATCCACCCCGCCCTCCTTCAGTTTCCCCGCGGTAAAAGCGGACGGAACCACGAACAGATCCACGTCGTCAAATATCTTCATTCTGTCATACAGCTTCATGGCAGACACACGCAGCAGCGTCCCGGCCAGAGACCCTTTCACACACCGACTCCGAATCGCGTGGGCATACTTTCGCTGTATACAGGCTTCACAGATCTGATTCCCATTCAGGAAATCATACCGCGCGCAGAACATAAAAAAATCGGATATCCGGTGGATCACCGGTATGTGCTCTTTTTTCGCCGCGCGGATCACGGACGGCGAAAGATGATTCACCTCATGCAGGATATATAAAACATCCGGCCGCTCATCCCGGATCAGTTTTCTCAGTTTTCTCTCCGCCTCCGTATTATACACCGTTGCCCGCAATGTTCCAAGAACATTTCGAAAAGAAAACCCGGTGTCTGCGTACATCAGGGCATCTGCCCGCGGGCTCGCAAAATACCGGCTGTACGGGGTATCTTCGTTCTGCGGAAGGTTCACGGAAAAAGGGATCACCTCAATCCCCCTCCGCCGGGCGGCTTCCATAAATCGGAACATATATCTCTCCGGTCCCCCGGCCACAAAAAACCGATAATTCGCCACTATGACTTTCACAATATTCTCTCCATCAGATCAGTCCGAAATCATTACAGGCTCAGGAACAATGCCTCATAAGAATCCACAATATCCTCCCAGTTATACGCTTCCGCGATTCTCGCACGGGCTTTCCGTCCCAGATCCGCCCGCTGTTTCTCCGGCAGCCGATCCGCCTCTTCGATCAGAGACGCCAGATTCCCTTCTCTTTTATTCCAGTAAAGAGCAGCGTCGGCGCCCACCTCCCGGTTAAAACAGACATCCAGCAAAAGATTCAGGCTGGTACTCCCCAATGCCTCCAGCAAACCGGGATTCGTACCGCCCACCTCATGTCCGTGAAAATATCCGTACGCGTTTTCCCTGATTTTCTTTAATAAATCCGCATCATATACAGGATGAACAAAGCGGATTCTGGCATCCTCACTGAAATGCAGGCGTTTCTCCAGCAGTCCTGAAAAGTCCCGGTCAATCGTCGTGATCAGAACAAAGCTGCGCGGGGAATCCGACTTCATAAACTCCCGTATCATGATCTCATAATTATTTTCCGGAACAAACCGGCCTACCGCCAGATAATAGCCGCCGGGCGAGAGATGATTCTCTCTCATCCAATTCTGAAATCGTCCGTCCTCATCGGAGAAAGCGGAGGGCTGCACATCTGAACCGTATGGGATAAACAGCGTCTGCGGCCGGTACTCTTTGTACTCCTCCTGAATATATCGCTCTATATTTCTGTTATCGCAGATCAGCAGATCGGCGGATTTCACCATCTTCTTCTCAGAAAATTTCCAGTATGCCCGCACCGGCCGGCTCCACTTCCCGCGCTGCCATTCATGGCCGTCCGGATTCACCAGCAAAATCCCGTCCAGCTTCCGGATCTGCCGCTTCAGATGCCGTATAAACGGACCGACCCTGCAGGCAAGTACATAAAAAACCGGGCGCCGAACGGTCGGTCGGACTCTGCAGTACTGAATACAGCGGCGCAGAGCGGCAATATCATATAAAATCGCTTTCGCCGAACCCAGATCCGGTATTCTGACATTAAAGCATTTTGCATGATTGTATTCATATCTGGCGTTATCCTTCGCCATTCTCGCGACATGGTAGCGAATGTTTTCGGATTTTTTTCTCTTCGTCAGATTTTCCGCAAATGTCTCAAACCCGCCATAGGCTGCCGGTATCCCCTTGCAGCCCACGATAAACACCTGTTTTTTGTCTGTCCGGTACCCCGGGTTTGTCCTGTGCCGCTCCAGTTCCGGCATCTGTTGTCCGTTTATCTCAACCATGACCCTCCCCGCTGCATCCTGTATCCTGATTGCTTCTTTTTCTGGCATTCGCATCGTCACCGGATCCTCTGTCGCTCCGGTTCCCGGCCTCTGTGCTGCTGCCATATCCGGAGTCTCTGATAAGCCCGTTCCCGTTCTCTCTGTCCGCACAGTAGTCTTTATACCAGAGAGCGAACCTCCGCAGCCCCTCCCGCAGAGGTGTCTGCGGACGAAAGCCGAAATCGTGCAGCAGACCCGAGACATCGGCACAGGTCTCCTCGACATCTCCCGGCTGCATGGGAAGCATCTCTATATGATCCCCGGCGCGGTAATCCCGCGGCAGAACATCTGCGCGGATCAGCTCCTGCTGCAGGATATCCACAAAATCCAACACCCGGACCGGGTGTCCGTTTCCGATATTATACAGCTTATATCTGGCGCCGCCCCGATTCTCATCCGGCGCCTTCTGCATCACACGCACAATGCCGGCAACGATGTCGTCTATGAAGGTAAAATCCCTCCGGCATTCTCCGTAATTGAAAAGCCGGATAGATTCCCCTCCGCGCATCTGTTCCGCAAATCGAAAGTAGGCCATGTCCGGCCGCCCGGCAGGACCGTAGACTGTAAAAAACCGAAGCCCCGTCATCGGGATTCCATACAGACTGCTGTAAGCGTACGCCATCAGTTCATCTGCCTTTTTCGTTGCGGCATAAAAAGAAACCGGCTCATCCGTCTTCTCATCCACCGAATACGGAATCCTGCAGGTGTTCCCGTAAACACTGCTGGAGCTCGCAAAAATCAGATGCTCCACTGCGCCGATTCCGTCCGGATCACGCGACCGGCACGCTTCGAGAATATGAAAAAAGCCTGTTACATTGGCCTCCATATACTCTGCCGGATGGGTGATGGAATGCCTGACTCCCGCCTGCGCCGCCAGATTCACCACAATCTGCGGCCGGTAGCGACGAAAAACATCAGAAACCGTATCCCCATCCGCGATGCTCCCGCGCACAAACACAAACTCTGCGTCAGCGGAAAGAGCGTACAGTTCGTTCAGACGGTTTTCCTTCAGGCGAACATCATAATAGCTGTTCAGATTATCGATGCCGATGATCCGGGTTCCCTTCGCAGTCCTCAAAAGACATTTCGCCAGATGTGAACCGATAAAACCCGCGATGCCGGTAATCAGTATGGTTTTATTTTCCAGTTTCAGCATTTGTTATCATTTCCATCTCTTTTCGGCTGTCTATGCGCCCTGCCGTTTGCACAAAATATGTCTGCCAGGAACATGTCCTGTTCATTATCACAGCAACATATGTTTACGTGTTATATCGTCAATGTCGAAACCATGCTGTTGCCATGGCAACGAGATGGTAAAATAATCCGTTTATTTACACGTTGCACTGTCTGTTATTCTGCGGAAAAAGGGCTGCCGCGCGCATTACATCGCGCGGCAGCGCCTTCCTTCTCCGAAAGGAAACCCGGAGATTTTTTCTTACATGCTTTTAAATTATGTTTACATATCGTCCGCAGGTCTTATTCCACGCTCAGGGTTGCTGCGTCGCTGGTCACGGTATTGCCGTCGCCATCCGTGACGATGCAGCGGTACTGCTGGCCGTCGCGTGCCGCGGTGACAGGCACGGAGAGCGTCGCCGTCGTGGCTCCGGTCAGGCCGGAATCATGCCACATCGTGCCGCCTGCGCTCTTGTACTGCCACTGGTAGGTCAGCCCTGTCCCGGTCGCTTCCACGCTGAACGTAGCCGTATCTCCGACCGACCCCGTATAATCGGACGGCTGCAGTGTGATGGACAGTTCCTCCTCATCGGTTAAGTCCCCATCATCGGATACCGTCAGGGTCGCAGCTTCGCTGGTCACGGTATTTCCGTCCCCGTCCGTAACCACGCAACGGTACTGCTGGCCGTCGCGCGCCTCCGTGACAGGCACAGACAGTGTCGCCGTCGTGGCTCCGGTCAGGCCGGAATCATGCCACATCGTGCCTCCTGCGCTCTTGTACTGCCACTGGTAGGTCAGCCCTGTCCCGGTCGCTTCCACGC
>JAJBUT010000090.1 GCA_020860185.1 Lachnospiraceae bacterium | reverse complement strand
ATATCAGGCAGATTGGAACATCTGGAGATAAATACCGAATTTACATTGAAGATTTTGTGTATACGTATGTGCATCGTTTTTTGCATCAGAGGAAGCAGGCAGATGTCGTTCTGGCAGCGGTTTTGCTTGGAAAAAGCAGCGTGTGGGGGGAGCAGGAATATATATTTATCAGCGGGGCGCAGAAGGTCGATTTTGACATCCCGGAGCAGGAGAACAGAGAACATGAGTCGGAAGAGCAGGAACAGGACAGACCAGATCAGCGGAATCAGAATTACGGGTCGGCGGATGCCGTCTTTGCAAGACAGGAGGAATTTTGGGACAGGGTATATCAGCGTATTAAAAATTCGTTTGATAATCTGGATATTCTGGGGTGGTATTTCAATCTGGATGGGAGCAGTCTGGAGGTCAATACGCAGCTTCAGCAGTTTTTTGAGTCTACGTATAAAAAAGGTTCGCGCTTTTTGTATTATGAGGATTCTTTGGAGCAGATTGACGCATTTTTTGTGCAGGAACAGCACAGGCTGCAGCGACTGACCGGTTATGCGGTTTATTATGAAAAAAATCCGCAGATGCAGCAGTTCATGATGGATGAGCGGGAACGGATGACGCCGAGACCACTCCGTGAGAATTACCTGGCGGAACAGCATGGGGATGAGGTGGTACAGAATTATCGTGCCATTATGAATAAACTGAATGAGAAGCCGAAGAAAAACAGGCTGCAGCCGTTGGTTTACGCGGCGGGAGCCGCAGTGCTGGTGATTGTAGCAGCGACGGCTGTGACACAGATCGGGAATTATCAGAACCTGAAGGTGCTGCAGCAGACGATGCAGGCGCTTTCCGGGTCGGCGAGTGAAGAGGAAGAGTCGAGTGCGGATAAGGAAGGCGCAGAGTCGGATGATGACACGGCAGAGGAGGTCGGTTCGAGCGATACGACGGAGACGGCCGAGGCGGACGGAAGCGGTGCCGGTTCGGATGATGGGAGCGATGACGCGTTGAATGAAGGAGGCGGTACTTTGTCAGAAGATGGAACCATCGGTGTATCGGAAGAAGGAAGCAGCGGTGTTTCGGCTGGCAACAACACCGCTTCATCGGAAGGGAGTGCCCTGTCAGATGAGGAAAGCATTGCGGAAGACAGTGTGAGCGAAGCAGGCACATCTGTACAGACCGCAGCAGGTGACGGCAGTACAGCCGCTCAAAACAGTACATCCGGCTATTACACGGTGCAGGCCGGAGACAGTCTGCTGTCGATCAGTCAGTCGATTTATAATACAAGCGAAAAGGTAGAGGAAATATGCGCGCTGAACGGTATAGAAGATATGGATATGATCTATGTTGGACAAACATTGCTGTTGCCGTAGGACAGTATATCGTAAATCATATGATTCAGGAGACAAAAGGGTATGATACTACGTACCATGATATCAGAAATATGGCTGCGGGTATTCGATTTCTGACCTTTTGTCTTTTGTTTCGTTATATCGGATGATATACGAAAGGCATCCGTGAAGCGAAAAGGTTTGAAATTCGCCATGCTTTATGATATACCTATTAGTGAGGCTGAATGGTGATACAGTTTCACTATGCCGTTCAGATCACTCAGATGCGAAGGCGTCTGCGGGAGGTATTCATGGACAGCAGAAGTAAAAACAATCTGCATGTGGTAGAGACAGACTGGGATGAGATTGAGAAAAAAATCCGTGCACACCGCGTCAGGCGTCTGCGCCGGATCGCGATCATTGTCGGCGTCTGTGTGGCGGCTTTTATCGGATATTATGTTTATATGCAGCACAAGACATATGATGAATATACTGTGACAGAGGAGATTACGCGCTCGGATTCATCTGCCGCGAAGTATCTTGCATACGACAGCGGCTATCTGAAGTACAGCAATGACGGCGCCTCGTATGTCAGTATGGACAATACGCTCCTCTGGAATCAGAGCTATGAGATGGCGGATCCTATGGTCAGCGTCTGTGATTCGTATGTGGCAGTTGCGGATCGGGCCGGAGAAACCATTTATGTGATGAATGAAGATGGACTGCAGTGCGAGATCACGGTGAATATGCCGATTTCCAGAGTGGAGGTGGCTTCTCAGGGAACCGTGGCCGTGCTGATGGAGGAGAGCGGCACCGGTTATCTTTCTCTTTTTGACAGGAACGGAGATCAGATTGCTGAAGGCGCGATTCATGCGGAGAACAGCGGCATACCTATGGATATTGCCCTGTCAACGGACGGAAAGAATCTGGCAGTTTCAATTGTAGATGTCAGCAGCGGCTCCGCGGGGACGACGGTTCAGTTTTATAACTTCGGGACAACGGGGCAGAACCAGATCGATAATCTGGTTGGCACTTTTACCTATGCGGACACGGTCATGCCGGATCTGGTTTATGTAGACGACAGCACGCTGCTGGCTTTTGCAGATCATGGGGTTTATACGTTTTCCGGAGCCTCGTCACCACAGGAGAGCGCTGCGCTGGCGGTGGATGATGAGATCATGAGCATTTTTTACGATGACAGTTATTTTGGTCTGGTTTACAGTGATACATCGAGAGATTCCGGGCGTATGATCAAAGTATATGACACGAGTTGTAAGGAACAGGTGACGATTGAGACAGAGTTTTCTTATGACAGCATCGGATTTTTGGATAATCATGAGATCTGTTTACTGAATTCCGGCCAGTGCAGCATCTTTACGCTGGGAGGTCTGGAGAAGTTTACTTATGAGTTTGAGGAGGAGATTATCGCGGTTTTCCATGACCGCGGTTTCCGGAAATATGTGATTTTGAAGGAAGACATCACGGAGTGTGTGCGGCTGAATCTGATCAAAGGCAGTACAGAGACAGAGACGGAAGCAGAAACTGATATAGAGACAGAGACGGAAACAGAAACAAATACGAATACGGAGACAGGAGCAGAAACAGGGACAGATACCGGAGGAGAAACAGATACAGATACCGGAGCAGAGACTGATACAGAAGCAGAGGATGAGACATGAACTGGTTGTTGATTGTGATACTGGTAATCTTTTTGATATTTGTGATTCGTGGATGGCGCCGGGGGCTGCTGAAAATGTTGTTCTCTGTGATCTCCATTGTGATTCTGATCGCGTTGGTTGCCTGGGCTACTCCGCATATCAGCACGCTGATCCGGGAGAACACCGGTATCTATACGATGATTGAAAACAGATGCACAGAAGCGATACAGTCGAGAGTGGAGAGCGGGCTGGAGAGCGGTGTCAGTCAGTCGTCCGACAGTATCGGCGTGTCGCTTCCGGAGACGATCACTGCCTATATTGTCGGCGGCGGGGAGAATGCGCTCGCGGAGTCGGGGGTGTATGAGACGGCGGGCTCCAACGCGGCAGACTGGATTCTGTCCGGAGCTGCTTTTCTGATCGCGGTGATTCTGGCGATCATTATCGTGAAACTCATTGGTCATGCGCTGGGGATTGTGAATCATATTCCGATCATCGGCGGGATCAACCGGGTGCTGGGATTGTTTGCAGGCGGATTTGAGGCCTTTGTCGTTGTTTCGCTTCTGTTTTTATTTACGGCGCTGATTGCGGGAACAGAATCGGGCAATATGATCACGGCATGCATTGATGAGAGCGAGTTTCTGTCGTATTGGTATGATCATAATGTGCTGCTGCAGCTGGGGCTGCTGTCGTAAAAAACAGCTTGCATGGAGCTGAATATTATGTTAGAATGTGCGTTAGTTATTACTAATGCACGTTTGTTTTGTTTACTTGTCAGCATGATATTATGTTCTGGTAAACGACGTATGTTGTTTCCTGAATATTTCTGGACAGGTACATCGTTTTCCGGAAACGATAGAGGAAAGGTCATATGAAAAAAAATTTTTTATAGTGGGATTGATATGCTGTGTTATGGCAAATCCTGTTTTGAGCGGGTGCGGCTCCGGAGCGGAGGATCCGGGATCAGGTCAGACGGAACAGGAGGAGTCTTCGGCGTCGGTAGAGGCAGCGGCGGAGGATGCCGCGGTATCTGCGGATTCAGCTGAGGATGAATCCTACAGTCAGGATTTTTTTGCCATGGATACCTATATGACGCTGACTGCGTATGGTAAGAATGCGCAGGATGCGGTGGAAGCAGGCGTGGCGGAGATTGAGCGGCTGGATGCGCTTTTGTCCACCGGTGATTCTGACAGTGAGATATATGCTTTGAACGCGGCGGGCGGCGGCGAGCTTTCCGATGAGACGGCTTATCTGATTGAACGTTCTCTGGAGGTTTATGAGAGTACCGGCGGACTGTATGATATTTCCATCTATCCGGTCATGGATCTGTGGGGATTCACCGCTTCAGATGAGAGTGCGTTTGCCGTGCCGGAGGCATCTGTCCTGGAGGAGACGCTTGCTCTCGTGGATGCGGGAAAACTCGCTCTGATGGAGAATGAGGACGGAACTGTGATTTTATCCATGGAGGAAGGTATGCAGATCGATCTGGGCGGCATCGTCAAGGGATATGCGGACGACCGGATCGCAGAGATATTTGCGGAATACGGTATTGAGAGCGCGATCATTAATCTGGGCGGCTCTGTCCGTGTGGTCGGAACCAAGACGGACGGCAGCCTCTGGAAGGTGGGTATTCAGGATCCGGAGGATTCTTCCGGGTATCTGGGAGGGCTTGCATTGTCTGACATGGCGGTTGTGACTTCCGGAGGATATGAACGATATTTTGATGACGAGGAAACCGGCATCCGCTATCACCATATCATTGATCCGCGAACCGGGTATTCCGCCTGCAATGGGCTGATTTCGGTGAGCATTATCAGCGAGGACGGTACGCTCGCGGATGCGCTTTCGACATCTCTGTTTATCATGGGCACGGAGGAGGCTATTGCCTATTGCGAGGAGCACTGCGTGGCGGATGGTTTCGATGTGCTGATGGAGACAGAGGATGGAGAGATTTATATCACGGATCGTCTGGAGGAGAGCTTTATTGATCTCAATGGGGATACAGAATTGCATATTATAACGACGCATTGATGCCGGGATGAGGGTGATATGGAGATTATTATGAAGAAAACACATACTTCTGCAAAGAAAAAGCATCTTTCCGCGAAAACTATCGCAGTTCTGGCGATGATGATCGCTCTGGCCATGATCTTCAGCTATGTGGAGACCCTGATTCCGATCAATTTCGGAATCCCGGGTGTCAAGCTGGGGCTGGCGAATCTCGCGATAGTGGCGGCTCTTTATCTGCTGGGTGGGAAACAGGCGCTTGTGATCTCTGTGGTTCGGATCATCCTGAGCGGATTTCTCTTTGGGAACATGGCTTCGATCATGTACAGTCTGGCGGGCGGCCTGCTCAGCCTGGCGGTCATGGTTCTGCTCACAAAGACAAACAGGCTTTCTGTTGTGACAGTCAGCATTACAGGAGGCATCTGTCATAATATCGGACAGATCATTGTGGCAATTCTGGTGGTAGAAAATCTGAAACTTGTCTATTACATTCCGGTGCTTTTGATTTCCGGCTTTGTGACCGGTCTGCTCATCGGCATTGTATCTCAACTGGTGCTTCCGCGGGTGAAGCGTGCTTTCCAGTCAGTCTGAAGCGACTTCTGACAGGCCATTTACAAAAAATAAAAAAAGGTTCATGATTTTGTAAAAAACGGTTGACGCGGGTGTGTATGCGGTGCTATGATAACCTGAGTTAGCAAGACATAACAAATATTAGATATAGAAAGCTGAGGTTAGAGATGTCAGACACAGAGAAGGACAGAGCAACTAAGACAGGAGAAAATGCGGAACCGAAAACGGCAACGCCGAAAAGCTTTAAAGTTTTCGCACCCGTTCTCGCAGCCGTACTGGTTGTTGTATGCGTCGGATCCTCTTTGTCATCCTGGTCGCCGGCGGTTTATGAGGTGCAGGCCATGCCGACCGTGGATGAGACGGATGCGGCGGATTCAGCAAACACCGGGTCTGGGACGGAGGAAGTTTTGGAGGGAGAGTTTTTCGATCTGGACGACGGCGTATATTATGGCAGCGGTACCGGCTACGCGGGCAGAATCTCAGTGGCAGTGACAATTGCCTCCAAACAGATTACGGAGATTGAGGTTACAGAGGTGGAAGCGGACGATGAAGCTTTCTTTAACCGTGCGAAGGGCGTGATTGAGGAGATTATCAGCACACAGAGCCTGGATGTGGATGTGGTGTCCGGGGCGACCTACAGTTCGCGCGGCATCATCAGTGCAGTGAAAAACGCGTTGACCGGCGAGGAGGACGATGGTGAGACTGCAGAAACGGAGACCGGTCAGGGAGAGACTTCGGTAGATACCGTGGAGGACGCTTCGGCTTACAATGACGGTACTTACTATGGATCGGCGACCGGATTTCGCGGAACGATTACGGTGAAGGTGGTGATTGAGAATGGGCAGATTGCTTCCGTTGAGATTACAGACAGCTCGGACGACACCGCATACCTCAATAAAGCGTCTACGCTGATTTCATCGATTCTGTCAAGCCAGAGTACGAATGTGGATACTGTGTCCGGAGCGACCTACAGCTCTGTGGGCATCATCAATGCGGTGCGTCATGCATTGTCACAGGCGGCTGTATCAGAATCCGCGGATGATACGACAGAGCTGACGGTGAGCAGTGTGTCGTCCGGCAGCAGCAGTACGACATTTACAACACCCGCTGTTACGGAGGGCGAGAGCGGTATGTTTCCTTACCCGGACGGTACTTATTACGGAACTGCTGAGGGCTGGGGCGGAGATATCTCCGTGGCTGTGGTGATACAGAATCAGACGATTACATCTGTGACGATCATGAGCGCGGAGGATGAGACCGAGGAGTATCTCAATCAGGCAAAAGCGCTGTTGCAGAGCATTGTGACAGCTCAGAGTGTGGATCTGGATGTGGTGTCCGGGGCTACTTACAGCTCCAGGGGTATTCTTGACGCGGCAAAAGCCGCGCTTGCGGCGGCGGAAGCGGCGGCATCTGGGAGCGGCACATCGTCGGACAGTAATTCAGACAGCAGTTTCGGAACGGAGTCTTCCGACAATACAAATGACGGTTCTTCCGGGGACGTTGAGTCCGGATCATCGGACGATACAGATACAGAGGACAGTCAGGAAACATCCGAGCTGTATGCGAACGGTTCTTATACGATCAGTGTTGTCTGCAGTCCGGATGAGGATGAGGATTTTGACAGCTATAATCTGACGGCAACCGTGACGATTTCCGGCGACCGGATCGTGAGCATAACCGATATTTCGGGCGACGGCGATTCGGGCAATGATAAATATATTGACTGGGCGGCAAACGGCAGGTCTTCTTATACAGGTGTGGTTGATCAGGTTATCGCGCTGGAAAAAGGCAATGTGACAGAAAGCTCCGTTGCGGATGTGGATGTGGTTTCCAGGGCGACCTGCTCCTCCGATGCACTGAAGGCTTTATGCCAGAAGGCGCTGCAGCAGGCAGCGGCGGCGATGTCTGAGAATGTGTCGGCGGCGTCCGTGGCTTCTAATGCAGCTGAAAGCAACGGTGATACGGACGATGGGAGTGCAGACAGCGAAAACGAAACAACAGGTGATGCCGTACATGTAGCTGCGTTAGGTTCAGGGGACACATCGAACGCGGATGAGGATACAGCAGAAAAAGTAACGCTGGAAGCTGTACCGGGAGATCGGCTGGATGATTATGATACAGAGGGCAGTGAGAATGAAGAAATTCCTGATTAGAACATGCAATGTGATTGTGATTGTCGCCGCTCTGATGGGCTACAATCATGTGGCAAAAGCACATGAGGCACAGGATGCGGAAGCGAAAGCGGAGGCTGATGCGGCCAATGCCGAGGTGGAGGCCGCGCTGGCAGAGATCGCCGGTGAAGAGACGGTGCAGAGCGCATATACGGACGGCGTTTATCAGGGGACGGCGACCGGATTCGGTGGAGATATCACTGTGGAGGTCACCGTTGAGGACGGTCAGATCACGAATCTGACGATTGTGTCTGCAGAGAATGAGGATGGCGCTTATCTGACGATGGCGGAGGATATTATTGATGCCATCCTGGAGGCGCAGAGTACGGATGTAGATACCATTTCCGGTGCGACGTTCAGTTCTACGGGCATCAAAAATGCGGCGGCGGAAGCTCTGGCAGCCGCGCAGTAAAAGAGGAAACTGCACAGTTATGACAGCGGGAATCGGTCCGTCAGGGCAGTGTCGCGAAATATCTGTGTATAGAGATAAGATATTATGAAAAAACCAGAAAAAAAGACCATGAAGAAAATACATGTATGGATCCGCGCGATCATACAGCTTCTGTATTTTCTGTTCATACCTTCGGCATACACGGCGGCTTTCGGCGGCGTGAAGTACATATTTACTCAGCTTGGCTCCGGGGCAAGCCTGGAGCTGACCTCCTTTGTGTCAGCATTGATTGTGCTGTGCGCATATACAGTAGTGTTCGGCAGATTTTTCTGCGGATTTGCCTGTGCGTTCGGCAGTCTGGGCGACGCGCTTCACGCGTTTTACGGATGGATCTGCAAAAAGATAAAAAAGAAACCCGTAAAAATTCCCGCAGGATGGATGAAATGTCTGTCCGTTGTCAAATATATTGTGCTGGCGGCCATTGCGGTAGCCTGTTTTGCCGGATATTATACGAAGACACAGGGCATGAGTCCCTGGGATGTCTTTTCCATGCTTCACGCGAGGAACTTTCAGCTGGGAGGATATGCGGTCGGACTGGTGCTGCTGATCCTGATTGCTGTCGGCATGTGCCTGCAGGAGCGGTTTTTCTGTCGGGTGCTGTGCCCCATGGGAGCGATTTTTTCCATACTTCCGGTGCTGCCGCTGTTTTCCCTTCGCAGAGACAGGGAGAATTGCATACGTGGCTGTAAAGCCTGTACCATGAAATGTCCGGCGGATATTGAGCTGGCGTCCGATACGGCGCCGGAGGCGGCCGGCGACTGTTTCCAGTGCCAGAAGTGCATCGATACCTGTCCGAAGGGAAATATCCACATGGGTATTCGTAAATGGAAGGGAAATGAGATTGTTCTGACGCTGGTTCGCGCAGGTGTTCTGCTTGTGTTATTTTTGTGGCTTGGGATATAAGGCCGAAGGGCTTTCTGATTATGAAAGCGTTGTTTCAGCCAGATAATCCCGGAAACTCTGCAGGGCGAAGGAGTTTTTTCTGTTGCCCGCATACAGCAGATAGATGTTAAAAGGGACAGCCGGAGAGATCGGTACTGCCCGTATCTGACCGAAATCACTGACCGGTACATGTTTGCGATTGGTGACAGCGATGCCCATGCCTGCGGTTACCATCTTGGCCATGCCGGAGGAATAGCGGATAGTACATCCAACCTTTGGCTCAAAGCCGGCATCGGCGCACAGTTGCTGGAAGATACGATTCAGATCAGAGTACGTTTCCTGCTTGACGATAAATTTCTCTTCTTTCAGCTGCTCCATGGAAACGGAATCCTTCTCCGCAAGCGGATGATCGGCGGGAAGAACGGCGACCAGCTCGTCCGCGGCGAGAAAGATGGCATGTTTTATGTCACGGCGATCCCCGTATTCCGTATGAAAGGCTGTGTCGCACTGGTTTGTCTGCAGCAGTTCCCGTGGATTCGTATGTTCCATGATGGTAAGCTGTATGTCCGGGTATGCCTGTTTAAAGCCTCCCAGAGCCTCCGATATATTGTATTCGGTCAGAAGGGGCTGGAAGGCAACCTTCAGATGCAGCGCATGATCCTCCTGCAGCTCCGTCATCGCGCGGGTACAATCGCTGTAACTGTCTGTGATCTGAACAGCATAGCGATAGAACAGAGAACCGTATTCTGACAGTGAGACTTTGCGTGTTGTCCGGTTAAACAGAGAGACGCCAAGCTCCTGCTCGAGTTTGGAAATGTGTTTGGACAGGGCGGACAGAGAGATGAAAAGGTGATCTGCCGCTTCCTGATAGTTACAGACATCTGCCAGTACGCGAAATTCATTCAGATATTTTATGTCCATAGATGTTCTCCATATTTTCCTTGTTGGAAATAATCATACTCTAAATGGAATTGAAATGTCAATATGATTTATGGTAGAAATTAAATGGAGGTAACTTCGATTAGACAGCTAAAACATCTGCTGTTTTGTATGCACTTGGAGTATCTTCCGGTATGGTGTCATAGTAATCGTCATTCTCGGTTCGCGATTGCCCGGAGCAACGGAGATTTCTCCTGCAATGCTTCAGGGTACGGCATATCCGGGCTTTTTGTGTCATCGAAGGAACGAAAGCACGAACCTTTTTATTTCCTGCCAGAGATAGAAAGAGAAGAGCGATGATTGTTGCACCGTTTCGGGCGGGGCGTGTCCCGCCCTTATCCAGGGTTAATGGTTAGGGTCACACAACTAAAATAAGCTGCCTTTGATTTTTATTAGGATACAGCAATTCCATGAAACTCACATTGATTGCTGTTACTCCGGAAAAATCACGGGTGGAGAAATCTATGGTTGAAAGATTCTGACTTATTAATAAAAATTTATATAAAGGAGGAACTATGAAGAAGAGAAAACTATCGGCAAAAGTATTGTCGGGCAGTCTGGCTGCAGCGATGGCGGTCTCCATGCTGCCGGCGGTTCCGGCGCTGGCCGTGACAGGCAGTCAGGTCGCGGCAGACGGAACGTACACATCATCGTCCTATGATGTGATCAGTAATGACGAAGACTGGGAAGAGGACTATGCGGTTACCGTGTCATTGACTGTGGAGGACGGCGTATTTTCGGACATTACCGTGACGCCGAATGAGACCTATGACCCGGATGTAAACGGAACCTATTTTGAGAAAGCGTACAGTAAGTCAAAAGGTATCAAGACGCTGCTGGAAGGGCAGGCAGCGACGGAGGATACGATTAACAGCTGGGATACCGTTTCCAACGCGACGGTTACATCCACGGCTGTAAAGGCGGCGGCGCTGGAGGCGATTCAGTCGGCACCGGAGGCGTCGGAAGAGGGAGAATACGTTTATGTTACCATGAACATCCCGTATGATGATTTCTTCAACGCGGTAGATGCGGATGCAGAGCAGGCCGAGGAGTATACGGACGCGCTGGACGGTGTGGACGTTGTATCCTATGCGACGTCAAAGTACGGCCTGACGACAGATGACGATGAAAATCCGGTGGGGACGAGAGTAACATCCGGAACTGCAAAGGGTACTTACAACGACGGCGAGTCTGTGAAAGGCGTTTACTATGCGGTTCAGATGGACGAGAATACGTACAAGGCATTAAAGGATTCTGCGCTGACCGAGGGCGACGATTATTATTTCACCGCTCTGGATGAGGAGCCGGAGTCTTATCTGGTGCTGACTTACGCAGATGATACATATACATTTGACGCATCCGGTCTTACGACTGTCCTGACCGAGGAAGCTGAGATCGCTGATCTTACTTACACGAGTACCTATGGCGACTACATGTTCTCTCTGATGAATGTGGAGCAGAAGGGTGTTACGGATGCGGACGGCAATTCGGATATCCAGATCGACGGAGAGTCCGTGACGATCGCGGTGGAGATTCTTGAGTTTTCCGACGGAAACACGCTTGCGATGTATAATGTGGATAACATCTGGATGGGCAGCCGGTATGATCATGAGATTTCCTGGTCGATTGTCGGCGGCAAGGGCTATTACAAGGGTCATAACAATTCCTCGAATCCGCTGTACTATCAGTACACGATGACTGATTACACGCTGACCGGTGTCAAAGTGATTACCGACAGGGGTATTTACAATTTTACCTGTGAACAGACGCTGCTTCCGTATTATAACGGAGACGGAGAAATCACGGCCACGGCGGAAGACGGAGACACAGAAGTATCGGTATCTGTTCCGGATGAACTGCAGGATGTGACGGTAACCGTTACCTATTCTTATAAGGCGGAGGGATCTTACCGCGCGACCACCTATACGATTGCGGACGAGGTTGCTATTGTGGACGGCAAAGTGGCATTGGATGAGGCGATCGATCAGGCGACTTATGGTGATTATACAATTACCATAAGCAGTTCGAATTATGCGCCGACATCCATCACGCTCGAAGCGCCGATGACAGAGGCGCAGAAAGCAGAGCTGGAATCTCTGATGGAAACTGCAAAAGCTCTTCTTGAGGAAGTAGATCACAGTATGCTGGCGGAGCATGTGGAGGAAGCAGAGGAGCTGTTAAATAACGCGGCTGCGACCAGCGGCGAGGCGACTGAACTGATTGAAGAATTGACGACTTATATCGCTGAGGCAGAGGCGATGATGCCGGTATATGTCACCATGAACATCCCGTACGATGATTTCTTTAACGCGGTGGACGCGGACGCGGAGCAGGCCGAGGAGTACACGGATGCGCTGGACGGCGTGGACGTCGTATCCTATGCAACTTCAAAGTACGGTCTGAGTACAGATGATGACGGAAACGCGGTAGGAAAACGTGTGACGTCCGGTACTGCGAAGGGAACCTATAATGACGGAGAGTCCGTAAAGGGTGTTTATTACGCGGTAAAAATGACGACGGATGCATATGCGGCGCTGGCTGATTCAGAGCTGACCGAGGGTGATGATTATTACTTTACGGATCTGGATGAAACACCGGAGTCCTATCTGACGCTGAGTTACGCGGACGGTGTTTATACGTTTGACGCGGACGGTCTTACGACCGCTCTGACCGAGGAGGCGGAGATTGCGGATCTTACGTATACCAGCACCTACGGTGATTACATGTTCTCCCTGATGAATGTGGAGCAGAAGGGTGTGACAGACGCGGAAGGCAATTCGGATATTCAGATCGACGGAGAGTCCGTGACGATTGCGGTGGAGATTCTTGAGTTTTCCGACGGAAGCACGCTTGCGATGTACAATGTGGATAACATCTGGATGGGCAGCCGGTATGATCATGAGATTTCCTGGTCGATTGTCGGCGGCAAGGGTTATTACAAGGGACATAACAATTCCAGTAATCCGCTGTACTATCAGTACACGATGACAGATTACACCCTGAGCGCAGTCAGGGTAATTACCGATAAGGGTATTTATGAGTTTACCTGCAGCGAAGAACTGCTTCCGTATTATAACGGGGACGGAGAGATCAGTGCTACGGCGGAAGACGGAGACACGGAAGTGACGGTGTCTGTTCCGGATGAACTGCAGGATGTGACGGTGACCGTTACATATTCCTATAAAGCAGAAGGATCTTATCGTGCGACCACCTATACGATCGCGGACGGAGTTGCTGTTGTGGATGGCAAGGTGGCTCTGGATGAAGCAATTGACCAGGCAACCTATGGTGATTATACCATAACGATATCCAGCTCAAATTACGCGCCTGTAACCATCACGCTGGAAGCGCCGATGACAGAAACACAGAGAGCTCAGCTGGAAGAACTGGTGGCAGAAGCAAACGCACTTCTTGCTATTGCAGACCACAGTCTGCTGGCAGAGCATGTGGAGGAGGCAGAAGCGCTTCTGGAGAGCGCAGCACCCACCAGCGGTGAGGCGACCGAGCTGCTTGATGAGATGCCGGCTTATATCGAAGAAGCGAGAGCGCTGGCTGTGACCGCGCTGGAGGAACTGGTCGCGGATGCGGAGACATTGACGGAGTCTGATTACACGGAAGAAAGCTGGGCTGCGCTCCAGACGGCGCTGGAGGCCGCAAATGAAGCGCTGGCAGACGAGGACGTGGCGGATGTGGTCGTGGATGTCTATACGGATCTGAAGGAGGCTATTGACGCTCTGGTTCTTGTGCAAACTTCAAACGATACGCTGATTGTTCGCCGCGGAAATACCTTCTTTGTGAGCTATGAGCTGGAATCCGGTGATGCCGATCTGTCATTTACTTATGGCAGAGAAACGGACGAGGTTCTGATCGGCGACTGGGATGGCGATGGAATCGATACCATCTGCGTGCGCCGGGGTAATCGCTATTATTTCAGCAACACGCTGGGCGGACAGGCAGATTACTATATCGACTATGGAAAGGAAACGGACGAGGTGATCGCCGGCGACTGGGACGGCGACGGCATTGACACGCTCTGCGTGCGTCGGGGCAACTGGTATTACATCAGCAATACGCTGGAAAGCGGCTATGCGGAGCAGGAGTTTACCTTTGGAAAAGTTACCGATGCAGTGATTTCCGGTGACTGGGACGGCGACGGCTATGATACGCTGTGCATCCGCCGGGGCAACTGGTACTACATCAATAACACGCTGGAAGGCGGCAATGCAAAGATTTCCTTCACCTTTGGCAGAACGAACGATGTTGTTCTGGCAGGTGACTGGGATGGCGACGGCAGCGACACGCTGTGCATTCGCCGGGGGAATGTGTGCTTTATTAACAATACCCTGGAAGGCGGCAATGCGGAGCTGGAATTTACTTTTGGCAGAACTGCGGATGAGGTGTATGCCGGAACCTGGCAGTAAGTACAGTGCAGCCAGCATACGATATGAAACCCAGCAGGCTCACCCTGAAGGGGTTGGGCCTGCTGAATTATTTATCCGAATTAGATTCAACTGAAAGAAGCGAAACAGAACACGAAGAAATATCTA
>JAJBUT010000191.1 GCA_020860185.1 Lachnospiraceae bacterium | reverse complement strand
TGAATTCTTCCTTTTTCTTTGTCAATGTATTATAAACCTTCATTCTTATTCGATTCCTTTCTGAAATCTACAGGAAACGATTTAAGTCGTTTCCTGATTTATAAAACCCGGTCATGCCGCAAAAATACATGCTTCGCAATCTGTGTCATCTGTTCGCTCTTTTCCTCGATATCCAGCACAAGGAAAAACTGGTTCACCGCGCGATACAGATTCTGTCTTTCGCAGGAGAAATCCGTCAGATAACGGTCACCGTTCAGATAATCCGTCAGATAACAAATGCCGCGTTCCAGCGCCATAAGCCACACGGCGTAATTGATCAGATCCTTTTCCCTGTCCGTAAGCACCCGTCCCATCTCATCCGCATATCCCTGCAGATGGAACCGGTACAGCTCCAGATCCAGTTCAATATCGCCGGACTTTTCATCCTCATCAAAGGTAGCCGCTCCCGCCCGGACGGAATCACCGAAATCCAGAATGGAAACGCCCGGCATCACCGTATCAAGATCGATCAGGCAGATCGCCTTATTGCTTTCAGCATCGACAAGGATATTACTGTAATGCGTATCGTTATGTGTGACACGGAGCGGAATCTCACCGGCTTTCACCGCATCACGGATACGCGAAGTTTTCCGGGATCGTTCCAGAACAAACTGAATCTGTTCCTGACAATCCGAGGTTCGAAAACAGATATCCCCGCGCACCGCATCCAGAAAGGCTGAGAGCACGTGCTTCATATTATGGAGCTTCGGCATCGTGTAGGAGAGCTGTTCGACCGGGAAATCGCGCAGTCTCCGATGAAACTGTCCGAGTATCTTCCCGACTTCATAAGATGTTTCAACCGTGTCCGGCTTCTTCATCTCCTCTCCGAAGCGAATCATACGATACAGCCTGAAATAACTCCCGGTCTCGGTCTGAAGAAGCTGGTTTCCTGCCTTTGTCCGGATGAACGTCAGCGTCTCCAGATCCGGATCCCGCCCTTCTCTTTCTATGATAGTTCTCAGATATTCTGTCACATGGAAGAGATTATTCATGACATCGGTCGGATATTTGAATACAAAATGGTTCATCTCCTGCAATACATAATGAATCCCGCCGCACACAATCTCATAGGTATGATTGACCGTACCGTGCCCCAGGGGATGCACTTCTGTAATCTCTCCCTCAATCTGAAATTTGCGGATGATCTCCTCAAACTGAATCATATCCATCTCCATTCCTCCGCCGAGTCAGCGGTACTTCTTAAAAGCAGCCATTTTGCCGGACAGTTACAATGACTATTGACTGTATCCCTCCGTCAGCAGCCGGGACAGCCCGCACAGCCCGGCTGACTGTCAGCAACCGTTACGCTGCTCTCGTAGATGGTGGAGAGCAGACAGACTGCGTTCGCTGCAATGCCCTCCTCCCGGCCGGTAAACCCCAGATGCTCCTCCGTCGTCGCCTTGACGCTGACCTGGCTCTGATCGATCCCCAGCGTATCGGCGATATTCTGTTCCATCTGCGCGATATAAGGACGCAGCTTCGGCTGCTGCGCGATCACCGTCGCATCAATATTCTCGATCACATAATACTTCTGCCGTAAAAGATCTCCCACCCGGGACAGAAGCTTCAGACTGGAAATCCCGCGGTAACGCTCATCCGTGTCCGGAAAATGCTTCCCGATATCCCCAAGAGCCGCTGCGCCCAGCAGCGCATCCATCACCGCGTGAAGAAGAACGTCCGCGTCCGAATGGCCAAGCAGCCCCATCGTGTGCGGGATATCCACGCCGCCGAGGATCAGGTGCCTGTTCTCTGTAAGCTGATGCACATCATATCCCATACCGACTCTCATCCAAACCTCCGTTCCGCCGCGCCCGATCCAGAGTGTCAGGCTGTCGGCGTTTCCAATATCATCTGTCTCATCTGACGCATTTCACAGCATCTGTCCGCGGTTCATGCGCTCCATATCATCAGACGCTATATCAGTGTACCACATTTTCTGCAATCGGTCACTTTTTTTCTTGCTTTATATGCGTTTTTTTCAGATTCGACGGAAATATTTTGATTGACAATTCCCATTCTTCTTTCTAAGATAGGCATGAGGTGATTATCTTGAAGCTTCATAATATAAAACCTGCCATAAAAAAAGCAATCGCGCCGACCATCGTGGCGACCCTGATTTTTTTCATGACCTATTATTTTTTCGGCACGGAAAACACCATGATCGGTCCCTTCGCGACGCTCTCTTTTCTGCGCTTTCGCACCATGCGCAACCATTATGAGTGCATGATCAAAAATTTCGGGATCTATTTCGCCATGGCGTTCCTGTCATTTTTTGCGGTTATGAACCTGCCGCTGTGTATCATTGTCAACGCGCTGGCGCTGTTCTGGATCGCGGATATCCTGATCGACGAATACAACCCGACGAACTACTTCCCGGCCGGCATGGCGCTGATCTTTTTCCAGATCGCACCGGTATCCACACCCGCCGCACTGCTGAACCGTCTGGAGGCGCTGCTGGCCACCTTTGTGCTGGTCCTCCTTTTTGTCTTTATTCTGTCAAAGATCGGGGACAAAAAAACACGCTCCCGGACTATATAAGTGAGGGATTTGAAAACAGCCGGCAACAGCTGGAATTATGCCGTTTTTTCACGGATCATTCGTCACAGGCGCAGAATGAAAAAATTGCGTCCGCTCCGTATACCGCTGCCCGTCAAGCAAACTCTGCTTCGACTTCGGCTACGGATACCGCGCCGACCTTCGATGATCTCGAACGGCTTCACCGCGAGCTCGCCGACATCAACAAAAAAATCAGCAGCGAGATCTACGCCCGGAACCGCGCCAGCCTGTTCCCGAGAGGCAAGACGAACTGGTACTGCCAGTTTGTCCTGCTCTTTCAGCTCATCAACTACCTGACGCTGAATTTTAAAACCAACCGGAATCTGGCAAAAGCGGAATCACTGTATCAGGATTTCCGGACAAGATTTAAGACCGTGGAGCCGACGCCGGACTACCACCGGCTGAACTTCCGGCTGAAGAAACCGGATATCCGCAGCTTCCGGCTGCGCTTCGCGCTCCGGCAGGTGATCACAGTCACACCCTGCCTGATTTTTGCATGGGCGTCCGGACTTCCGAATGTATACTGGCTGGTGATCTCCGTGTTTTTTATGATGATTCCGTTTACCGACCACACGATGCAGCGAATCCGACAGCGGGTGACCGGAACCATTGCCGGCATAGTACTCTGCCTGGTTCTGTTCTCCGTATTCAGCGGATTCGCCTCCCATGTCGCCATCATGACAGTCGCGAACTTCCTGATCTACAGTGCCAGCGGATACGGTCCCACGGTCGCTTATATCACCTGCTCCGCTCTGGCACTGCAGACGCTGGACACCGGCGTCGCCCTGGTGCTGGTTCAGCGGCTGTTATACACCCTGATCGGCGCGGCCATCGCGCTCATCGCCAACAAATGGATTTTCCCGATCCGATTTAAATATCAGATCGAATTTCTGGCGGAGATGATCCGATCCATACGCGGGGATCTGATCCGGATCGACCGAACCGCGCCGCACAATGAAGATTTCCCGAAATGGGAGGTGGATCAGTGCATCGTGAAGTCCTACCTCCTGACAAACCGGCTTGAGAACATGTGTGAATCGCTGCCGCCGGAGGAACAGCACTTCAACTACAGAAATTTTGAAAAAAAACATATGAATATTATGGCGGAGTTTCTAACGGAATACTTTACAAAATGAGCGGAGGAAATTCATTTTGTCAGTCTCTCCAGCACGCGAACCGTCAGTGCGTAATTCCTCTCCACTGACGCAACGCTCAGTTTCTCCCGCACTGTGTGTATATCCTCCATCTGCGGTCCGTAGGAGATGCAGTCGATGCCCGGCAGCTTCTCACTTAGGATCCCGCACTCCACTCCCGCGTGTATCCCCGTCAGCAACGGCTTTTCTCCGGTGATCTCCTCCCATGTCTCAGCCATGACGCGCTGTATCCGCGAACCGGACTGATACTCCCAGGCCGGATACTCACCGCTGACAAGGCATTGCCCGCCGACCAGTTCTGTCATATCCCGAATGCGCCGGATGAGCCATTCCTTTTCCGTACAGGAAGCGCTCCGAACAGAAAATGTCATGGATACCGCATCGTCTCTCATCCGCAGAACGCCCATATTCAGGGAAGTTCGAACCATGCCGTGGATCTCCGGCATCCAGCGCTGGATCCCGGAGGGCAGGTGTTCTAAAAGAGCTGTGAGGCGGTGTTTCATTTCACAGGAAGGAACCTTCTCGGCAAAGGTATGCAGCCTCGTCAGCGTCACCTCCATGTTCGGTTCAACTGCCGCGTATTCCGCGCAGACCGTATCTCGAAACTCTGAAACAGCACCTTCCAGCGCAGCCACTTCCGTCGCCGGAGCCAGAAGCATGGCGCGGCACTGATTCGGAATCGCGTTATCCTTCTCTCCTCCGGAAACATCACAGACTGAAAACTCCGCCTTTTCACCCGCTTCCGCCAGAAATCTGCCAAACAGCAGATTGGCATTTGCCCGTTCCAGGTGGATCTCCGTGCCGGAATGCCCGCCGCGCAGACCGCTGACGCGCCATTCATACAGGATTCCCTGCTTCTTCACGCGAGATACGGGCAGATTACAGGTCACAGTCGCCCCGCCGGCGCAGCTCGTCAGAAAAATACCGTCGTCCTCGGAATCCATATTCAGCAATATCTGACTGCGCAGGTCGGACGCATCCAGCGCGGACGCCCCGAGCAGCCCGATCTCCTCATCCACGGTAAAAACTGCTTCCAGCGGCGGATGCCGCAGCGTGTCATCGGCCAGGATCGCCAATGCACAGGCGATTGCTATCCCGTCATCTCCGCCGAGCGAGGTACCCTCGGCACAGACCCACTGTCCGTCCGCCGTGACAACCGGCCGGACTCCCTCCTTCTCCAGATCCAGAGAACAATCGTCCGTGCGGACAGCCACCATATCCATATGACCCTGCAGCATCACGGTCGGGGCATCCTCGCAGCCGGGCGAAGCATCCTTCCATATGATCACGTTGCCGCAGGGTTCCTGACGGCAGCGCAGGCCATGAGAACGGGCAAATGCCGCACAGTAATCGCTGATCTGTTTTGTATTTCCCGAACCATGCGGGATACAGCATATTTCATCAAAATACGTAAATACATTCTTCGGTTTTAAATTTCTCAACGCAGACACAGATATCACCTCGATACTAAACACCTTCCGTCTTTTCTGACAATGTCTTTTCCAGCTTCTCAAAAGCGGGAATAAAGCTGTCCCGAACAAAAATTATCATCTCATCAGCCTCGTTCTCATCATAAATATGAACAGCCGTGTTTCGTTTTTTCAGCATGAGCATCCACACTTCCGCATCATCTACAAATCCGTGTTTATAACCCATCTGCAGTATCTCTCTCGGAGAACCCGTCTGTGCTTCCTCGACACCATGCAGGCGCAACGCTGCCTGAAGCGCTTTCCACGCAAGCTCAAATGTCAGATTGAATTGTCCGATCACACCGGTTCGGTAAATCTCATCATTATTCGCCAGTTCAAAATCTGCTCCCCGCAACACAGAAAGACAATTTGAAAAATTATCAAGCTTTTTCATAGATCAAAATTCCTTCTCTCTCTATTTCATTTCTGAATTCTTCCGAAATATTTTTGTTCAGGTCTACAATGTCAAACATCAGGAGCGAGTGCGTTTTTTCTTTGACATCCCAATAAAATCCCTCAAAATCACCGCCACATACCGCGAGATCCACATCGCTTCTTTCTGTATGGTCTCCTCTCGCCCTGGAACCGAAAAGAACAACCTTTCCGATATCATGACACTTTGCAAATCTGACGATATCTCTTACCACTCTTTCCGGAATATTTTTCTTCATTTCCCTTTACCTGCGGTTTCCACATATATTTCACTGCTCTGTTTATTCACGATTACCGGATCTCTGCTCCGTTTATTTACGGTCACCGGATTTTACGCATATACCTCAAAAACACCTTGCCAAATAATAAATGCGCCGCTTACGCTCTTTATATCTCATTTATGATTTCTCTGGCCGTCTCCTCCGGAACCGGCGTCGCGTAGACATTCTCCCCGAAGGATGCGATAGCGCCGATGGCGCTCTGCACGACAAAACGCAGCTTCCCGTCGCGCACCTTTTTATCCGTGTACAGCTTTTTCACCAGCTTCTCCCTGTCGATGTCATCCGGTATCCCCGTCGGCAGGCCGGCCCGCGCAAGCAGCGTGATCACCCGCTCCACGTCGGCGTCACTTAAGAATCCGAGCCGCCGCGACAGGTGAACCTCCGCCACGAGGCCGATGGACACGGCCTCCCCGTGCAGCAGTCGGTAATCACTGACCGTCTCGATCGCACGACCCACCGTATGTCCGAGATTTAAGATCTCACGCAGCCCGCTCTCCCGCTCATCCTGCATCACCACATGGTATTTGATCTGACAGTTCTTCTCCGCCATGTGCTCGCACGGTTCCTGTTCCAGACGAAGAATCTCATCCATATGCGTTTCGAGATATTCAAAAAACGCCGCGTCCGCCATGCAGGCGTGCTTGATCGTCTCCGCCATGCCGCTGACGACATCGCGCCGCGGCAATGTCTTCCAGGTATCCAGATCCAGATAGACTTTCTCCGGCTGATTAAATAACCCGATGAGATTCGTGGCGAGCGGCGTATCCACCGCCGTCTTCCCGCCGACGGAGGCATCCGCCGCCGCCAGCAGTGTCGTCGCGTAATTGATAAAGGGAACGCCTCTGCCGTAGGTGCCGGCCACAAATCCCGCCAGATCGGTCACCACGCCGCCGCCCACGGCCAGGATACAGCAGTCCCGCCGATAAGACGCCTCCAGCATCGCATCCTCAATCATCGCCTTCGTCTCGCGGGTCTTGCTCTTCTCGCCCGCCTCGAATATAAACAGATCGACCTGATACCCCTGCGCGCGCAGCTTTTCCGCGATCGGTGCGGCATACAGTCCGGACACATTCGTATCGGAGATCACCGCAAACTTGCGAAGTTTCCCGACCAGGCCGTCCGTAATATCTGCAATCAGCCGGTCGGACAGCCCGTATCCGATCTCTATCTCATAAGAGTCATCCACTGTTTTTTTTAGTTCTACCTGAAATTTTGCCATTCTTACTGTCTCCCTCAACTGAACCACTTTACAATTTTTCTGATGAAAAGCTATCCCATAATGATTCTAATTCTTTCCAAAATATCTTTTTAAGATTGTTTTACCTTACGCTGACTCCCCCCGCTTTTTATTATATACGGTGGTTCCGACCACAACCGCAACTGCCATGAGCACAAACAGATATCCGAAATCATCGTCTCCCGTCCGAACCGTTGATGCGGTTGTCACGGACGCAGAAGAAGAATCCGTGCTGTCCGAATCATCCGCCCCGTCGGCAGCAACTGCGTCGTCCGTATCATCAGAAGCATTTGTGTCATCCGTCCCGTCAGCGTCATCTGCGTCATCCGAGTCGTCTGTATCGCTCGAATCATCTGTGCCGGTCCCATCGTCTGTCCCGTCAGTATCACTCGTAGCATCCGCTCCGTCAGCTGTCGCGGACGACGAATCATCATTCTCTTCTGTCACCTCAATCAGACCGAGCGTGTGAATCTGCTCCAGAATCAGCGCCTCATCCTGATTCAGATAAGCGGTCAGGATATCCTCGCACGCACCGTATTCATTGACATTGCCCTTCCCGTCGAGTTCAGGATAATCGGCTGTGTCCGTCGCCAGATAATTATTCATAGCGACCAGATATTCTCTGTCCGCCTCCATCGGTTCGCCCTGAATCGTGCATGACACAACCCGGCTGCCCTTTTCCTGAGACATATCATATGTGACCTGCATACCCGCAAACTGGAGTACATTTCCGCTGTTGGACACCCAGCCGTCATAATCCCCCGCTTCATCGGAAGCGATGTTGGACTTCATGATATCCAGCGAAGTCTCCATCATCGAAACGATCTCCGCTCCCGTCAATGACTTTGTAACTACATAGTTCCCATAGGGTGATACGTTCAGCACATCTCCGTAAGTCACATCGCCGGCCGCAATGCTGTCCCGGATGCCTCCCGCGTTTTCAAACGCCACATCCGCGCCGGTCTCCAGCAGATATCCACAGGCGATCGCCCGGCCCAGATTTGTCTCGCCGATCCGGGTATGCTCCCACAAGCCGTCCAGATCCTCGGAAACAGAAGCTACCACCTCGTCCAGAATGGGCGACTGTGCCTCTGCGATCTCCTCCAGCAGACTCACGATCTTTGCGTCCTTTTCGATCCCGATCCCCTCCTCATAGGAGATCAGCTGCTCATCCAGGGCAAGAGACAGCAGATTGCCGTCCGCGTCCAGCGTACAGTCCAGCTCCACATCCCCGATCGTCCAGAGATAATAGCCGGTCTCCACGACCAGCGAGGTCCCGCCGTTCGGTGTAGTGACTTCCGCATTGATCTCTGTATGCTCATGTCCCGCGATCCAGAGATCCACACCGTCCACCGACGCAGCCAGAGATGCCGGGGCAATACAATGTGCCAGACCGATGACAACCTGGCAGCCCTGCGCTCGAAGCTCCTCCTGTGCCTTTGCCGCATATTCCGCCATATCCGTAAAGGTAAGCCCCTCCACATTATCCGGCGCCGTCGCGCTGTAGATCTCCGGATCGATCACACCGAAAACACCGATCTTTAAGGTAACTCCGTCCTTCTCAATCTCTTTGATGAGATACTCCTGATTGAAAAAGGCGTTTCCTTCCTCATCCACCACATTACCTGTCAGAATCGGAACATCCGATATCTCCGCCAGCTCTTTCAGGCGGTCCTGCCCGTAATTCCAGTCATGATTCCCGGCCGTCATGGCGTCATAGCCGACGGCTGACAAAAGCGCTGCCACCGACTCGCCCTGATCGATCGTGGCGATGGACTGTCCGTGGTAATAATCACCCGCGTCCAACACCAGCATACCGTCCGACTCGCTGCTCTTTGTCTCAACGACCGTCCGTACCCTCTCGAGGCCGAGAACCTGGTTGTAATCATCTGATTCCACTCTGCCGTGGATATCGTTCGTGTGTATAATACTCACATGGATGTCTGTGTCTGTCTCTGACGCAGACGCCGGAAAGTTTCCCACACTCACAGTCATACAGACCGCGAGAGCCGCCGTCAGTATCGTTTTCAGAATCCTGTTTTTTGTCACTGCATTTTCCTCCTGTTTCAATCCATGTATATCCGGCCGCCTTCCTGCAATCTCAGAACAATTGACACATGCTGCATTTTACAGAAAAGATACCGTATGACACATTTTATAGATTTTGTCATTATAGCGGATTTTTTTTCATTTGTTAAGACTTACTTCACCAAAATGCCGCTTACTTCACGAAAATTGTTTTGCTGACAGAAAAAGCTGTATGGAACTGGTTTCTGCGCGATGGGACGGATGCTCCAAAGAGCATCCAACTGCACAGGTGGAAAAATTTCACGATGCGAATGCCGCTTGACACGTTTTCAGGAATCAATATATAATATACATGATTATGAAATCCAGCGATAACAATTACAGATTTTTTACATCGCAGCAGAGGAATTTTTTATGACCACCTTCCAGATCCAGTGTTTTTTAAGTGCGGCCGAGACCCTGAACTTCACCGAAGCCGCAAATCAGATGTTTATCGCACAGTCATCCCTGAGCCGCAATATCTCCCGGCTGGAGGCAGAGCTGAACGTGACACTGTTTGTCCGCACCAAAAAATACGTCCGGCTGACACCTGCCGGAACTGTACTCTATGCGGAATACTCAAAACTGCTGAAGATGGCGGATTACGCCCTGGAGAAAGCCCGAAACGCAGAGCTTGGAGAAAACGGAAATCTGCGCCTGGGCGTTCTGGAGACGCAGCGCTCGGAAAACTTCCTGCCCGCACAGCTGAACCGCCTCCGCCAGAGCCACCCGCACGTACAGGTCGATATCATCAGCGGCACCTTCCGCGAGCTCAGAGAAGCTGTGCTGGACAACACGATTGATATCGCCCTCACCCTGAGCTTTGATCTTGAGGATTTCAATACGGAGGAGATCGTCTATCAGACCTTCTTTCGCTCCCGGCCCAAATGTGTCATATCCAAATCCAGTCCGCTGGCTTCCCTGCCGGACTTTGACTGGAGCGTTCTCTCTTCGGAGACCATGATCGCTATCTCCCCCGAGGAATCAAAGGGCGCTTACCAGCATATCCTGCAATTCTGCGAGAGACACGATTTTACACCCGCAGAAATTGTCTATGCCAACTCGATTCAGAATGCGCTGCTGAAGGTGGAAGCCGGTCTCGGGTTCTCCGTCATGGATGAAAACTGCATCTCTGACGCTAACGCGGCGGTTCTGTCCGTACCGTTCTACAAAACCGACCCCCTGAGCCTGATTGCCGTGTGGAGGAAGAATAATCTGAACCCGGCCATTCCTCTGTTCACCAATTTACTGATCGAATAACAGCCCGTATTGTAATCACAACACAGGCTGTTTAAAATTTACGTCATCATACGCACTTTGCAGCGAGTGCGAATACTTTCCTGAATGCCAATTTCCCTTATCATCTCCAGCCAGAATCACGCGACCTGCGCCGCATCGGAACCGGCCGCCGCTCCGGTCAGTCCCGCTGCCTGCAGCACCTCCTCAACACGTTTGACCGGAATAATCTCGAGCTCGGATTTTACCTCCTCGGCGACATCCTCCAGATCCTCGATATTATCATATGGAATGAAAATCCGCTTCAGTCCTGCTCTCTGCGCCGCCATCAGCTTCTCTGGCAATCCGCCGATCGGCATCACGCCGCCGCGCAGGGAAATCTCTCCCGTCATAGCTATATCCGTCGGTACCGGCCGCTGCATCGCCAGCGAGACCAGCGCCGTCGTGATCGTGATACCCGCGGACGGACCGTCCTTCGGGACAGCGCCCGCCGGCACATGCACATGCAGGTTCTTCTCATCCCATCCGGCGGTCTCCTCCGGGAACATCGACCGCGTGAGCGTCAGCGCGATCTGTACGGACTCCTTCATCACATCGCCAAGCTGTCCGGTGATGCAGAGCTTCCCGCTGCCCTCCGTGACGGATGTCTCAATAAACAGAATATCGCCGCCGGCCTGCGTCCAGGCTAGTCCTGTCACAACACCCGGGAGTGCGCTCTCCATCCGTTTATCATGGCGGATTCCTCTGCCCTCCAGGTACTCCGAAACTTTTCTTTCACTGACCGTGATACTCTTCTGGTCACCCCGGACCAGCTTCACCGCCGCATGCCGGCACAGGATATCCATCTGTTTTTTTAAGCCGCGCACGCCGGACTCCGCCGTATATTCACTGATAATCATCCGGATCGCATCGTCTGTCACCTTCAAGGATGATTTCTTAATGCCCATGGTCTCCATCGCTTTCGGCAGCAGATGGCGCTTCGCGATCTGGAACTTCTCAATCGCCGTATAACCCGGGAACTGAATCACCTCCATACGGTTCAGCAACGGCTCCGGAATCGTGTCTGCCGTGTTCGCCGTGCAGACGAACAGCACATCCGAGAGGTCATAAGGCACATTCATATAATGATCGGTAAAGCTGAAATTCTGTTCCGGATCCAGCACCTCCAGGAGCGCGCTGGCCGGATCGCCGCGGTACTCGCTCGCCAGCTTATCAACCTCATCCAGAACAATGACCGGATTCGAAGCGCCGCTTCGTTTGACGCCCTCCATAATCCGTCCCGGCATCGCGCCTATGTATGTCCTGCGGTGACCGCGAATCTCCGCCTCATCGCGGATGCCGCCCAGACTGATCCGGACATATTCGCGGTGAAGCGCTTTCGCGATACTCTGTCCGATACTCGTCTTGCCTGTGCCGGGCGCGCCGACAAATAAAAGAATCGATCCGGACTGCTTTTTCTTCAGTGCCATTACCGCGATCTGCTGAATGATCCTGTCCTTTACCTTCTTCAGACCGTAATGATCCTCGTCCAGTATATCCTGCGCCTCCTTCAGATCGATCGGCTCCGGATCCGCCTTTTTCCAGGAAAGTGTCGTGACAAAATCCAGATAATCATACAGCATCCCATATTCATGGCTGTCCTTTCCCTCCTGCTTCATGCGGTTTAAGACTTTCTTCGCCTCGCTCTCGGCCTCCGGATTCATTCCGGCGTTCTCAATCTTTTTCTCGAACTTCCGCACATCGGAGATGTTCTCCGGATGCATGTCGTCCAGCTCCTGCTGCAGGATCGAAATCTGCTTTTTCAGAGCCGATTCGCGGTAAGCCTTCTCATGTGTCTCCCGCTGGGCATGCTCCGCCTCTCCGCTGATCTTCACCATCTCAATAAATTCATAGATGGAATTCTGGATCAGCTCCGTCCGCTCCCGGTGGGAGTCTGTCGCCAGGATCTCGTATTTATCCTCGGGCGTCAGATTCATATAGGCGGAAACCGCGCAGATCATCTCCGAGAGCGTGTGCCAGTGCTGGATAAAGGAACGCGCCACCACGCCCCACTGGAAATGCTGTACAAACTGAATCAGGCTTCCCTTCGTCTCCTTGTACTTCTCCTGACGCTCCTCAGCTGAAATGTCCTCCACCAGCGGGCAGACGCTGCCTGAAGCGGTAAACACATCATCTTTTTTCTCAATATCGGAAATGATCACACGGTCTGTCACGCGAATGCTGACGTTTCCCTCATCGTCCACATTCTCAATCCGGCCGATCAGTCCCTTTTCGTAAAAATCCTCCGGCTCCAGCTCAGACTTTCTCTTATCTACGTTCTGAACCAGAAACAGGACGTCCTCACCGTCCGGGAACTCACGGACAGGCATGGAGGAAAGCACATCCTTTCGAAAATAAAAATTGACGCCGGGCAAAAGCAACATATCATATATCGGTAAAACTATCATTTGTCCCTCCTGTTTGTTAGCAGTCTGTTTCGTTGAGTGCTAGTAAGGGTATCATAAACCACTTTGTTTGATTTTTCAAGAGGCAAATGATGGTTTATTATTTTTTTATATTTATAGTTATTCAAAAAGAAACAGTTTCGACTCTACTGTTTCTTTTTTCGGCATCTGCCCCTGCATGCCCCATATCATTTACGTATTTGTTTTGCCATTTTCTTCTTTTGCAGCCGAAACAGCTGACTCCACCGCGTTCCGAAACTCACCGCTTCCCCGCGGCGCCCCCTTCTCTGTATACTGAAGGCGAAGCATCTGTCTTCCCTGCTCCATTTCTTCCTTCAGATCGCGGGCGGACAACAGACGGCAGCCTTCACCGCGAATGATGATCTGTTCCAGGCCGTCGGACGTCGCCACGGTCACCCGGTAATTTTTCGCATTCTCATGTGCAAACTTCTCAATATACTGGTCGGCAGTTTCCGCTTCCTTTGTATACACGACACAGATATTGTGGTAATCCAGAATCTCCGTCTGATGGCCGGTCACCCGGTAAGCATCAAACACGACCATCAGGTGCATTCCGTGCATGCCCTGATAATTGCAGAGCTCATCCAGCAGCTTTCCCCGCGCGGCGTCCATGTTTTCCTTTGCAAGCTCATTCAGATCATCCCAGGCAAAGATAATATTATAGCCATCCACAAGAAGGTATTCCTCTTTCGGTTCCTCACGCCGAAACGAACGCTGTACCGGCTCAACCGCCCCGCTGCGGCTGAGCCTTCTCACGCCTTTTCCGGAAGCGGGTCTCTTTCCGCGGTTCGCGTGGTAGGTCTTTTCCAGAATCTCGTCGATCTCATCTGTTCCGAGCCACTGCTCCTCAAAGCTCTTCGCCGGCCGCCGCGGTGCGGGGCCCGGCTGCGTATCGGAAAAAAACTTCTGCGCCAGAGGACTCGCCACATGCATCTGTTCCTTTACCTGATACCAGGGCACGATGATGCCGGAACCGTGAGAGCAGAACACCGAATCCGGCGAATTGAGCGGATCCGCCTCCGGATCATAGCCGCTTGCCGCCACCACCTCCTCCGCATTGTGACAGGGTTCATAGCCGCGCAGAGAGACAGACATCCGTCCGAAACCTCTGGTATAGGCGCTCACCTCCCGCCTGTAATCCTGCATGGTCGCCACAGGAGCATATCCAAGAAGGATACAGTTCTCTCCCTCCGTATACGGCGGCTCACAATGGCCGCACATCTTCTCAATATCCGTCATCGCACGGCCAACCGACTGTTCCGGAATCTCCAGACGGAAATCATAAAACGGTTAGAAGCCGGCTCTCTGCCTCCATCAGTCCCTGACGGACCGCCCGGTAAGTCGCCTCCCGAAAATCACCGCCTTCTGTGTGTTTTGAGTGGGCGCGTCCCGCAACGACCGTGATTTTCATATCCGTGATCGCGGAACCGGTCAGCACGCCGCGATATGTCTTTTCACCGAGATGCTGCAGAATCAGGCGCTGCCAGTTTTTATCCAGCAGATCCTCGCTGCAGTCCGCGGCAAATATCAGTCCGCTCCCCGTCGGCAGCGGTTCCATCAGAAGATGCACCTCCGCGTAATTTCGCAGCGGTTCAAAATGTCCGACGCCCTCCACAGGAGCCGTGATCGTCTCTCGATAGACGATATGCGCCGGTCCGA
>JAJBUT010000129.1 GCA_020860185.1 Lachnospiraceae bacterium | reverse complement strand
TATTTAGAAAAAGCCTGAAAAATCAATGGTTTAGGCCTTGACATTATAGGAAGGTTACATATGAATCTTACTGTTTCTTTTTTCCGCGGCGGGGATATATATTTTCCCGCCGCGGCATTTTTTTCCTGTGTGGGAAGATTTTCGCGGTATGTTCCGGTGGATTCGTGTCCGCGTTTATGATTCGGTTTGATTTTCAGACATCCATCCTGAAAAAACGCCGACCAGACGTCCGGTCAGAAGGACGGACAGGAGCGTGCCGATCCATACGGATTCCGGATGGTGGAAAAAAATCAGTTCCAGCACGAGCGCTATGGAGACATAGATACCGTCTCCTTCCATCTTTACGCGGGAGAGCGGATGGGTGAATCTGAGGCTGATGGCACGGATCAGAGCATCCGGAGAGGGAAGCATCAGATCAGCTTTGACGATCATGGAGATTCCCAGTGCCGTGGCGCAGATCCCTGCGAGGCAGATGACGTAGGCCAGCCACAGTGCAGGTTCGCCGGAGGGCAGCAGATACATATAGAAGTCAATGATATAACCGAATGCGATCGCTGTCGGAAGAATCAGTAATGACTTCACATCCGTTTTTCTCTGAACCGCAAAAATCAGGATGAAACAGACCAACTGGAACAGGATGGTTGTATTGCCGAAGCTCAGGGGCAGGAGATCCGCCAGGACAGAAGGAATGGCGCTGACGGGAGATACTCCGACCCCGGCTTTTTTGATCAGCACAATACCGAAGGCCATGATAAACAGGCCGGCGATATACAGCAGTATATGGCGTTTTGTATACATAATATATCTCATTTCTGTTTTTCAGGACAGCTTCTGTCGGCTGTCCTGAATGTTTATCTGGTTGTATATTATGTCTGTGTTAAAGAAATCATTGTTTCACTGCTTCGATGCACTCTACGGCTGCGTCATAGATTGCCTGGCCGTCATAGCCGAGTTCTGTCATCTCTTCAATCCAGTCTGCGGCGGTCTCTTCTGCGGCGGCCTGCAGTTTTGCTTCTTCCTCATCGCTGAAGGTGTAGATGGCTCTCGGATCCACGAGTGTGATCAGGTTCCTCACTTCCTCCTCGTATACATTCCAGATGGAGGCGTACTGGATGGCCTCAGCGCTCGTCTCGTCCAGAATTTCCTGCAGATCCTCCGGCAGACTGTTGTAGCTGTCCAGATTCATCACCATGAAATAGGTGGATACGCCCATGTTTTCATCCAGGTAATAATCACAGACACCATTCAGCGCGAAGGAACGGATGGCGTGCCAGTCGGTGATCGCCGCGTCGCATTCCCGGTTCATCAGCGATGAATAGAGGTCATTGATCGTGACGGATACGGGTGTCGCACCGAGATTTTCCGCCATGAGAGCGGCCGGGCCGTCATTTGCCCGGATGTTCATGGAGGAGAGTTCCTCTACAGTGGTGACCTTCTGGTCGACCAGCGCGATGGGCGACTGGCAGTTTGTGTGAAGCAGGAGTACATGTACCTTGCTGTATTCTTCATCCAGATAGTCTGTCTCGTTGTAGAACTTCCAGAGCGCTTCGGATCCCTCGACTGCGTCGTCGATGTCGAGCATCGGCAGGGAAAATACTTCGGTGATCGGGAACTCATCGGCGTAGGCGGACTGAAGTCCCCAGGCGATATCTGTCTTCCCCTCCAGCACAAAATCGTAGGATTCATTTGCACTTGCCAGTGTGGAGTTGTGCTGGATGATAATGTTGATGCGCCGGTCGGATGCCTCCCGCACGGCCGCCGCCCATGCCTCGAGGAATTCTCCGGTAGCGGACGTTCTCGGGTCATGCGAGGTCACGACCAGTTCGTAGGTCTCCTCCTCTGCATCTGCGCTTCCTTCTGATGCAGAAGCGGCTGCAGAAGCAGACGATGTGTCTGAGCTGCTTTCGGTTCCGCAGCCGGCGAGCAGAACACCTGCGAAAGCCATACATAATGTGATGCTTAAAATTTTCTTTTTCATGGTTTCGCCCCCTTTTGTTTCGGATGCATGCCTGCTTTCTCAGAGAGATTTTCCGGTCATACATCCTGTTTTCCGTTCATGTTTTATGCATGTATATTATAAATCTTATGGAAAACAGTGTAAAATACGCAGTTTTAGCTATGTCATTCACAGTTGAATGGATAGGATTCAGGTGATATAATAAGCGCAGGCGGAGTTCATGGTTCAATAAACAGAAGGAATAACTATGATTGGGAATTTTGACTCTTATATGATTTTTTACAGCACGGCAAAAAATAAAAACATGACAGCCGCGGCGGCGGAGCTCTATCTGTCCCAGCCCACGGTCAGCCGTACGATTCGGGAACTGGAAGATTATCTCGGGTGTACGCTGTTTATCCGTTCAAAAAAAGGCGTGGAAATGACGCCGGAGGGAGAGCTTCTCTATCGGCATGTGGAGACGGCGTGTGAGCATCTGGAGTCTGCGGAACGAAAATTAAAACAGTACCGGAATCTGGAAAACGGCATGATACAGATCGGCGCGACAGAGATGGTGATGCAGTATTTCCTGCAGCCATATATAGAGCGCTTCCGGACAGACTATCCGGGCGTCCGCGTCAGATTGTCGCTCGATGCGCCGGAGAGCCTGTATGCGCAGCTGAAGTCAGGACTGATCGACTTTGCGGTGTTACCCGATCCGTTCCATGTAGATGAGACAGTGCTGCTGACTCCGCTGGAGGACTATGATAATATCCTGATTGCCGGAGAGAAGTTTCGATATCTGGCGGAGCAGCCGCACTGTTTGTCCGAACTTGTAGGGGAACCGTTTATTCTTCTGTCTCATGGAACGGCGATCCGCACCGGCATCGATCAGTTTTTTTCGGAAAATCATGTGTCTGTCAGCCCGGAATACGAGGTTTCAACGATGCAGATGATCCTTTCTCTGGTCCGGTCCGGTATGGGAATCGGTTTTGTGCCGTCACTATATGTGAGGGAAGAGCTCGCAAAAGGGACCATTTTTCAGATTGATCTGAAGGAACCGCTTCCCGGGCGCCAGCTCTGTCTGTGCATGAGCCGGATTTATCCGCAGAGTGCCGCGTGCAAAGAGATGACAGATCGACTGAAGGATGGCAGTATGAAGAGATGATCTTGCGGTGATGAAAGAACCAATGCCTCAGAAATCTTGCGCATCATCCCTTCATATGTTATACTCAAAAACAGTTCCTTAGGACACGAGACCGCACGGAAGGAATGTATAAAATGCCATTATTAAAAGAAAAGGTTTATACGATAGATGATATATACTTATTGCCGGAAGGAAAACGGGCGGAGCTGATCGACGGACAGCTTTATGACATGGCTCCGCCGAATCGCAGACATCAGATGCTGGTCTCTGAACTGCATTATCAGATTAAGGATTATATCAGACGAAAAGGCGGTTCCTGCGAAGTATATCCGGCTCCGTTCGCCGTAAAATTAAATGCTGATGATAAAACATATGTTGAACCGGATATATCGGTTATTTGTAATCCGGCTAAATTGACGGAGGAAGGATGCACGGGTGCGCCGGACTGGATTATAGAGGTGGTTTCCCCGGCCAGTAAAAGGATGGATTATTCGATTAAATTGTTTAAATATCGCACGGCCGGAGTCAGGGAATACTGGATTTTAGATGCAGACAAGAATCGTATCATAGTTTATGATCTGGATAATGATGATATGGATGATTTTTCTTTCTCAGACGTCGTAAAATCGCGCATTTATGATGATCTGATGATTGATTTCTCGAAAATAAAGATTTGAAATGGTAAAGAGCGGTTGACATGGGGCGTGTTCCGTGCTATAGTTTTTTTGTACTTGAGAAAATACAATTTTGAGTGCGTAAAAAGGACACAATGACAGATATAGGAGATAGAGGTTGCATACTTTATGAGTAGACTGCCGGATGCGCCGGAAGCAGGTGAACGCAGTGGAAAGGAAAGCATGCCGAAAGGATGATTCATTTTCGGGGAATCATTGCTTGGGCGCAGCGTGAACAATGCTGCGACTGTCATCGACTTCAGATGGGGCGCTATCACTGGATCATACCATATGTATATTTCAGGGACCGGCACTCCGCTGGTCCTTTTATATGCGCAGGGGTGCGTAAGGAATATGACAGCTACGCTGTCTGCACCCCGCGCGGCGAGTATGAGGCGAAAGCAGCCTCCTGCTCGATTGCGCAGGGGCGCATAAGGAAATGTAAAGAAAAGCAGAAGGAGGAAATGATGATGTCAATTTTCAGAGGAGCGGGCGTTGCGATTGTGACGCCGATGAAGGACAACTTTGATGTGGATTACGAAGCGCTCGAGGCGAATATCAATTATCAGATTGAGAACGGGACTGACTGTATCGTGATCACGGGTACGACGGGAGAGAGCGCTACGCTCACAGAGCAGGAGCATGTGGACGTCATTAAGGCGGCGGTTGATTTTACGAAGCATCGTATTCCGGTGATTGCCGGTACGGGCAGCAACTCGACCCGGACGGCGGTTGAGCTTTCGAAAGCAGCGCAGGAGGCCGGCGCGGACGCCGTGCTTGTGGTGACGCCCTATTACAACAAGGCGACGCAGAAGGGGCTGGTGGCGCACTATACGACGATCGCGAACGCGATTTCCGTGCCGCTGGTGATATACAATGTGCCGTCCAGGACGGGCTGCAACATTCTTCCCGCCACCGTGGCGGAGCTGACGAAGAACGTCGAGAATATCGTGGGCATCAAGGATGCCACGGGCAATATGGCGCAGGCTGCGCAGATGATGAATCTGTGTGACGGGAATCTGGAGCTTTATTCCGGTGAGGACGGACAGGTGCTTCCGCTGCTTTCCATCGGCGGCATTGGCGTGATCTCCGTGCTGTCTAACATCGCGCCGCGCCAGACGCATGATATGGTGATGGAGTATCTGGAAGGCGACCGCGGAAAGGCGATGCAGATTCAGATTGCCGCGGTTCCGCTGATCAATGCCCTGTTCAGTGAGGTGAATCCGATCCCGGTGAAGGCGGCCATGGAGATGCTCGGCATGCAGGCCGGACCGCTGCGCGCACCCTTAAGCGAGATGGAGGATGCGCATAAGGAGATCCTGCGGCAGGAGCTGATCCGGTTCGGCTTGATCAAATAAAACAAACGAAATGTGCATGAAATATTTTTCTTTCGATTCACGATAAAAATATCTTGCCCCCGCAGGCTCTGCGGGGGTATTATGGTATAAGAGCGCTGTGTCAGCAGTGCATATGTATATATAGAAAGAAAATTTAGGAGGATCAGTTTTATGACCAGAGTAATCATGAACGGATGCAACGGGCATATGGGCCGCGTGATCAGTGACCTGTGCGCACAGGATGACGACATCGAGATCGTGGCCGGTGTGGATATCGACACGCAGACCCCTTACGGCTATCCGGTTTTTGCAAAGATCGCGGACTGCGATGTGCAGGCGGACGCGATCATTGATTTTTCCCATGTGAGCTGTATCGACGACCTGCTGGCCTACAGCGTCGAGAGATCCGTACCGGTGATCGTCTGCACGACGGGGCTTTCTGAAGAGCAGAGCGTCGCGGTGCGGGCGGCGAGTGAGAAGGTGGCGGTGCTGAAGTCCGCGAATATGTCGCTCGGCATCAACACGCTGATCGAGCTGCTGAAGCCGGCGGCGCGCGCGCTGGCGACGGCGGGATTCGACGTGGAGATTGTGGAGAAGCATCACAACCGGAAGCTGGACGCGCCCAGCGGCACGGCGATCGCGCTGGCGGATTCCGTGAACGAGGCCATGGATCATGCTTATGAGTACAAGCTCGACCGCTCTGCGGAGCGCAAAAAGCGTGATAAAAAGGAGATCGGCATTCAGGCAGTTCGCGGCGGCAATATCGTGGGAGAGCACGAGGTGTTTTTCTGCGGTACGGATGAGGTTATTACGTTTAAGCATACGGCATATTCCCGGGCAATCTTCGGAAAGGGCGCGATTGAGGCGGCGAAGTTTCTGGCGGGGAAACCGGCGGGATTCTATGATATGGGGGATGTGATTCGCGGCTGATGATAAACGACAGATTATATGCAAAATATCTGCGGATATGCATAGCCATTCGATGCAGAAGAAACGATGTGTGTCGTTTCAGAATGAAAGACTGACAGGGGGAAATTATTTTGAAGAACGCAGATTTAAAGTATTTAAGCGTACTGGCGAACCAGTACCCGAGCATTGCGTCGGCGGCGACGGAGATCGTCAATCTGAAGGCGATCTTAAGCCTCCCGAAGGGAACAGAGCATTTTATCACGGATGTTCACGGAGAATATGAGCAGTTTCGCCATATCATGTGCAATGGTTCCGGAGCTATTCAGAAAAAGATCGAGGAGGAGTTCGGCAGCTCCCTCGGTATCCCGGAAAAGCGTACACTCGCGATGCTCATCTATTACCCGGAAATCAAGATCAAACAGATTCAGGAGCAGATTGAGGACGAGGAGAATATGACGGACTGGTACCGCGTGACGATCTTCCGTCTGATCCGCGTATGTAAGAACGCGTCCTCCAAGTACACGCGCTCGAAGGTGCGCAAATCGCTGCCGGAGGATTTTGCCTACGTGATTGAGGAGCTTCTGGCGGGACGGCCGGATGTGTCAGATCAGGAGGCATATTATTTTGAAATCATCAATTCCGTCATCGAGACCGGAAGAGCCTCTGAGCTGATCTGCGCGTTCGCGCACCTGATCCGGCGTTTTACGATCGACCATCTGCATGTGGTCGGCGATATCTTTGACCGCGGCCCGTATCCGCATCTGATCATGGACGACCTGATGCAGCATCATTCCGTGGATATTCAGTGGGGGAATCACGACATCCTCTGGATGGGGGCTGCGGCGGGATCCGAGGCCTGCATGTGCAACATGCTGCGCATCTGTGCCCGTTACGGCAATCTCGGCATTCTGGAGGACGCTTACGGTATCAATCTCGTTCCGCTGATGCGTCTGGCGCTGGAGTCTTATGAGGGGCCGGTGAGCAAGACCTTTGCGGTCCGCGTTTCCGATGACAGCTATGACACCAGCTTTGCCGAGATCGACGCGAAGATGCACAAGGCCATCTCCATCATTCAGTTTAAGCTGGAGGGGCAGCTGATCAAAAGGCATCCGGACTGGGAGATGAATGATCGTCTGCTGCTGGACAAGATGGATTCGGAGAAGGGAACGATTCTGGTCGACGGCGTTGAGTATCAGCTGAACGACACGTTTTTCCCGACATTTGACAGGGAGCATCCCTATGACCTGACGTACGAGGAAAACGATGTGGTGAAACGTCTGAAAAACAGCTTCCTCCGAAGCGAACGACTGCAGCGTCACATCCGTTTCCTGTACAAAAAGGGCAGTCTGTACAAGGTATACAATGGAAACCTGCTGTATCACGGATGTGTGCCGCTGAACGAGGACGGCAGCTTTCAGGAGGTGAAACTGTTCGGCAAAAAATACAGCGGAAAGGCTCTGTATGATATTCTGGAGCATTATGCACGAAAGGGTTATTATTCCCTGGATCCGAAGGAGAAGAGGAACGGGCAGGATATTCTCTGGTATATCTGGAACCATAAGGGTTCGCCTGTGTACGGCAAACAGAAGATGGCGACGTTTGAGCGGTATTTTATCGACGACAAGAAACCGCATGAGGAGGCGAAGAACGCTTATTACAGGCTCTATGAGAACGAGGAAGTCCTGGACAGGATTCTGATTGAGTTCGGTCTGAATCCGGACGGCGCTCATATCATCAACGGCCACGTCCCCGTGATTGTGAAAAAAGGCGAGTCTCCGATCAAGTGCGGCGGCAAGCTGCTCGTCATCGACGGCGGTTTTTCGAAGGCATATCAGTCAAAGACAGGTATTGCCGGTTACACGCTGATCTACAATTCCTACGGACTGATTCTGGCGGCGCATGAGCCGTTTGAGTCTCTGGAGAAAACCGTGCTGAATGAGACCTGCACGCATTCGCATATCGTCATGGATGAGAAAAACGCCTCGCGGCGCAAGATGGTGGGCGACACGGATACCGGGAAGCTGCTGAAGGAGAAAATCGAGGAACTGGAGGAGCTGCTGGAAGCGTACCGGAGCGGCGCTCTGGTGGAAAAAGCGTAGCATAGAAATGTTTATTCTGCGTTATGCAGAATCGGAATAAGTGAATGCAAATATAGAAAAAGAAGCATCCTATAAAAAAGTTGACAGCTATAGGGTGCAGATTATAAAATAAACAGGTACTATGTCGTGCCATATATATTACACAAAATATGATGCAAAACAGGAGGGTATTTCCAATGAAAAAGAGAATTGTAAGTATTATCCTTGCGGCGATGCTTGGCTCCGCGATGCTGGCAGGATGCGGCAGCTCCAGTACCGACAGCACGGATGATGCGGCGGGCGAGGCTTCCGTGTCCGCAGAGGCTGAGACAGAGGAGACCGATGCTGACGAGGAACTGTCCGCAGAGGAAGAAGAGGAAGCAGCTGTTGACCAGTTTGAGGAGACGACGATCACGATCTATGCGGCGGCAAGTCTGCAGACTGTACTGACTGAACTCATTGATGTTTATAACGAGACTCAGCCTAATGTCACCATTGTCGGCAGCTATGACAGCTCAGGCACACTGCTGACTCAGATTGAGGAAGCGAACGGCGACGGCATTGATATTTTCTTCTCCGCTGCGCAGAAGCAGATGAACACGCTGGAAGAGGATGACGGACTGGTCGTTGACGGTACAAGACATAATGTAGTAAACAATCAGGTATGTGTGATCACCTACACCGGCAGCGAGACCACAGTGACCGGTCTTTCGGATATTGCGAACGCATCCAGCCTTGCGCTGGCTGACGGTTCGGTTCCGGTTGGCAAGTACACTCGTCAGGCTCTGGTGAATGCGGGCATGCTGGATGAGGTGGAGGATGTTTCCACGATCACGACAGATGAGGTTTCCGCAGCGCTCGGCGGTATTGAGATCAATGAGTGCGGCAATGTCAGCAAGGTGCTTCAGGCGGTTGCTGAGCAGTCTAACGAGGTTGGTACGGTTTACTACTCCGATACCTATGGATATGAGGATCAGATTGAGATTCTTGAGTATGTAAGCTATGATCTGACCGGCGATGTGATCTATCCGGTTGCTCAGGTGGCCAACGGCAGCGCGGACGAGCTTGAGTCTGCGGCGGCGGCTGATTTCATCGAGTTCCTTATTTCTGACGAGGCAAAGGCAGTATTTGACAGCTACTACTTTGATACAGATGTAGAGGATTAATCTTTATACACTGATCAGTTATCATCAGAGATACAAGACACATAGTACACGGAATGGCATCTGATTTTTTCAGATGCCTTTCTTTCCTTTCATAATAATGTTGTCGATAGACAGATGGGAGATTTTATGGATACTGTTCTGGAAATATTATCCGGCCTTGACTGGAGTCCCTTATTTATTTCGCTGAAAACAGGCGTTGTGGCGACAATTATCTGCTTTTTTCTTGGTATTTTTGCGGCGTGTAAGGTGATTCATCTCGGAGAGAGGGGAAAGGCGATCGCGGACGGATTTCTCACGCTGCCGATGGTATTGCCGCCTACCGTAGCCGGTTTTTTTCTGCTTTTGCTGTTCAGCTTAAAGCGTCCGCTGGGAAGCTTCCTTTTTAATGAACTCGGCATCAAGATCGTGCAGACCTGGATCGGTTGTATTATCGCGGCGACAATTATCGCCTTCCCTTTGATGTACCGCAACGCGCGCGCGGCTTTCGAACAGCTGGATTCCAATCTGGTGTATGCGGGGAGGACGCTGGGTATGTCGGAGATCCAGATTTTCTGGAGAATCATCGTGCCGAATTCCGGCCCCGGCATTGTGTCAGGAACGATTCTCACCTTTGCGAGAGCGTTGGGAGAGTACGGAGCCACGTCCATGCTGGCGGGGAATATACCGCATAAGACGTCAACAATCTCACAGCGGATCGCTATGGTCATACAGGATGGCGATTACCTGACCGGCGGTATCTGGGTCATCATCATTTTGCTGATCGCGTTCGGCGTGATCGTGGCGATGAACCTGGTGTCCGGCAAAAATATGAAAAACGTGCAGCGCTGGTAGATGAGAGCCGAAACAGACGAACAGGAGCTGCTTCGCCATGTGAGGCTGACAATGGCTGTTCGCTGCTTCAGAGGAGATAGTATATGGGAATTGAAGTTGCAATACGAAAAAAAATCGGGAATTTCTGTCTGGATGTTGAGTTCCAGTCGGATCAGGAGATTTTTGCCATCCTGGGCGCTTCCGGCTGCGGCAAGAGCATGACGCTGAAATGTATTGCCGGTATCGAGACGCCCGATGAAGGGACGATCATTCTGAACGGGCGGACCCTGTTCGATTCGAAAAAGAAGATAAATCTGATTCCGCAAAAGCGGAAGGTAGGATATATGTTTCAGGATTATGCCCTTTTCCCGAATATGACGGTGCAGAAGAATATCATGGCCGGGATGGGAAAGAATCCGGATCCGCAGATCGTGCAGCGATATATCGAGAGCTTTCGGCTGGACGGACTGAACGAGCATCTGCCGCGTCAGCTCTCGGGAGGGCAGAAGCAGCGGGTGGCGCTGGCGCGCATGCTCGCCTCCGAGCCGGAGATCCTGCTGCTGGACGAGCCTCTGTCGGCGCTGGATACCTACCTGAAGTGGCAGGTAGAGGAGGAACTGATGGAGCTTTTCGAGTCAATTCAAAAGACCATCCTGTTTGTCACGCACAGCCGGGATGAGGTGTATCATCTCTGCGATCGAGTCTGTGTGCTGGAGGCGGGACATGTAGAGACCATTCAGAACAAAAAGGAATTTTTCGCAAATCCGGAGACGGTGTCGGCGGCAAAGCTGTCCGGCTGCCGGAATATGTCGGCGGCGAAGCGGATTTCGGCGCACGAGATATTTGCAGAGGAATGGAATATGTATTTTGAGGTGGAGCGCGAGGTGCCGGAGTGGCTGGAGTATGTCGGCAGTCGGGCGCATTATATCGAAGCACTCCCGGATGAGAGCATTTCTGATGAGATGCCGCCGAACTGCGCGGTGATGGCGGTCAATCATCTGATGGAGCAGCAGTTTGAATCGGAGCTGATTCTGGACTGCAGCGGGGAGAGCGGCGTTCAGATGCGTTTGCTGATGGATAAAAAGAGAGCATCGGAGTTGTCTCAGAAGGAGCGGCTGGCGATCCGGATCCCGGAGGAAGCACTGCTGCTGCTGAGAAGCTGAGGATTTGTTTTTTGGGCATAGCTGACTGCGTGAAGCACCCGGAGGGCAAACCCGCCGTAGCGAGCATGACTATCTCTGTACTGTCGGGAGGACATTCCCGCGGTACGGGGATTTTTATTTTACAGGTATACAAATCGACCGGAAAAGCGTATGATAGGGAAAGACTGATCAGGATGACACGTTTGATATTTAAACGAGGTGGAAGTAATGAAAGTAAAATTGAAATATAAGGGAATCCTGTTTATCGTGCTGTCGGCGCTCTGTTTCGCATTTATGAACATGTTTGTGCGCCTGGCGGGGGATCTCCCTTCGGTGGAGAAGAGTTTTTTCAGAAATCTGATTGCGTTCGGTATAGCCCTTGTCATGCTGCTTCGGCAGAAGGAACGATTTACTGTTGAAAAGGGAAACTGGAAATTCATGATTCTGCGGGCCGGCTTTGGGACAATCGGTATCCTGTGCAATTTCTATGCGGTGGATCATCTGGTGCTGGCTGACGCATCCATGCTCAATAAGATGTCGCCGTTTTTTGTGATCATTTTTTCATTTCTGATTCTCAGGGAAAAGCTGACGCCGATTCAGGTGACAGCGGTCTGCGGCGCATTCGCGGGAAGTCTGCTGATCATCAAGCCGACGTTCCTGAACATGGATCTGTTTCCGTCACTGATCGGGCTGTGCGGCGGACTCTGTGCGGGCATCGCCTACACGATGGTTCGCATTCTCGGTCAGAGAGGACAGAAGGGGACGACGGTGGTTTTGTTTTTCTCCGGTTTTTCCTGTCTGGTGACATTGCCGTATCTGCTTTTTGCTTTTCAGCCGATGAGCATCGCGCAGGTGCTGTTCCTGCTGGGCGCCGGCCTCGCGGCGGCGGGCGGACAGTTCAGCATCACGGCAGCTTATTATCATGCTCCCGCGCGGGAGATATCGGTGTATGATTATTCACAGATTATATTTTCGGCGGCCATCGGCTATCTGCTGTTCAACCAGATCCCGGACCGCTATAGTGTGATCGGGTATGTGGTGATCATCGCCATGGCAGTCTGGATGTTTTTCTATAACCGGAGACACGAGACGAGTCCCGCATAAGTTATACCATGTACTGTTTCAGAGGACATTCTGTAAATTATTCCTCTGTTTCCAGTTCCTCTGCCAGATCCAGCAGAAGCTTTCGAACGTTTTCTTTGTTTTTCCGTTCCGGCGGCGTTCTTCGTATACACTGTTCCAGCGCAGATGCCGCGGCGTTTACCACGCTGATCTCGTCACTGAGCCGAAAGCCTTCGTTGTCCATCTGAACCATCCAGAGGTTCTGCTGACACCAGCAGCTGAGGCACGGAAGCGATGCGAGATCCTTTTCCGAGACGAATACAATCTGCATATTTTCATATTTCATCAGATCCTTGGCCAGGTCGCGGATTTCCTGTGCATACTGGCGTTTTGTTACTTGTACGGTTTTCCCGTTTAACAGAGTCAGGCTGCCGCTGACAAATGTCTTTTCCCGGACACGTCGGGTCATTTCCTCCAGCTGGAAGATATAGATAAACGGTTCCTCCGGCATGTCTTTTTTAAAATAATGGCAGGAGGTGACTTTCCGGAACCTGTTGTACAGTTCCAGATAGGTTCGGCTGTCCTCCTCGCTGATTCCGTTATCAGCCAGAATTTCCTTCAGCAGATATTCCTTGACCGACATGCCAGCATGGCGGAAGGAATTTCCGCTGTATTTGATGCATACGGCTGCAGCTACACCGTCGCGGAGGTGGCGATCACAGACTGGACGGAGGGCATCGGAGACGCGGTTCGCAACGCTTTTATCGCGGACAGCACGTACAACGCGGTGATCGCGTACTATGATAATATGTGCCTGTATGTGGTTCCGGCGCTGGAGGAACTGGGCATGGATCTGGATGAGATCGTCGTCGGATCCTTCAACGGAAATGTCGGTCTGATCGATTATGTCAGCAACGGCAGCATGGATTTTGATCTGGGCGAGAGCATTGGCTGGTGCGCCTGCCATGCCGTGGACTGCATGGCGCGGTATTTCGCAGGACAGGATGTCTATAATGATTCCGGTTTTGCCATGTACTTTATCACTACGGAGAATGTGGAGAATTACATCAATCCGGAAACCGGGGAGGCGAGCTACGCGTATGACGGCGTTCAGGAAATCTACCTGACCGGATATTCCGAACTGTGGAGCGTTGACCTGACAGGGGTATTCGACGAGATTGAATAGAATGATTGTAACTGTGAAGGTATTGAAAAGTTACGAGTGATACAGGAAGGGGCAGATGTGATTCAAATGAGTCACAGCTACCCCTTTTGTAAGAGAGAGAAAACATGTCATTTAATGACTATGTGATCTATGTGATAAACCTTCTGCGTGCAGCATGCCGGTTATTCAATGGAAATGAATCTTGACTCCTCCACCTCCGGCTGCTTCGTGTGCTTCGGAACCGTGAGTATGAGCACGCCGTCCTTAAATCTGGCGCTGATATCATCCTGCGTGATCTTCTCACCCACATAAAAGCTCCTCTGGTAATGACCGCTGTAGCGCTCTTTGCGAATGTATTTTTTATCCTTATTCTCTGTCTGAGAGCTCCGTGCGGCCCGGACGGTGAGGTAACCGTTTTTCAGTTCTGCCCGCACATCCTCTTTGGCAAATCCGGGCAGCTCCATCTCAATCAGATAGCTCTCACCCAGATCCTGAATATCTGTCTTCATCTTATTCACGGAATTAACCTCCGTACCTCTCCAGAATGCGTCATTGAAAAAATCATCAAATACATTGTCTACAAAGCCGTCTGTGAAAACTGTTGGTCTTAACATATCGTATTCCTTCTTTCTGTTTGAATTACCTGTCCGGCAGGCTGTTTGCTATATTTGTTTTATGTGTTGCATATGTTGTAACACAGATTGTTAGCACTGTCAAGAGTCGAGTGCTAATTTTTTTTAAAAAGTTTTTCAGACCCCGCAGAAAGCCTTATTTTATGCGGGGTTGCGGGGCTTCCACGTGATTAAAAATTTAATTTCAGGGTTTTAAAATCGGGTTTGACACCAATTTGACACCAGATTTCCTGCAAAATTGGATGCGGATTTTTTTATCTGGACTATTTTGTATTGTCCCAGAGAATCCTTCACAAGATTTTGCCATAAAGACAGGTTATTCTTCAGGGTAGTCTGTTCCCATTGCTTTGTAAGGACATACCGCTGGAACAGATCGTTGAGAGTCAGTTTTTGTATGGCTGTATCTGTCAGTATTCCATCAAGAAGATCCTGGGCAAGCTTCTTCTCTTTTTCTCTTAATTTTGCGAGATCGCGGTCGTAAAGATATTTACGCTTACCGTTAGAATCCATGTAGCGGTAACAGTAGCGGCCATCTTTGCGGTAGGATTCGCCATCTTTTAATTTCCTTCCTCGAATATCCTTTCTACTTATAAAAAGAAGAACGTAATATCATCTGATATCCAGGGATATATTTTCTTCTAATCGCTTAC
>JAJBUT010000188.1 GCA_020860185.1 Lachnospiraceae bacterium | reverse complement strand
TAGGGGGTAGTCTGCGCTTTTTCAGGTACCCTATAGTTAATGTTTCATAGTAAAGACGATGTACTCACGCTTTTAATCCATCTGGGTTATTTGAGTTATGATGCTGAGACAAAGACGGTTGTAATCCCGAATCAGGAAGTCGCAGATGTGTTTGGTGATGCAGTCGATGGAGAGGGATGGGAAGAAATAGGAGAACTGATTCAGGAATCGGATGATTTACTGGATGCGACACTTTGCGGTGATTCTGATGCGGTTGCAGAGGCATTAGAAAAAGTACATCCAGCTAATTCTTCCATTTTACGATACAATAATGAAGCGTCACTTAGCAGTGCGATCATGATTGCGTATTACACTGCGAGGAGAATATATAAGATAGTTCCGGAATTTCCACATGGAAAAGGATTCGCCGATTTGGTTTTCCTCCCCAAGAAAGGTTCAGATAAGCCTGTCATGATTATAGAGCTTAAGTATGACAAGGACGCGGATACAGCCATTCGCCAGATACATGAAAATCGCTATGATGGGGATTTGAAGGATTATTTTGGAAATTTGCTTCTGGTGGGCATCAATTATGATAAGGACGCGAAGGGCGCTGATGCGAAGAAGCATAGTTGTGTGATTGAGAAGATGTAAATTTTCATATTCGCAGATGTAAATAACTTAGAAGAATGAGAGAATATTTATTGCAGGAGAACATTTTAATCATGAGGAGGTATCATATATGCCATTGCCACAGAAAATAGATACTGTTTACACTACGGATTATATTTACAGTCTGCCGGACGGACAGCGCGCGGAACTGATTGACGGTCAGATTTTCGATATGGCGCCGCCTAAGACACAGCATCAGCGTATTGCAACAAGGTTGTCTGCCGAAATAGTACAGTATATTCAGAAAAAAGGCGGTACATGTGAAGTGTTTTCCGCTCCGTTCGCTGTTTTTCTGAATGCGGATGACAGGACGTATGTCGAACCGGACATCTCGGTCATCTGTAACCCGGACAAGCTGGACGAGAAGGGCTGCAACGGAGCGCCGGACTGGGTTATTGAGATTGTTTCCCCGGGCAGCCGGCATATGGATTACATGGTCAAGTTGTTCAAATACCGTTCGGCGGGCGTCCGGGAATACTGGATTGTGGATCCAGCAAAGAACCGCATACAGGTATATAATTTTGAGCATGATGAGATGGAGGAATACACTTTCACGGATACGGTAAAATCCGGTATTTATGAAGACATGAGTGTTGATTTTTCAGGGATTGCCATAACACTTTCATGAAGATTGAGAATATGGACTGTAAATAAACAGATAATGGCAGCGCGTTATGAATGCTGCCATTATCTTTTTCAGTCATGTGCTTCAGTTTGTCTTCCGATTGATATACTCGGTCTTGTATTTCGAATAGATAATCTTCTGGCTGCTGTACAGCCCGTAATACCCCGACATCATATAGCTCAGCGCGATGGCGATGAGATAATAGGGCATCCCTTCAAATCCGAACAGCTCGAAGCAGATCAGAAGCGCCGTGATCGGACTGTTGGTGACGCCGCAGAAGACGGCTCCCATGCCGACGGCCGCGCACAGGGACGGGGAGAACCCGACCAGACTGCCGAAGAGGCAGCCGAAGGTCGCTCCGACGCAGAAGGTGGGGACGATCTCGCCGCCCTTATATCCCGCGGCGAGCGTGGCTGCAGTGAAGATCATTTTCAGCAGAAATGCGAGTGGAAATACGTTTTCCGTTGAAAAACACTGAGCGATCAGACTCATGCCGGTGCCGTTGTAATCCTGACTGCTGATCAGACTCAAGCCGATGCCGCTGTAATCCTGACTGCTGATCAGGCTTATGCTGGCACCGCCGCCGTTCAGGCTGCCGACCAGCAGAGTCAGCGCGATGACGATGCCGCCGCCGACAGCGGCGCGCAGATAGGCGTTTTTGAAAAATCGTTTGTAGAACCGTTCCGCCGAGTGCAGGATCACGCAGAAAAGGATACTGACCAGAGCGCATAAGACGGACAGGATGCCGATCAGGATGGCTGTCTTCGGCGAAAAGGCCGGGAGTGCGCCCAGTTCAAAGCTCTCCGGGACGGCACCGCAGGAGACGGCAATCCCGTGGGCGACCAACGCCGCGATGACACAGGGAACCAGCGCCGAGTAGTGCATAATGCCGACGCTGACCACCTCCATGGAAAAGAAGGCGGCGGCCAGAGGCGTGCCGAACAGGGCGGAGAAAGCGGCGCTCATGCCGCACATGATCATGGTGTGCTGATCCTTCTCGTCAAAACGAAACAGCTTTCCCAGAGCGTTTCCGATGCTTCCGCCCAGCTGCAGGGCCGCTCCCTCACGGCCGGCGGAGCCTCCGAATAAATGCGTGATCAGCGTGGAGACAAAGATCAGCGGAGCCATCCGGAGAGGGATGTTCTCATTTGAGTGGATGGCGGATAAAACCAGATTAGTCCCGGCGTCCTTCTCATTGTGAAGCAGATGGTATAATCCCACAATGGCGAGCCCGCCTCCCGGCAGGAAGAAGATCAGCCAGGGATACTGTGCGCGCCAGCCGGTCACAATGTCCATGCCGTAATAGAAGGCGATCCCGACAAATCCGATGAGAATGCCGGAGAGAACGGCAAACAGGATCCATTTCAGGGATGCCGTCAACTGATATTTATAATTTTGGATAAAGCTTCTGACTGATTCGATCATATAATTTTACCGATGATATTTTTCTGCAGCGCTCCTGCGTTCTGATCATTCCCGGAGCGTCTTTCCTTAAACATTTCATGTTACATTATTCTACAATATTATTGAATGATTTGACAATGATGATAATTAAATATTTATTGCTTTTTTTCACTTCGACAACTGTTTTAGAAACAGGTAAACGCGCCGACTGGATATTTTTGTTGAAGTGTCAGGCAGAATGTTATAAACTATTTTTGAGGATACGATTGAGCGGAAATGTAACGAAATATGATGTGGGGATATCAGCAATTATTTGCCGGGTCATACTCGAAAAAGGAGGAATCAGCCATGCAGAAGAGATTTACGGTGACCGGTCTCTGTGTACCGGAGATGCATTATATGGTGGATTTAAGCGGACGGGTCAAACAGATTGTATCTGAATATATTGAGCCGGGCATGTATTTTACCATTAACCGTGCGAGACAGTTCGGGAAAACGACGACGCTGTTTATGCTGGAAGAGGGGATGAAAGAGGATTACCTTGTGCTGAGCCTGAGCTTTGAGGCGGCGGATGATTTTTTTTCATCTAAACAGACACTGGCCGAAGGATTGGTCCGGGTAATTTCGTCTAATCTGCGCAGGCAGGGGGTGGACAAAAGTATTCTGGAAGAATGGAAAGAGCCGGTTTCGGCAGATTTTCCCATGATGGATTTAGATGAAAAGATTACAAATCTGTGTCAAAGCTGTGATAAAAAAATAGTTCTGATGATTGATGAGGTGGACAAGAGTTCTGATAATCAGCTCTTTCTTGCTTTCCTTGGTTTGTTGCGCACGAAATATCTTAACCGGCTGGCAGGAAAAGATACAACCTTCTGGTCCGTGATTCTGGCCGGTGTGTATGATATTAAAAACCTGAAGCAAAAAATTCATCCCGGTCAGGAATCAAAATATAACAGTCCATGGAACATTGCGGTTGACTTTAAGGTAGATATGAGCTTTTCCCCGAACGACATTGCTTCCATGCTGAGACAATATGAGGAAGACTGGCACCCCGGTATGGATATCGATCATATCAGTCAGCTCTTATATGATTACACTTCCGGCTATCCGTTTCTTGTCTCCAGACTTTGTCAGATTATGGCGGAAGACATAAATAAGGATAGTACAGAGCAGGAAAGAAAAAATGTCTGGGATGAGAAAGCGGTTCAGAGGGCGGTCAGCAGAATCTTAAGGGAGCCTAATATGCTTTTTGATGATATGAGCAAGAAGCTTAACGATAATCCGGGCTTAAAAGAGATAATTTACAGCATTTTGTTCCGGGGGGAAAAATATGTGTATGAGGCCGAAAACGACCGTATCCGTATCGGAGTGATGTTTGGTTTCCTGAAAGTGCGGGATGGGGCAGTCGCTGTCTCAAACCGGATTTTTGAGACGAAGCTGTATAATCTTTTTCTATCCGAGGATCAGACAAACACCAGAATTTTTTCCACAGCGGATATGGAGAAGAGCCAGTTTATCAAAGGCGGCTTTCTTCAGATGGATCTGGTTCTGCAGAAGTTTTGCGAGTATTTTGCTGATATTTACGCGGATGCGGATGGAAAATTCATTGAGGAAAACGGAAGAAGGATTTTTCTGATTTTTCTGAAACCGATTATAAACGGGAAAGGGAATTATTATATTGAAGCTCGGACGCGGAATATGAAACGCACGGATGTCGTCATTGACTACAGGGGAAAACAGTTTGTTCTGGAAATGAAGATTTACCGCAGTCAGGAATATAACCGGCGCGGCGAGGGGCAACTGCTGGAGTACATGGATTATTACCATTTACAGAAAGGGTATATGCTGAGCTTTAATTTCAATAAGAAGAAACAGACCGGTGTGAAGCAGATTGCGGTGGGAGACCGTGCGATTGTGGAGGCAGTGGTGTAAGGAATTTAACATCTCTGGTTGAGCGCAAGCTGGCAAAACCCGCTGTTTTTCTCTCTTTGTTCATTGCAAGATATGACAAAATCGTTTATACTTAATCTGTGTGTTTACATAGGCTTACAATAAAAGAACGAAACAGACAGATGAAACAGTTTCCGTATACAGGACATACGGGATATACACGGGATACATTCGGGGATTTTTTATGCGGCGGAAAATACAGGATATCATCCGGGGCAAATTTGAATATGACAGGCCGTCTCTTTTCCTTGAGGAGGAGGGGCTGCGTTTTTCTGTGGTGGAGCATGAGACATACAGCGGTTCTTTTCATCTGCGGAGCAGTACGGAGGATGCCGTCCGCGGTCTGGTGACCTGCGAGCATCCGAATATGCGGATACTGACGCCGGAGTTTGACGCCGCTTTGTCTGAGATCCGTTTTGAGTTTTCCGGTGAGATGGTAGAAGAGGGAGAGAATGAGACCGGCGTATTTGTGGTTACGAGCAGCTCGGGCGAATATCTGTTCCCGTTCACCGCGCAGATATCCAGACATTATCTTTCCACATCCATCGGGAAGATCAAGACGCTGAATGATTTTACGAATCTCTGCAGCCTGAACTGGGAGGAGGCGCTGGAGGTATTCCGCTCGCCCTTCTTTACGAACATTTTTCATAAGGACGCCGCGTACTATACGCTTCTGTATCGCGCTGTCACTCAGATCAAGAGTACGTCCCATGAGATGGAGGAGTTCCTGATCGCAGCGGACAAAAAGAAACGGAGTGTGTTTTCCGTCCCGGATCCTGAGAAGACCTATTATGTCAGAGACAGGTCCATCCATGTGTCCCTGGAGGTGAAAAAGTCTGAATGGGGCTACTGTGATATCCGGATTTCGTGTGAAGACGACTTTATCCGGCTTGGGAAAAAACGGCTGCAGATGTATGATTTTTCCGGGAAACACGCGGAGCTTGATATCCTGATACTTCCGGAACATATGCATGCGGGCAGGAATTATGCTGTGATTTCGCTGGAAAACGCATTCCAGACAGAGCGGATCGAGCTTACCTGTATTTCCGGGAGCCGTTCGTCAGAACAGATGACGCTCCCCTGTGTCGGGAAAGAGGACGGGACACAACACTCTCCCTCACGGAAAAAACAGACCTGTTTTTATGATCTGGCGTGCTGCTACCTGTCTTATGGTCTGGGAGAGAAAACCGAGGCGGAGTGGATTCGGGAATCGACAGACATCATTCTGCAGGCTTCCAGGATGGAGCTGCAGAGCCGCTGGCTGCATCTGTTCCTGGCATATATTTGCTGGAAGGCCATGGATCTGACGCGGATGGAGGAGCTGCTGCGCACCATTCCGCGCAATTCCAGAAAAGCGCGGACGCCTCTGGGCGCCATGTATCTGTATCTGACAGTGCTGTTGAACGAGGCGGACGGGGAGGATGGAGACCGGCCGGAGGCTTTGTTCAGGATCCGTGAGATTCATACGCGGTACCGGCGGCATCCGGCGGTAAACTGGATCCTGCTGCAACTGGATGATTCACTGACACGCAATCCCATGCGCAAATATGAGACGATCAGCCGCTATATGAAGCAGAGCAGTCCGAGTCCGGTGTTCTATCTGGAGGCGGCGCGGCTTTTGCAGAAGAATCCGGAGATGTTGAACAGCCGGGATGAATTCGACCACCGGCTGATCGGATGGATGTCGAGAAAGAACCTCATCACGCAGGAGCTTGGCCTGCGCATTCAGGGCATGGCGCAGGGAGAGCGCAGTTTTTCCGGAAGCTATTTCCGGGTATTGTGCAAATGCTGTAAAAAGTTCGGCGATGAGGGGTATGTCAAGGCCATCTGTGTCTATCTGATCAATATGAACCGGTACGGAGAGGTTTATTTTCCGTGGTTTAAAAGAGGCGTCGAGCAGCATCTGAAGATTGCGGGGCTTTATGAGGCCTATCTCCTGTCGTGGAGCCGCTCCATGGGAGAGCTTCCCACAGAGGTGATACGCTATTTTTCCATGAACAGCACGCTGCCCGCCAGACGAAAAGCCATGCTGTTCGCCTACATCGTCCGAAACAGGGGCAGGCTGAAAAAGGACTGGCCGTCCTATATGGTCATGGTCAGGAATTTTGCCCTGGAAGAGCTGGCGAAGGGCCATATGAATGACGATCTGGCGATCATTTATGAGGAGATACGCCGCGGGATGAAGCGGCATGAGTGGAACCGGATCAAAGGGAATGCGGAATACTGCTACAAGATCCATATTGACAAAACGGATTTTCTGGCGGTCAGGGTATTTCAGGGCGGCGCAGACGCAGATGCGAGACGGATCCCGCTCAGCGATCACTGCGCTTATATATATCTTTCGCAGCGGCCGTATGTGATTCTTTTTGAGGATCGGAATGGTCTGCTGTATACAGGCAAAGACAGCTATCGGATGAGCAAGATGCTTTCCGGGAATCACATCCGGGATGCCGTATCTGACGAGCTGTCTCCGGATGCGGGCTCTCTGGCTCACGGGGCGGCGGACGCGGAGGAGAGGCTCGGCCGCATGGCCGGTTCCATCGATGAGATGACGGAGCTGCTTCTGGAGGTGCGGGCACAGAGTCCGCAGGCAGTGGATTACGCGCAGCAGATAATGATCCGGATGCTTTTTACCGGATATTTCGGCGAAAAGCATGAGCAGGTGTTTCAGATCCTGCAGGATGACCCGGAGTCTGAGGAACTGGTTCTGGCTTATATCAGCATCCTCTGCTGCAGCCTGATGTTTTGTGATGACTCACTCCGGGAGCCGGTGTATCGTTTCCTCGCGGAGCGCCTGCTGCAGAAAAAGAGCCTGAATGCGTTTGGGCGCGCAGCCTTTTTGCGGTCGCATCTGGCATATCATCAGGAAAAATACGAAGAACTGGCGGAACAGATCCTCCAGAACTATCTGTTTGAGGGCATTTATTTTCCGTTTTTTGCAGACCTCCCGCTGCAGATTCGACGGAAATATTTTCTGATGGGGATTTATGTACTCTCCTGTAAGGACGAGCCGGGCAAATTGATTTACGCAGAGTTTCCGGACGGGACCAGGGAGCGCATGCAGGAAGTGCTTCCGGGGCTCTATACCTGGCCGCTTCGGATCCTTCCGGGAGAATCCTGTTCCTGGTGGATCGTGGATGTGAACGGCCGGTCGAGGCAGGGAGAAAACATACAGAACACACAGGTGGATCAGACGGTCTCGGATACCCGCTACGGAAGACTTGGTCAGTTAAAGATCGGGAAGCAGGATGCGGGAGAGCAATACAACTACGCGGAAATGTGCGATATGGTGAACGCTCTGTTCAGACCGATCCGGGAGTAGAGCATGTCAGAAAAGAAAAAAATTTTTATTGGAATAGATCTGAATGATGAGAAGGCGATGGTCAGTTTTTTTTCTGAGGAGATGAAACGCCCCGAGACGGTCTCCACGGTGTCGGGTGAGGAGCGTTTTCAGATTCCGACGGCCGTTTTCTGTACCGGTCAGGGGAATTATTTTTACGGGGAAGAGGCCATAAAACGACAGAATCGGACGGACGGGAATTTTTTCTCAAACCTGTACGCGGAGGCTCTGGATCCGGAGCATGTCGCTTACCGCCGTATGCTGGTACAGTTTATCCGCCGCCTGATGAAATTCAGAGAATTGTTTGACCGAACGGGACGGGAGCCATATCTGGCTGTCTCGGTTCCCGGGATTACGGAACGCACGGTGGAGCTGTTCGATTATGTCAGGGAGGAGCTGGATCTTTTACCGGAGAATTTTCAGCTGATGGATACAGGGGAGAGCTTTTTCGCCTATGCTTATCACCAGGATGAATCCGTCTGTCAGCATGATGTGGCCCTGTTTGATTTTCGGGGAGACAGGATCTGTTCTTTTGTGCTTCACACGGACGGACACGGCGCCGTCAAGCGCGTGTCGCCCACGATCCGGCAATGGGAGCTTCCGGACTATCTGGCGGATCATGATTCCGGGAAGGATGAGTTTTTCTCAAATGTCGTCCGCGAGACGTTTCAGAAACGCGTGATATCCGGCGTGTTTTTTATCGGAGACGGTTTTGACGGCGGATGGATGCAGGAAACGCTTCGTGTGGTCGGACCCAACAAAAGAGTGTTTCAGGGTAAGAATCTGTACACACTCGGAGCCTGCTATGCGGGATACCGGAATGTTGTGACAGCGGGATGGAATTATTATTATGACGGCCCGTATAAGCTGCGGGGAGAGATCTCCATGAAGGTCATGCGCGGCGGTGAGCCCGGCTTTCTCAGGCTGACGCAGCTCGGAGAGAACTGGTTTACGCCGACCGGGACATATTTCTTCCTGTATGACGGCCATCCCTCCCTCGATGTATGGATTCGCGTCCGGCAGCGAATGAATGCCAGAATGGAGACCTTTGCGCTGGACTTCATGCCGGAGCGGGCGCCGCGGAGTATCCGGCTCGGTATCAGGGCTGTACCGGTCAGCGGAGAAGAGGTTCTGCTCCGCGTGTGGGACGACGGCTTCGGCGAACTGTTCGAATCCACGGGCCGCGTATGGGAGTTCTCCATTTCACTGTAAGGAGGCTGTATGCTGTATTATATAGAAGGGAAAAAAGCGCAGAATCCATTTACCCATGAGAGTCTTCCGGTACGTCTTTACACGATGGAGGAGCTCTGCTATTTCATGGAGAAAAATATGTATCTGATCGATGCATCCTGGCTGGGCGAGGAGTTGTTTGCGTGGATGGAGGCCGAGCTGGATGAAGGCATCTTGGCTGCGCACCTGCGCTCCGCCCGCCGGAAAACCGGAGACATCTACACCTGTGCGGAGCTGATTTTTCGCCATTCTGCCCACTATACGCCGAAAGAACTGAATGATATCACGGGTCTGCTGGATCAGATGCGCGGGAAAACAAAGATGGAGCGCAGGAAGATGCGGGGAGACCTGTATCTGGAAGCAAGGAAATACCGAAAGGCTGCCTATATCTACATGGAGCTTTTGCAGAAAGAATATGCCATACAGATGACGGAGGAGCTTCGCGGGAATATTCTGCACAATCTCGGCGTCGTGTATGCACGCCTGTTTCTGTTTCCGGAGGCGGTCAGTCTTTTCACTGAGGCGTATACACTGAGGAAGAATACAGAGAGCAGAGATGCCTGTCTCTATGCCATGAACTATGTCAATGGCTCCTGCCGGGTCAATGAGCAGGGGATGGATATGAATTTTTCTGTGATGAAGGATGCTCTGAACCACCTGTCTGAGACGGTGGATGACCCGGCGTATTACGAGGAACGGCGGGAGGCCTCCGAAGCGGCGGGAGCCTTTGACTGGAAGGCTGCCCAGACAGAGCTTTTGCGGAAGTGGAGCGACGAGTGGAGAGCGATGGTCTGAACGATCGACGTTCAAAGATGCCGGCGTGCCGTGATAAGGAGCGAATGGGATCGTTTTTCTCAGATTTCGGCACGCTGCGTCTGCAGTGCATGTCCGTTGATACAGATAGAGTTTGAATAAAGGAAGTGTAATAATGACAAAACAAGCATTCAGAGAGCTGCTTACGGGGAAAATCATCTGCCTGGACGGTGCGACAGGCTCAAACCTGCAGAAAAGGGGGATGCCAAGCTGCGTCTGTCCCGAATTATGGATCACGGAGCATGAAGATATTCTGATTGCGCTGCAGCGCGAATACGTCGAAGCCGGCAGCGACATCATCTATGCGCCGACTTTTTCCGGAAACCGGATCAAGATGCGCGAATACGGTCTTGCCGACCGTTTGGATGAGATTAACACGAAGCTTGTCATGCTAAGCAGAGAGGCGGCCGGAGGAAAGGCGTATGTTGCGGGTGACATCACAATGACCGGCGCACAGCTGGAGCCGCTGGGCGATCTGACATTTGCGGAGCTGTGTGATGTGTACAGGGAACAGATCGCGATCATTGCGAAAGCGGGAGCGGATCTTCTCGCTGTGGAGACGATGATGAGTCTGCAGGAGACCCGGGCGGCGGTGTTTGCCGCGCGGGAGGTCTGCCCGGATCTGCCGCTCATGGCGACGCTGAGCTTTACCGCATCCGGAAATACACTGTACGGCACATCGGCGGAGTCGGCGGTGATCGTCCTGCAGAGCCTCGGCGTCGATGCAGTCGGGCTGAACTGTTCCGCCGGACCGGATCAGATGATCGATGTCGTGCGCCGGATGAAAAAGGTTGCCTCCGTGCCGCTGATCGCGAAGCCGAACGCCGGGCTCCCGCAGATCGGAGCGGACGGACAGACAGTGTATGATATGGATGCGGATGCTTTTGCGGCATATATGATGGACGTGGCGGATGCCGGAGCGGATCTGGTGGGAGGCTGCTGCGGCACGACGCCGGCGTATATCGCATGTCTGAAGGCCGGACTGTCGGAATCCGGACGCATGATCCGGGATACGGCAGGCGACCGGGAGTCTGCGGAGGGAGGACATTCTGCGAAGACATGTGAATCCGCGGCACAGGGCACATCTGTCGGACAGAACGAATCCGGATCCGCGCGGCTTCTGTATCTTGCGAATGACCGTCAGGTATACGCATTCCGGGACGGGCAGGTTCTGGAGCTGGGCGGCGGCATTGATTTTCGCTCAGATGATGAACTGCTGGAGGAATATGAAGAGGACGTGTTTGACACGGCGCAGGATCTCGCCTTCGACCTGCAGGATGACGGCGCGGACGCCCTGCTGTTCTGTGCGGCCGGACTGGACGAAGAGGCGGATATCCTGCTCGCGGCTGTTTCCGAAGTGACGCAGATCGTCCGTATGCCCGTCGTGATCGCGTCGGATTGTCCGGAGACGGTTCGCAGAGTTCTGATTGAATATGCGGGCACGGCAGCTGTGATGCCGATCTCAGAAAACCCTTCTGTGTGTGAAGAGATCGAAAAGATCACAAAACTTTACGGCGCGGCGCGGCTTACCCTTGACAAAAAAATTAGATGTTGCTAGAATGTATAAAGTTTGATACATATACCGAATCTCAGGAGGGGATACTGTGTTGAGAAGACAGGTTCTTTCGTTATTAGTAGAAAATACGCCGGGTGTTGTCAGCCATATTTCCGGCCTGTTCAGCCGCCGCGGGTTTAATATCGACAGCTTTTCCGCGGGCGTCACGGCAGATCCCCGCTTTACGCGCGTCACTGTTGTCGCGCGGGGAGATGAGCAGATTCTGGAGCAGATTCAGAAGCAGCTCGCGAAGCTGGAGGATGTGATCGATATCAAGGAGCTCAAAGCAGGCGATTCTGTCTGCCGTGAACTGATTCTGGTCAAGCTCCGGGCGAAGGACACAGACCGTCAGGCCATCCTGTCTGTGGCGAATATTTTCCGCGCGAAGATCGTGGATGTCAGCAGCGACTCCATGGTGATCGAGCTGACCGGCGACCAGAATAAGCTGGACGCGTTTATTGATCTTGTCAGAGGTTATGACATTCTGGAGCTGGCGAGGACCGGTGAGACCGGGCTCAGCCGGGGCGACAAGGATGTTACAATTATAGAATAAATACTCAAAATGGAGGATATGTTATGTCAGAAGCAAAAATCTATTATCAGGAGGACTGCAATCTCTCAGCACTGGAGGGAAAGACGATCGCAGTCATCGGTTACGGCAGTCAGGGACATGCGCACGCGCTGAACGCGAAAGAGTCCGGATGCAATGTCATCATCGGTCTCTATGAGGGCAGCAAGTCCTGGGCGAAGGCAGAGGCGCAGGGTCTGAAGGTTTACACCACAGCGGAGGCTGCGAAGATGGCCGACATTATCATGATCCTGATCAATGATGAGAAGCAGGCTGATATGTATAAGAAGGATATCGAGCCGAACCTTGAGCCGGGCAATATGCTGATGTTTGCTCACGGTTTCAATATTCACTACGGCTGCATCGTTCCGCCTGCGGACGTGGACGTTACGATGATCGCACCGAAGGGACCGGGTCACACCGTTCGCTCCGAGTATCAGGCGGGCAAGGGTGTACCGTGTCTGGTCGCGGTACAGCAGGATGCGACCGGCAAGGCACTGGAGATTGCGCTTGCCTACGCACTGGCGATCGGCGGCGCGAGAGCGGGCGTTCTGGAGACGACTTTCCGCACTGAGACCGAGACAGACCTCTTCGGCGAGCAGGCGGTTCTCTGCGGCGGCGTGTGCGCTCTGATGCAGGCGGGCTTTGAGACGCTCTGCGAGGCGGGATATGACCCGAGGAATGCGTATTTCGAATGCATCCATGAGATGAAGCTGATCGTTGACCTGATCTATCAGTCCGGTTTCGCGGGTATGAGATATTCCATCTCCAACACCGCTGAGTACGGCGACTACATCACCGGACCGAAGATCATCACGGAAGAGACGAAGAAGAACATGAAAAAGATTCTCTCCGACATTCAGGACGGTACATTTGCGAGTCAGTTCCTGCAGGATATGTCCCCGTCCGGACGTCAGGTTCAGTTTAAGGCGATGCGCAAGAAAGCGGCCGAGCATCCGGCTGAGATCGTCGGCGAGGAGGTACGCAAGCTGTACAGCTGGAACGGCGAGGACAAGCTGATCAACAACTAAGACGATACAAAATGGTATGGCAAAAATGCCATACCATTTTTTGAAGGAAGGAATAGCATGGGAAAAATATTTCGATTTCACACGGATGTGGATACGGATCAGATCATCGCGTCCCAGTATCTGCTTTATCCGACCATTGATGAGATGAAGACACATACATTCGAATCGCTGGACCGTTCGTTTGCCGCGAGAGTGCGTCCGGGCGATTTTGTCGTGGCAAATGAGAATTTCGGCTGCGGTTCTTCCAGGGAACAGGCGCCTTCTGTTCTAAAAGCGCTCGGCGTGAAGGCTGTGATTGCCAAATCCTTTGCCCGGATTTTTTACCGTAACGCGATCAACATCGGCCTGCCGGTCATTATCAGTAAAGAGTTGTACGATGCGGTCAGCGACGGGGATGAGATGGAGCTCTCCCTGACAGACGGGATTGCGACAGTGAACGGACAGGAGTTTGTGTGTACAAAGCTCCCGCCCTATATGCAGAGTATTCTGGATCAGGGCGGACTGATTGCCTCCCTGAATAATGAAAATAAGCACGGAAATGACCGCTGACGCAGACAGGATGGAGGATATCATTTATGGGAATGACAATTGCTGAAAAAATCATTGCCGCGGCCGCCGGCGTGGAGGAGGTCCGCCCCGGAGACATCCATACGGTGGAGGTGGATCGCATGATGAGCAACGACGGCACGACACACCTCACCATCGACATGTATCACAATCAGCTGAAAAACCCGCACATCGCGGATGTGGATAAGCTGGTGTGGATCGTGGATCATAACGTTCCGGCCGACAGTCCGAAAACAGCGGCGTCCCACAAAAAGATGCGGGACTTTGCGAAGGAGCACGGCATCACATTCTACGAGGGAAAGGGCGTCTGCCATCAGATCATGATGGAAAATCACGTGCGGCCGGGAGAACTGATCTTCGGAGCCGACAGCCACACCTGTGCGTATGGCGCGCTGGGGGCGTTCGGCACCGGCGTCGGCTGCACCGATTACCTCTATGCCATGGTGACCGGCACCTCCTGGGTGCTGGTGCCGGAGACGATCCGTTTCCATCTGAGGGGAGATCTGCCGGCGGGCGTCTATGCGCGCGACCTGATCCTGACGATCATCGGAAGGATAGGGGCCAACGGCGCGAACTATAAAGCGATGGAGTTCGGCGGCGAGGGATTGAAGTCGCTGACGATGAGCGACCGCATCGCCATCTGCAATCTCTGTGTCGAGGCGGGCGCCAAGACCGCGCTGATGGAGGTGGACGATGTCGCCATGGATTACTTAAGATCGCGCGGCAGAGAGCCGAAACATGTGTTTTCGAGTGATCCGGACGCCGTGTATGCGGAGGAGTATGAGATCGATCTGAGCGTCATCACGCCGGTTGTCGCAAAGCCTCATTTTGTCGATAATCTGGTGAACGCGAAAAAATGTGCCGGCGTGAAGATCGACGAGGCGTTTCTCGGCTCCTGCAACAACGGCCGGATCGAGGATCTCCGCGTCGGGGCTGCGATTATCAAAGGAAAAATGGTGCACCCGACGGTGCGGTTC
>JAJBUT010000035.1:9336-14851 GCA_020860185.1 Lachnospiraceae bacterium | reverse complement strand
TCCCTGCTGATCGCCGATGGAGCAGCACACCGTCACGGGCATCGTGCCCCGCAGACCCAGGGTCGCCAGATCCGGTGGGGTGTTCTTTTGTACAATTCCTCTTTTCCCGATAAAGAAACCGAGGAAAATAAGTGCGAATAATAAAAATACGCTGGTCGCAACTACACTCATGATACGCCCCCGCCATCCGGCTCCGCAGATGCCGTGATCACATCACAAAGCATCCGTTTTCCTCTATTCGTCAAATTCCACCACCACATAATATCCTTTCGGTGTCTCCCTGATCTCAACGACTTTCCCTTCGTCTGACTGCAGCCGTTCGCGAAACGTATAGTTCGCCGACATGGCGTAGGATTTCCCTAATGTGTAGTACCATGAATTCGGCAGCCGGCTCTCCGTCACGGGCAGAATGTCTCCCTCCTTCACCAGACCGAACCGTTCCATTTTAAACTCCATACGACGCATGGAAATCCTCTCTTTCTTTGTCCGGCCACAGAAATCAGAAATTCCCGCAGAATCCGGACAGATATTCTTTTGCATCCTCACACTGCATGCAGCCGCTCATGACACAGGCTCCCGCTGCGCCCGCGCGGCGGATGTCTGAAATATTGTCCTTATTGATACCGCCGATCGCAAAAACAGGCAGATCAGTGCTTTCACAGACTTCCCGCAGGAAATCAGGCCCGCGCCCCGGCAGACCAGCCTTGCAGTCCGTTTCAAAAATGTGACCGGCTGTGATATATGTACATCCGAGTGTCTGTGCCTCCCGCGCGTCCTCCGCAGAATGACAGGAAGCGCCGAGCACATGGAATTTTTCCCGTTTCTCCGGAGCCGCCGCACGCAGAAAAGAAAGCGGCAGATGAATCGCATCCGCCCCCAGTTCCAGAGCGGTATCTGCAAAACTGTGAAGAATACACCGCGTTCCGTACCGTTCACAGATCTGCATGACCCGGCGCGCAAGCACCCTGTATTCCTTTTCTGTAAGATCTTTTTCCCGGAGAATGATGCCGGCAGGATGGCACCGCGCAATCCGTTCGATCTGCCGCAGAAATATGGCTTCTCCCGGCATCAGCCTGCGGTTTGTCACACACAAAATATCAGACATAGAGATAGTCGTTCAGAACCGGCTGCAGGCCGGCGTCGGACATGTCCGCATACATCCTCGTGAGGCTGCGCCCGTCATTGATCTCGAACTGTTCGTCGCCCTGCTCAGACTCTGATTCCTTTCCGGTGTATTTGCTCTCGTGGTCCCCGATCCCGGTGGAGACACCGGCAGACACCTTGGTCGCCGCAATCTTCACAATACCGTTTCGGAAAGCCGCGCTCTCTCTGGATGAAACCGTAATGCCGACAAAAGGCATAAAAATCCGGTAGGCACAGAGCACCTGGCAGAGCTGCCGCTCTCCGACATCCAGCGGATTGATTCTGTCATTATTGATAATCGGACGCAAACGCGGACACGAAAGTGACATCTCCGCCTGCGGATACTTTCGCTGAAGAAAATACACATGGAGTGCGCTTGCCAGCGCGTCCTTCCGAAAATCCGACAATCCCAGCAGCGCGGAAAAACCAACGCCCCGCATACCGCCCATCAGAGCGCGCTCCTGCGCGTCAAAACGGTAGGGCCACACGCGCTTGTGGCCGCACAGATGAAGGGTTTCATATTTATCAGCGTCGTATGTCTCCTGAAAGACAGTCACATAATCCACGCCGCACTCATGCAGATACCGATACTCGTCCGTATTGACCGGATAGATCTCAACACCCACCATGCGAAAATACCTGCGCGCCAGGCGGCAGGCCTCGCCGATGTATTCCACGCTGCTCTTCCCGCGGCTTTCTCCGGTCAGAATCAGAATCTCCTCCATCCCGCTTTTCGCGATAACCTCCATCTCGTGCTCGATCTGCTCTGTCGTCAGCCTCATCCGGGAAATCTGATTATAACAGTTAAATCCGCAGTAAACACAGTAGTTTTCGCAGTAATTGGCGATATAGAGCGGCGTAAACACATAAACAGTATTGCCGAAATGTTTGCCCGTCTCCATCCGCGCCCTCTGCGCCATCTCCTCCAGAAATGGTTCCGCTGCCGGAGACAGCAGCGCCTTGAAATCATCCGGCGTACAGGTCTCATGATCCAGTGCTGTCCGGACATCCCGAGCCGTATAAACCGAGGCGTCATAGGCATTCATCTGATCAATGACGATCCTGCATATATCCGAATCTATCTGTTCCATGCCGGGCAGATATTCCATATGGTTTTTCCGCGAGGACGGATCTGTCTCCAGCTGATGTTTCTTTTTTAATGCCGTCTCAGAGAGAAATTCCGAGTCTACGTAAAATTTATTTTCCATGATTCAAACACATCTCCTTCATTCACTCTGCTCCAGACCGCTCCGTATCACGGCACGGCAGTGGTTCTGCTTCACAGGCCGCATTAAATCGTGCCTCCACAATGCACAGAAGCGACTGCTCTCATGCCTCCATCGGCCGTAAAGAGTTCCTAATCTCTCAGTCCCTCAGAAATCCGGTCAGCGGATCCGATGAAGAGGCGCCCCGGACAAGAACACGCCCCAGTCCCGACAGATAAGCCTTTCTGCCGGCCTCGATCGCCTGCCGGAACGCGCTCGCCATCATGGGGAGATCTCCCGCCGTAGCCAGTGCCGTGTTGGACATGATCGCCGCCGCGCCCATCTCCATGGCCTCACAGGCCTGAGACGGTCTGCCGATTCCCGCGTCCACGATAACGGGAAGGTCGATCTCATCGATCAGAATCTGAATAAACTCCCGGGTCGCCAGGCCTTTGTTGGAACCGATCGGGGAGGCCAGCGGCATGATGGAAGCCGCCCCGGCATTCACCAGATCACGCGCCACATTCAGGTCGGGATACATATACGGCATCACCACAAACCCCTCCTTTGCCAGAATCTCCGTCGCCCGGATCGTCTCCGCATTGTCCGGAAGCAGATATTTAGAATCGCGCATAATCTCAATCTTCACAAAATCTCCGCACCCAAGCTCCCGCGCCAGACGGGCAATGCGCACCGCCTCATCAGCATTGCGCGCACCGGAGGTATTCGGAAGCAGCGTCACACCTTCCGGAATATAATCCAGGATGTTCTCCTGATCCTTTGTGTTCGCACGGCGAACCGCCAGTGTGATCATCTGAGCGCCGGCATCCCGCACCGCCGCCTCGATCAGTTTCAATGAATATTTGCCGGAGCCGAGAATAAATCTGGATGTAAATTCCCGGCCGCCGATCACAAGCCTGTCGTCTGTATACATGATATCGTCCTCACTTTCTGAGCCTGTCAGTTCACAACAGGTAACTGTTCCTTACATTTTCTCCTGTCTCCTGTCCGGCAGAAATGACTGCCGCACATCCATTCCGTCAGGCAGATCAGCCGCCGCCCACAAAACTGACGACCTCTACCTCATCGCCATCCTCGAGCACGGTGTTTTCATACTCCGCCTTCGGCACAATGACTCCGTTGTGCTCCACAGCCACCCGAACCGGGTCATAACCGGTCTGTTCCAGATGCTCTGCAATCGTTCTCCCCGCAGCGTCACATATTTCTCCGTTCACCTTTACCATAATCCTCTCCTCCTGTCATCGGGCAGAGGGCAGTCTTCCTCAACTCCGATCGCGCAAACGTGTATGCAGTTCTGTCGTGAAAATCCCATATACAGCCATGACACGAAAGAAAACAGGAAACCTCCGGATGGAAGTCTCCCATAACAAAACATGATCGTTCACTCGACTCCCTACGTTGGCATTACCCAAATCAGGTTGCGGGTCGAAGGATATCACCTTCCTCTCAGCCTGTTTTACAAGCTCCCCTGTTGATTTCTGATGTTGTTTATTATACAACCCCCGCCTCATAAATGCAAGACCTGTTCCGAAACACACAGCGCAGCTCACATCCCGGCAGCAGACGCGTCTGAGGAAAGAGCTTCTGTGCTTTCATTCAATTCTCTCTCTAACCTCCGGTAAACCTGCAAAAACGATATGCCGCTCTCACGTGCGAGAGCCGCAGCACTCTCATATTCCGGAACATATCTGATGACCCCATGATATTCCACTTTCTTGAACATCGCTTCTCCGAGCGAAGTATTCGCTTTACAGATTTCACGCTTTAAAACACTGCGCTTCATTCGCTGCCGCCGGATACCGATGGTCGTCGTCTCCGTGAAAAGGATTTCCTCCATGATCTCCCGCTGATCCGGTGTGCACAGAACCGTGAGCATATAAGCGGGGCGATTCTTTTTCATAAACACCGGCGTGTAGTGAACATCCCTGGCCCCCGCGGCAAACAGGCGCTCCATCGCATAGCCGACAGCCTCGCCGCTGCAGTCGTCCATGTTACATTCGAGCTTTACTATCTCATCCTCCGCATCCGTATTGCCTGATTTCTCATCTGTTTTCACATCCTCCGCATCCAAGTTTCCGTATTCCTCATTTGTTTTCATATCCTCCGGCACGATCAGCAGGGCGCGCAGAATACCCGGACGTTCATAATTCCGTTTTCCGGCGCCCATACCGACCCGCTCCACCCGAAAACATTCCGGAAGCCTGTCCTCCGTCCGGATAGCCGCCGCGATAGCCGCTCCCGTCGGTGTCACAAACTCACCCTCGACATCCATCCGGTGCAGCTTCAGATGATGATCCGTCACAATATTCAAAGTCGCCGGAACCGGAATCGGCAGTACCCCATGCTGACAGCGAATCGTGCCGCAGCCCTCGTAGAGCACCGGGACAATGACGTCCTCCATGCCCAGATCATCCAGACAGATCGCTACTGCGGAGATATCCACAATGGAATCCACCGCTCCGACCTCATGAAAATGAACCTGCTCCGGCGGCACGCCATGCGCTTTTGCCTCTGCCTGTGCGAGAATATCAAAAATCCGGCAGGCGATCATCCTCGCCCGGTCGGACATTCCGGAAGACTGAATCATATCTATAATCTCCGGCAGGCCGCGATGTTCATGGGTATGGATATGTGTATGCTCCTGTTTGTCTGCATCCCCATCAGGCATATGCTGATGGAGATGCAGATATCCCATATCGTGATCATGATTCTCATGCGCCGCATCCAGATTCACAGCGAAATCGCAGACATCCAGCCCGGACTTTTTCACTCTTTTCACTTCCACCGAATAGCCATCCAGATTCAGGCTTTCCAGTGTTCGCCTTAATTTCTTCTCATCTGCTCCGAGATCCAGCAGAGCGCCGACCATCATATCTCCGCTGATCCCCGCAGTACACTCCAGATATAGCTTCTGTCTCATCATCGTATCCTTCTCCCTGGAATCTGTAGTTTTTCCACATCATTCTCTCAGATTTTCTGCATTATACGCGTTATCCCTCCCGGTGTCAATCGCTGCAGGTCATATCCTCATCCAATTTATGCTTTTGTAACTGATCAGCACCTTCACGGTTACGAAGAACAGGCCATTTAAAATCGCTGCGCGATAGAACGAAAAGGGTAGCTCATATGCTCCGCCGTGCTCAGTG
>JAJBUT010000035.1:0-9236 GCA_020860185.1 Lachnospiraceae bacterium | reverse complement strand
GTCGTACCTGCGGCACGACCACTGTTCGGGCTTTCGCCCTATAGCAGAAAACAGAATGACAGCCACTTACATGCAAGCATGACGTGGCTGTCATTTTTTCGTCCCTTTACTCCGCCGTGCTCAGTGGTCGTACCTGCGGCACGACCACTGTTCGGGCTTTCGCCCTATAGCAGAAAACAGACAGTCAGCCTCTTACATGCAAGCATGACGTGGCTGACTGTCTGTTTTCTGCTGCACGGCTCAATGCTAGCGTTCAAACTGTGCATTGTACAACTCTGCGTAGAAGCCGTTCTGGCGGAGCAGTTCTTCATGATTTCCCTGTTCTATGATGTCGCCGTCGCGCATGACGAGGATTATGTCTGCGTCACGGATCGTGGAGAGACGGTGCGCGATGACAAAGCTGGTCCTGCCCTCCATCAGACGGTTCATGGCCTCCTGGATCAGCAGCTCCGTACGGGTATCCACACTGGATGTCGCCTCGTCCAGAATCAGGATCGGACGGTCCGCAAGGATGGCGCGTGCGATGGTGAGAAGCTGTTTCTGTCCCTGTGAGATATTGTTGGCTTCTTCATTGATCTCCATATTGTATCCGCCGGGAAGCGTCTGGATGAAGGAGTGGGCACGGGCGGTTTTGGCGGCCTCAATCACTTCCTCATCCGTGGCATCCGGCCTTCCGTAGCGGATGTTCTCCATAATCGTGTCGCTGAACAGCCAGGTATCCTGAAGTACCATGCCGATGTTCTGTCTCAGATCCCTGCGGTTGAAGTCGCGCAGGTCATGGCCGTCCACCCGGATGGCGCCGGAATTCACGTCATAGAAGCGCATCAGAAGTTTCACCATAGTCGTTTTGCCTGCACCGGTCGGGCCGACGATCGCGACTGTCTGCCCCGGCTTCGCCTCGCTGGTGAAGTCATGAATAATGACTTTGTCCTCATGGTAACCGAAGCTTACATGGTCGAACTCCACTTCTCCTGCGGCGGATTCCAGCTGTACCGGATCTTCCGCAGTCTGGATTTCCTCCGGCTCTTCCAGGAATTCAAAAATACGTTCTGCAGCTGCAGCCATGCTCTGGAACATATTGGATACCTGCGCCAGCTGTGTCAGGGGCTGCGTGAACCGCTGTACATACTGGGTAAAGGAGACGATATACCCTACCTGGATAGTGCCCGCGGCCGTCAGAACGCCGCCCACGATCACGACAGCTACATAGCCGGCGTTGCTGATCATGTTCATAATCGGCTGCATCAGACCGGACAGGAACTGGCTCTTCCATGCGGACTGGTACAGCTTTTCATTGGTATCCTCAAATTCCCTCATCACCTCGCCCTCGCGGTTAAAGGCTTTGATGATATTCTGCCCGCTGAAGCTTTCCTCGATCTGTCCGTCGATCTGCCCCAGATAATGCTGCTGTGCTTTAAAGTGCTTCTGGCTGAACCGGATGATAATCATCACACAGATCAGCGAAACAGGCAGTATGATCACGGTGATCAGCGTCATCAGAGGGCTTAAGGTCAGCATCATGACGATGACACCCACCATCGTAGCGATACTGGTGATCAGCTGCCGGAGGCTCTGATTCAGGCTCTGCCCCAGAGTATCGACATCATTTGTGATCCTCGAGAGCACATCTCCGGTCTGCTCCGAGTCAAAATAGGCCATCGGCATGCGGTTGATCTTCTCGCTGATGTCTTTTCGCAGGCTGTAGCTGATCTTCTGGCTGATGCCGGACATGATCCATCCCTGCAGGAAGTTGAACACCGAGCTTGCTACATACAGAACCAGCAGGGTGATCAGAATCTTCCCGATAGCTCCGAAATCAATACCTCCCGTTCCGGTCACCTTCGCCATAAAGCCGTTTGCCAGTTCCGTAGTAGCGTTACCCAGAAGCTTCGGCCCGTAAACATTAAACACCGTGCTGACGACGGCAAAGATAATAACAAAAATCATGCCGATTTTATAGCGTCCCATGTAGCGGAACAGTTTTCCGATACTGCCTCTGAAATTCCTTGCCTTATCCTGTGACTGATTTCTTCTCATCGGCATTACAGATCACCTCCGTTCAAAGCGAGTTCCTGATCACTCCGCTGACTTCTTGCGATTTCCTGATAGGTTGTACAGCTCTTCATGAGTTCCTCATGCGTGCCCTTGCCGACCAGCCGACCCTCATTCATGACGAGAATCTCATCCGCATGTAAAACAGTGGAAATTCTCTGGGCGACGATCAGCACGGTAGCTTTGGCCGATTTACGGCTCAGCTCCCGCCGCAGCGTCACGTCCGTCTTATAATCCAACGCGGAGAAGCTGTCGTCGAAAATCAGAATCTGCGCGTGCTTTGCCAGTGCGCGGGCGATGGAAAGCCGCTGCTTCTGCCCGCCGGACACATTCGTGCCGCCCTGGGCGATCTCACTCTGATAGCGGTCGCTCTTCTGATCGATAAATTCCACTGCCTGCGCGGTGGCCGCCGCATCCTCCATCCGCTCAGCCGTAACAGATTCACCGGCGTATTTAATATTTGACTCAATGGTGCCGGAAAACAAAAATCCTTTCTGCGGCACCAGACCGATCTGGTCGCGGAGTTTTTTCTGGCTGATCTCGCGGATATCCACATCATCCAGACGGATGGAACCCTCTGTCACATCATAGAAACGCGGAATCAGGTTGACCAGCGTGGATTTCCCGCAGCCGGTGCTTCCGATGATTGCCGTGGTCGTACCCGGCTTTGCGGTAAAGCAGATATCCTTAAGAACCGGATCCTCCGCTCCAGGATAGGAAAATGATACATGGTCAAAGGTCAGCTCGCCGCGGAAGGTACGCTCCTCAAAGCTTCCGGCATCTTCGCTGTCGCGAATCTCGCTTTCCGTCTCAATCACGTCATAGATCCGGTTCGCAGCAACGCCCGACCGCGGCAGCATGATAGATATCATCTCAATCATCATAAACGCCATAATGATCTGGAGCGCATAGGTCATAAACGCCACCAGGTCGCCCACCTGCATCAGTCCGCTGTCCATGTTTTTGCCGCCGAACCATATGATCAGAAGGTTTACGCCGTTCATCACGAACATCATGCAGGGCAGCATCAGACTCATCACGCGGTTGGTAAACAGCTGTACCCGCATCAGATCCTCGTTTGCCACGTCAAAACGCTTTTCTTCATACTTCTCTCTGCCGAACGCCCGAATAACCGGGACGCCGTCCAGTATTTCCCTTGAAACCTGATTCACCTTATCGATCAGCTTCTGTATGATCCGGAACTTCGGCATCGCCACGACGACCAGGCCGATAATCAGGCCGGTCATGGCCAGCGCGGCCACCACAATGACCCACGCCAGGCCGGTATGTGAGCTGACCACCCGGATAATGCCGCCGATGGCGAGAATCGGGGCAAACAGGACGATCCGCAGCAGGATCATCATCGTCATCTGCACCTGCTGGATATCATTGGTACAGCGTGTAATCAGGGAAGATGTACTGAAACTGTCGATCTCGCTGTTTCCGAACGAGATCACCCGGCCAAACACTTTGTGCCGGAGATCCTTGCAAACCTTAGCGGCCGTCACGCTGGCGAAGTAGCACGCCAGGATAGCCGCCACACTCATCAGGACAGTCATCAGTATCATCCTGCGGCCGATCCGGAAGAGGTACTGTCTCTGGATCTGATCCTGGTCCACCCCGATCTTCTCATATTCCGCGCTGACCTCCTCAATCGCAACAGCGGAGAAAATCAGGTCTCCGGAATCACCGTACTCCTCAATCATGGCATCCGCCATTTCCAGCATCGCGTCACTGTCCATCTGTCCGGACGCCACCATCGCCTGAATCATGGGGAGCATGTTCACGGTAACCTCGCCGTCCTCATCCTCAGATGTCTCCAGCTCCATACCCATCATAAGACCCAGGTCATCCAGAGATATATCGTCGAGAGAGCCCTCCTCCATCGACATCTGTTCTTCCAGCATCTCCTTAAAACTGTCTTCCGAGAGAGCAGAAAGCTGATATACCAGAACCATGGGCGTCTGCAGTGCGTCAGATACCTCCTCCGTGTCGCTGATATCCTCATCAAGATACCAGATGCCATCCTCCAGGGTATAAGCATCCTCCACGACATCCGCGTCATCCTCATCCATAAACAGCATCAGATACTCCATCGTCTCCTCGCTGATCTGCATTGCGGCCGCATCCTCTACACCGCCCTGCTCGATTCCCACATCCACGATGTCGCTGGTGTAGGACGGCAGCGACAGCTGACAGAACGCCTGAATGATCAGCAGACAGACAATGATCAGAACCGCCGGGATATGTTGTCTCAGTGGTCTTATGAGATTTTTCATGTTTTGCTCCTTTCTCACCGGACTGCCAAAAAATTTTATGCGCCGGTTGATTTTTATACTGATGTGTATTATAATGCATATGTATTTAAAATCAATTACCACTATTACATAATTGTGCATTAGTACACATATTTCATAAATATGTATATTAGTGTCATTCATTACCATTTGCACCGCCGATCTGGCACTGCGTCAAATATTTTTAAGAAGTGCTGTCGGGAAAACAGGCAGAAATAAATTTCAGTTCATTCAAAAACGATGTACGGAAGGCGGCAGAACGGAGATGAACATGTCAAGAAAACCGGACCGCAGGATCAAGAAAACAAAAGCATCCCTGCACCAGGCATTTTACGAGCTTTTAAAGAAGAAGAATTACAGCGATATCACGGTAAAGGAGCTGGCAGAAGAAGCGGACATCACGCGAAAGACCTTCTACCTTCATTATAATACGCTGGACGACCTCCTCCGGGAGTTTATGGCGGAGCGCTATGAGCGGCTTCAGAAGCCGATGGAGGACATGGATCTGTTTTCGGAGGATTTTGACTATTTTGCCTTCTTTACACACCTCTATGACCTGTTTTTAGAAAATCATGATCTGATTAAAAAGCTGATGGACGACCAGAATTCCCGCTATGTGATGCAGCGGGTGATGGATGAGAATGAGAACCTGAACTTTGAGCGGACAAAAGTCCACTTCGACCTGAGACCGGAGATTCTGCGCATCTATTTTCGCTATTATACCCGCGGGATATCGGGGACATTCCTGGAATGGTTTACGAATCCGGACGCCATTCCCCTTGAAGAGTTTGTCGATACGGTGAGAAATATCAACCTGCAGATGCGGGATGCACTCTTGAAATACAGGATCTGATTAATTCTCCGGTCTCCGTTTTTACTGATTATACCTTTTCAATCACACAGCTATGCTTCCTGGCATTAACTCCCATCGTCCGATTCCTGAATCAGTTCTCCGATCTCTCCCCATCCCTCCTGGTCTGTTGCGTCACCGAACGTATCTGCTACTTCCTGATTCGGAAAGGCCCCGCAAAAGCTGTACATATTCTTTTTGAATCGCATCATCATCTTTCGCTTCACGGAATAATGCATCCCATTCATCTATGATCACAATGAATCTTCTGTCTGTTTTTGATGCGATTGCCGTCATTACACGCGACAAAGATTTTTCAGTTTCAGGAACATGTCCCGAAAATTCATTTTTCAGTTCACAGATCACACTGCTCTGTATGTCATTGACTACATTCCTTATATCATCTATTGTAGAAACAAACCATGTAATGTCCAGATAAATCACATCATACTTGTTAAGATACTTATCGAATCGTAATTTCCATTTAAAATTGTCTGAAATCCTCTGTTTCCCGGATTTAAATAGATTCCCATGAGCCGTGACCTCCTCTCCCTGATGTCTGATAACACTTCGGAATCCGGCGATTCTGTCTTTGACTTGCGAAGTTTGCCGCCGCAGGCGCAGGGAAATTGCCCTTGTGAATCAAAACAGGATATGTTACACTCTGTCATAGATAATCCGACACGGGAACAAACTGCTTTCATTAACAGAGATGACTGCGCAGCAGTCATTTCCGTTTACCGCCATGAAAGAGGTGAATGTATGGAGAATTTAAGAATGCCCATAGGCATAGATGATTTTCATGAAATCATTACTCAGGATTTTTATTATATTGATAAGACTGGAATGATAAAGGAGCTTCTGGCGAACTGGGGCAAGGTAAACCTCTTTACCCGCCCGCGGCGGTTCGGCAAAAGCCTCAACATGAGCATGCTCAGATATTTCTTTGAAATCGGGACGGATCAGAAGCTGTTCGACGGCCTGGCGATTTCCCGGGAAACGGGTCTGTGTGAAGAACACATGGGGCAGTATCCGGTGATCTCCATCAGCTTCAAAACAGCGCATGCAGACAGATTTGAACAGGCAGTAAGCCAGCTATGTTCGATCATTGGCGAGGAAGCGCTGCGCTTCCGCTTTTTGCTGGACAGTGACAGGTTGAATATTGACGACAAGAGATTATACGGGCAATTGATCCAATTTGACAATTCCGGGCAGGGAAGTTTTGCAATGCCGGAAACTGTCTTAACGAGAAGCCTGAAAAATTTATCCATGCTCCTGCAAAAGCATTACGGCAAAAAGGCCATCATCCTGATTGACGAGTACGACGTGCCGCTTGCAAAAGCGAATGAGAACGGCTACTACAGAGAGATGATCCGGATTATCCGCGCGATGTTTGATTCCGCCCTGAAGAGCAATGAAAGCCTGTATTTTTCAGTGCTGACAGGCTGCCTCCGGGTGTCGAAGGAAAGCATCTTCACCGGACTGAACAACCCGAAGATGTATACGCTCCTTGACGCGGAATGTGATGAATACTTTGGCTTTACAGACGAAGAAGTGAAAAGGATGCTGTCATCGCACGGACTGTCCGAATATTATGAGGTTACAAAAGAGTGGTATGACGGTTACAGAGTTGCCCATACAAATGTTTATAATCCCTGGGATGTCATCAACTGGTGCAATCAGTTGCTGACCAGTCCGAACAAAACCCCAAAAAGCTACTGGGCGAATTCCAGCGGGAATGAAGAGCTGCGGAGGTTTGTTAACCGCCTGGGTAATGGAGTGACAAAAGCACAGCTGGAACGCCTGATCGCCGGGCAGACGGTACAGAAAAAGATAGAAGAACAGCTCACCTATGACAGTATGTATGACACCATAGAAAATATGTGGAGTCTGCTGTTTGCCACAGGGTATCTGACGCAGAGCGGCACTCCGTCAGGGAATCTTGTCAGGCTGGTGATCCCGAATGCCGAGATCCGGTCGATTTTCAGTGACTTTATACTGAACCTTTTTGAAAAGGATGTGGCAAAGGACGGCGAGGCTGTGGATGCGTTCTGCCGTGCGCTGAAAAACGGCGAGGCAGCGGACGTGGAGCAGTTGTTTACGAAATTCATGGATAAGACGATCAGCATCCGGGACACGGCGGTGAAGAAAGAATTTAAAGAAAGCTTCTACCACGGAATACTGCTGGGGATACTTATGTATAAAAGCGACTGGTCCGTTGATTCCAACAGGGAATCAGGAGAGGGTTACTTCGACATCGCGATTGAAACAGAGGATGAAGCGATCGGGATCATCCTGGAAGTAAAGTACGCGGAGGGCGAACGGTTTGACGAGGCATGCGAAGAAGCGCTGCGGCAGATTGATGACAGAGACTATACTGCCGAATTGAGAAACGATGATATGCAGACGATCTTAAAATACGGAATCGCTTGTTATAAGAAAAAGTGCAAGGTTGTTATGCAGACGGCATCTGTTTAAAATTGATTTCAACAAACTCCTCATAATTATCTTCGGCAAATCGTTCGATGATATATGTCTTTCCGGTTTGTCTGGCGCCCTGAATGAGAAAGAGAGGGAATTATATCGCCAGTTGATTCGATCCGACAGGTCAAACCAGGGCGTATTTTCTTTTCCGGAAACCGTGGTAACAGCCAGCCTGAATACATTATCCATGCGCCGCGTCAGGAACTCATGGAAATTTTCACAGGTTCAGGCTTGCTTTTTCTGTCATTATTCTATATACTTCAAATTGTACTCAAAAAAATACAATTTTGAGAAATTATACTGACAAGGAGATGGTTCAGATGAAAAATTATTTTGATCTTTCGGGACAGGTAGCGGTCGTGACCGGTGCCTCCACCGGTCTGGGTGTACAGATGGCAAAGGCTTTGGCGAATCAGGGAGCCAGCATTGTCTGCCTCGCAAGAAGAAAAGAAAAGGTGGACGCCAACGCTGCGGAGATTGCATCAGCCTACGGGGTGAATGCCATCGGAGTAAAATGCGACATCACCGACACTGCAGCCGTAGAAGCCGCGGTAGATGAAATTCTGCAAAAAATGGGACGCATTGATATCCTGATCAACAATGCCGGTACCGGCGCCGTGGCACCCGCCGAGGATATCACGGATGACCAGTTTATGAATGAGGTAAACATTGATCTGGCGGGCACCTTCAAGATGGCTCGCGCCGTCGCAAAGAAGGCCATGATCCCGGCCGGGTACGGGCGGATCATCAATATCGCCTCTATGTACGGACTGGTCGGCAACAAGATTGCTCCCGCCACACCATACCACGCGGCAAAGGGCGGCGTCGTTAACCTGACCCGCGCTCTGGCAGCCGAGTGGGGAGAAAAAGGTATCAATGTCAATGCCATCTGCCCGGGCTATTTTGAAACCCCGCTGACAAAAGAAACCCTGGAGAGTGAATTCTTCCAGGAGTACGCGCGCACCATGATTCCCATGTCGCGGTATGGCCGGGAAGGAGAACTGGATACGGCAGCCATCTTCCTGGCTTCCCCCTGCTCCTCCTATGTGAACGGACTGATCTGTGCCGTCGACGGCGGGTATACCAGTATGTAACCGCAATCGAGCAGCAAAGCTGCAAAATTTCCTCAGGAACTGTGCATATAAAAATCGAAAACAGTATCCTGCCTGGAGCGTCGGAGTCGATCCGATGCTCTTTTTTTCGAAATGAGAGACTCGAATAAAAGTCTTGAATTACAGGGAACTTTCTCCAAAAATAAAATCAAAAAGTTCTCCATTTTTCTTTGCACTTTCAATCGTCCTGAGCTCTGCCTGAGTTTATTCTATTCTCATTTAACCATGAATCCCGCATAGAAACTCTTACGATTACAGATACTAATACCGCATACCATCACGAAAAAAAGGGAAACGGAGGAAAATGAAATATATGAAAGCAACAGGAATTGTGCGGCGCATTGACTATAAAGTTATAATGGAGACACGGTTAGAAGCCGTAAAACCAGGGAGATTTCGCTGATTTTGTCCACTTTCAGAACGAATAGATCCCATGCTAGT
>JAJBUT010000175.1 GCA_020860185.1 Lachnospiraceae bacterium | reverse complement strand
TCGTAAATCGCTTCCGTTATCTTCATGATAATTTTATCCTCCATATAATCATTCAAGCCGGGCATCTCTGCCCGACATGTACTGTTTCGTAAAACCACAGACGCAAAAAGGAAAGGCACAAGACTAAATGTCTCACACCTTTCCCTCTTAATCAACGCCTGCGATTCCATAAAAACCATACGCCGTGCATACAGCTGATCAATCACCGACGTCTTATAATTTCTTACAATTATCTCCATGCAAATAGTCAAACATCATTGTCGGAGAATAAATCAACGGGTTCTCCAAACCGGCTTCCAGAAAATCTTTATCTCCTGTCAGGATTATGTCTACACCATGATACATAGCATCACTAAGCACTGGTATATCCTTGCAATCTCTTAACTGGCCAAGTTTTTTGTCTGTACTTTCACAAAAGTGAAACGACATCTTATGAAACAGCGCATAGATCCTCTCCGCTTTATCCGGCCATTTCATCTCCAGTTTTTCTTTAAATTCCCGATCGACATACTCTGAAACATAAAGCCTGTGATCTGAGCCAATAAGCTCAGATAACAAAGCCCCAGTCTTTCCGGCAAAGACAAATGCTGAGATCAATACGTTCGTGTCTAACAGGATTTTCATATTGTCAACCGCCCTCTTCTGAAGTCTGCCATATCCTCCAACATTTCTTCTTCAGATTTCCAACCTTTATCATCTGCAAACATTCCCTGTATCTCTTTCAGAATAGCCTGATCATCTTTATACTTTTTTTCCTTTCTTTTCGCTGACAGGAACTCAATATAACTGATCGCCGCCGTGCAGTCTTCCTCCTCCAATTCATTCAACATTTCATTTATCTTTACAGCCGATGTTAACACTACAATCCCTCCTTCAACTATTCCAGACGCCTATAACATTACACTTCTCACATCTTTAATAGATAGTATAACACAAACCTTTCTGCTATGTCATCCGGAATTTCCTGCTATCTCCTCTGTCTCCTTTGCTTAAATCCCATCCCTTCATACACACGGACCGGATTCCCTCGCACAATCTTTGTATGCTCCCGCCATGCTGCATGGACCTGCTTTGCCGCTTCCGTTTTCTGCATATCTGCCAGTATCACATTCAGCCTGCGCAACGCCTCTTTCTTATTCTGGTACTGGCTCCGCTGTGACGTAGAAACAACTGCAATACCTGTCGGGATATGTATCAGCCGGACACCGGTTTCCACCTTATTCACGTTCTGTCCGCCTTTGCCTCCGGAGCGGAAACTTTCATAGCGGATTTCCTGTTCACTGCAGACATTTTCGACCTCCTGCACGATGCTGACATCAATGTACCAGTTCTTCCTCCCATGGTTCGGCCGGAACGGGCTTTTGCATACCCACTGCACCGAACCTTCCAGTTCCGATAGGTCAGCGTCCGTTGTAAACAGGATGGATGTATACAGTCCGCTGTGCTTTGATTTGTGGCTTGACAGCATCTCAATATCCGGATACTCCTTACACAGTGCCTCATAGAATTTGCCGACAGCCAGTTCACATTCTGCAGGACCCTGCCCGCTGCTTATCTGTAAAATCATAATATTATCATCTCCTCAATCATTTCCTCCAGCCTTGAAATTATAGACTGGCTTTAAAATCTCTTCGATCTCCACCGTATCGCCGATCAGGGCAGCGATCTCTTTCATCCCCCTGTATGCAAACGGCGCTTCATCCAGCGTATCCTTTCCAATACAGGAACTGTAGATCCCCTGCATCGTTTTCTTATATGCAGACACAGTATAATGATTCGCTACATCTGTCCGTTTCAGCAGCCGTCCGGAGCCATGCGGGGCTGACTCATTCCATACGGGATTGCCTTTGCCAGTGCCGAGGATTACGCCATCCCTCATATTGACAGGGATAATCACTTCCTCCCCGGATTTCGCGGAGATCGCGCCTTTACGGAGCATCCTGCATTCCGGGCTGACATCAACATAGTTATGGATGCACGAAAATACCTCATCATATTTCCACTTCATGCCCTTTGCCATCTCAGCCAGCATCGCCGCACGATTCAACTCCGCATACTCCTGCACGACCTGCAGGTCATGGATATAATCTTCCATCAGCTGACCAGTAAGGTAAGTCATTTCATAAGGAACGGAAATACCCTGTTCTTTTAAGACTTCCTGCCCTGCTTTCATATAAAACTCTGCCACCGCTTTCCCCAGACTTCTGCTACCGCTGTGTATGACGACATACAGGGATTTGTCTTCACCCTGATCGACTTCAATAAAATGGTTGCCGCCGCCAAGTGTCCCAAGACTGAGCATCGCCTTATCATGGTTCACATGCCTTAAGCATCTCAACTCTTCCAGAGGGAAGTCCTCACTGAAACGGTGCGGTTTTTTTCTGATCAGAAATCCCGATGGTATCTGCTCACGGATGACGGCATCCAGCTTCTGGTATTCCACACGCTTTGTTTTCAGCTTCATCACAGATACGCCGCAGCCGATATCCACTCCAATCAGACTGGGTAAAACAGCATCCGTTATGCTCATAGTCAATCCGATCGGTCCAACCTTTCCGGGGTGTACATCCGGCATGACACGGATCGTGCTTCCTGCCGCGGCCTCATTGTCACAGATCATCCGCACCTGCGCCAATGCATAATCCTCCACGTTGTCCGTAAATATCATTGCTTCCGCAAATTTTCCTTTTACTGTTTTCATTTTCTTCTCACTTTCTGAATCAAATAAGCTATTTCTCCTTAAAAATGGGCGCAAAAAAGCACCTCCTTATACAGAGGCGCAGACTTACTAATTCCACCAAATATAAAATAATATGACCATTCATGCTGTCTTTGCTGACATTGATACAGTTACTCTGTCAGTTCAAGACACCGTAGGATTATTCACTGGAAGAGTCCGGCTGTCTGTATAAAAATCTGTTCTGTTATAAAATAATCTCATCTGCCGCATGTCTCTTCCTCCTCTCGAATAATCGGTTTATTTCTTTTGCTACGATGCCAGTATAATCGGATGACACATTTCTGTCAATCCCTGATGTTGCGTCATAACATTCAGGGATTAACCCTCTGTTTTTTCCTTCATCAGCTGTGCAAATCATTAAAAGCGCGTATTTGCCCCTCTGAGGCAGATTACCTTTTAGACGGTAATTATATCAAAAAACTTTTTTCGCCTGTCTACGGGCAAATCAGAGGGTCGTTTTTTCGGGCAAGAGAAAAGCAGCCGTAATGACTGCTTATCTAACTTTTATTTCAATCTTGATTTTGATTATCTTCCTCTTCCGTTTTCAATAAACCTCGAAGCCAATTATATAATTCTTCCGTCTCTGCCAATGCCTTTTTCACATGATACTCTTCAATAGAAAGTTCCTGCGGGTATCGAATCTTTACTCCATATGGGGTAAGATCATCACACATTTCCATATATTTGGAATCTACCCCCACATATTCCTGAAGCATTTCAGCCAGCAGTCCAAGATCATGCGTCTTTTTTATCGTAACACCGTAAGAAATCAAAACCGCTTTTAATAATTTCTCAACAGACTGCTGACAATGGTAACATATAATTTCCAGTGGCTTAGGATACATATTATCGTATAAATGCTTCGCCGTAAGGAAATCCATCTCAGCGAAATCAATCCATTCCTGAAGCATCTCTTCATTCTCCATAGAGTAAGATCCCCTCCTGTTTCACAATTTTCTCAAGCGTATTACTTTGAGCCCTTCGGTCAAAAGAAGACTCATAACCCACAACAATATCTACCGGCCGTCTTCTTATTCCTCTCAATGATTTGTATGCCTTTTGTGATAATTCGATTTTATCACCGGCATCATCAGGAACTACTACATAGAAATCATAGTCACTGTCATCATTATAAGTACCTTTCGCAAATGAGCCAAACAAATACACTCTTCTCGGCATCACTGTAGAACAAATCCGCTCTTTAATCGCATTTATTTCATTATTAATCATTCGCATTCACATCCTTTCTGATATTCAGCGACAAGAAATACAAATTACATATATCGGTACGTAATCCGTTTTTATATTATAACAGATTCCTGCCATTCTTACACTTTTTTTCTTACAAGAAGATAGCCAGCTTTCGAAACAGATTTTATATTTCTGAAAAGTTCGCCTGCATTTTATTCCAAAACAAAAGAGCAATCACTGACTGCTCTTTCATCCTGTCTTTAATTAGACCATTTATATCAACTTCATTACTTTGAATTACCCATGTCCACCTACCATATAACTCTATATAACTTTTCAAAAAAGTCTTTCTGAATTGGGCAAATTCTGGGCAAAGCAAAAATCCAGCATCTTCAAAACCACAATATATTGTACTTTCTATCTTGCAAATGCACTATATATTGTGTTTTACTTATCCAAACTCTTCATAGTCGGGAACAGCAGCACATCCCTTATCGCCGCCGAATCCGTCAGCAGCATCACCAACCGGTCAATCCCATACCCAATGCCCCCCGTCGGCGGCATGCCGATCTCCAGCGCGTTCAGGAAATCCTCGTCCGTATGGTTGGCTTCCTCGTTCCCAGCCTCGAACGCGGCATCCTGCGCCGCGAAGCGCTCTCTCTGGTCGATGGGGTCATTCAGCTCAGAATAAGCATTGCACATCTCCCATGTATTGATGAACAGTTCAAAACGTTCCACTTTCTCCGGGTCAGATGGTTTCTTTTTCGTCAACGGCGAAATATCCAGCGGATGATCCATGATAAAGGTCGGCTGAATCAGCTCCTTCTCACAGAACTCCTCAAAGAACAGATTGATGATTTCCCCCTTCGTATGGCGTTCCTCATACTCGATGTGATGCTCTTTCGCAAGCTTCCTTGCCTCTTCGAGCGTCTCCACCGCGTCAAAATCCACACCTGCGTATTTCCGAATCGCGTCGTTCATCGTCAGGCGCGCGAACGGCTTGCCCAGATCAATTTCGATTCCGTTATATGTGATCCTGCTGCTGCCGCAGACCGTCTCCGCCAGGTGACGGAACATGCTCTCCGTCAGCTCCATCATACCCTCGTAATCAGTATAAGCCTGATAAAGCTCCATCAGCGTAAACTCCGGATTATGGCGTGTATCCACACCCTCGTTGCGGAACACCCGTCCGATCTCATAGACCCGCTCCAGGCCGCCTACGATGAGCCGCTTTAAGTAAAGTTCGAGAGAAATGCGTAGCTTGACATCCTCATCCAGCGCATTATAATGGGTATCAAACGGGCGCGCCGCCGCACCGCCGGCATTGGATACCAGCATCGGCGTCTCCACCTCCATAAATCCACGGTCATCCAGAAATCGACGAATCTCCCGGATGATCTGAGAACGTTTTATAAAGGTTTCCTTAGACTCCGGATTCATGATCAGATCAACATATCGCTGGCGATAACGGAGGTCTGTATTCGTCAGACCGTGAAACTTCTCCGGCAACACCTGGAGACTTTTTGACAAAAGAGTGATCTCGGATACATGGATGGAAATCTCACCTGTCTTTGTCTTAAAGACCTCTCCCCAGACTCCGATGATATCTCCGATATCATATTTTTTAAAATCCTTATACGGATCTTCCCCGATACTGTCTCTGGCGACATATGCCTGAATGCCGCCCTGCAGATCCTGCACATTGCAAAAAGAAGCCTTTCCCATCACACGCTTGAACATCATACGCCCGGCAACGGAAACCTCTTTGCCCACCAGTTCGTCATAATGCTCCTTTATCTCTGCACTGTGATGTGTCACATCATATTTTGTGATCTGAAACGGATCCTTTCCCGCATCCTGCAAAGCCTTCAGCTTCTCACGGCGATTCCTCAAAATCTGGTTCAGATCCTGTCCCGGCGTATTTTCCTTCTTCTGTTCACCCATCTTCTCTCCTCAACTTTCCCGTGCGCAGGATTGCTTTCCATACTCATTCAACGGCATATCCTGCCCTCGGCGCAGCGTCTTTGAAATAACCCGTCTGTAAACCTGTCAGCTTTCCCAATCGCACATTTCAAAAATAATTGACGCCGCACCAACGTCAGACACCGGTGCAGCAATCTGTCAGTTCGATCTCTGAATCTCCAGCACTTTATATGTCAGCACGCCGGCCTGTGTTTCCACCTCAACAGTTTCTCCCACCTTCGCGCCGAGAAGCGCTTTTCCTACCGGCGACTCATTCGAAATCATGCCCTTTAAGCTGTTCGCCTCGGTGGAACCTACGATCTTATATTCCAGCTCCTCATCAAACTCACAGTCCATGATCCGAACCTGACATCCGACGCCGATGGTGTCAAGATCAACCTCCTCCTCCACAACGACCTCAGCATTCTTCAGAATCTTCTCAATTTCCTCGATTCGCGCCTCGATATCACGCTGCTCGTCCTTCGCCGCGTCGTACTCCGCGTTTTCAGACAGATCTCCCTGCTCTCTGGCTTCTTTGATCTTCTGAGCAACCTCCTTGCGCCGAACTACCTTTAAGTCCTGTAATTCTGTCTCCAGCTTCTGTAATCCCTGATATGTCAAAAGATTTTTTTTGCTCATTTATCTGCTCCTCCTGTCGATACACGTAAGGCTTCAGCCTTGACAATTATCCTATTATATCCAATCGGAACATTGATGTCAAGAATATATGTTCCCGACTTTTCATCCGGTTTTTCTTCTGTCTGCACATACCATTTCTGTTTCTGGAACGGCAGATACATCACATCCTCCGCGAAACGTGCCATCCACATCGGCTGATTGCGTTCAAAGTCCAGAACCATGTTCCCATAAAGCGGACATTCCCACGATTTCCCGATGATGCGGACGATCAGACCGTACTCTTCCTCCATGCAATTCTTCCAATCTGCAAAATAATCCGGTCTGTCCGTACAGATTTCCAGAAAATTCAACCCCTGTTCCAGTTGGGAAAGAACCTGATCTACATCATCCTCCTCCCCGAAAATCTGACCCGGGCTGTCTGTATCGATCAAAATCGGGCGAAACGTACGATAATCCAGATTTCTCTGTTTCAAAATCTGCTCAATGATAATCCTGCTGTAGGGAAGATACGGGTTTTCCCACGAACCTTCTTCCGGCGTCTGAGAGACATATGACGTTCTGTTTTTTCTGAAATGATCCGTCCAATATACATGCCACGCCGCGATCACCTTCCTGAATCCGGGAAAAGTTCTATCACGGAACACGGCCGCCTTCTTTTTCTCCCATCTTTCCGTTTGATTTTCTGATCGATACATATCTGTCACACTTGTAAGTACAGCAACTCTTTCACTGTAAGATATGCAGAGAAATAATAACTATTCATATCTGTTTTTCTTTGACGCTTTACAATACAGGCGATTCATCACGTCGCCGTAAACTCCTGAAACAGCTTTTCCAGATCCGCATAATTTTCCACCTCATTAATCCTTCCGCGAAGCCTGGAAGAATTCCTGTATCCGACTGTGTACCATGCTGCGTGCTTTCGGATTTCACGGATCCCGATGTACTCTCCCTTCACTTCCAGTTGAAGCCGGGCATGGCGCAATACCATCTGCGCCACTTCCTCCGCGGACGGTTTCGGCAGATCTTTTCCTGTCTCCAGTCTGTACAGAATCTGACGAAATATCCACGGATTTCCCTGTGCACCCCTGCCGATCATAAAGCCGTCACATCCGGTCTGTTCCCGCATCCGCAAAACATCCTCCGCGGAGCGAATATCCCCATTCCCAATCACAGGTATGGAAACCGCTTCCTTCACCTTGCGGATGATATCCCAGTCCGCCTGTCCGCTATAATACTGCTGCCTGGTTCTGCCATGGACTGCAACCGCAGCCACGCCGCAGCTCTCGGCTATCTTCGCGATCTCCACCGCATTTACATGATCCGCATCGAATCCGCTGCGGATTTTGATTGTCACAGGTTTTTTCACCGCCCGCACCAGTTTATTCAAAATCTTTTCTGTCAGTCGGGGATCTTTCATTAACGCCGATCCCTCACCGTTATTCACCACCTTCGGAACCGGACAGCCCATATTAAAATCGAGAATTGCAAACGGGCGTTCCTCAATTTTCGCCGCCATATCTGCCAGAATGTCCGGGTCAGAACCAAACAGCTGCAGAGAGACAGGCTGTTCCTCCGGATGAATTTCCAACAGTCTCTCTGTATGTCTGTTTCCATAAAAAATCGCCTTTGCACTGACCATCTCCATGCAGAGCAGCCCTGCGCCCTGTTCCCTGCACAACAAACGAAATGGCAGGTCTGTGACTCCTGCCATGGGTGCTAATATAAGATTGTTCTCTAAAACCACGTCTCCGATCATCAAGGTTTCCATCTGTTTTCTGTCTCTTATTTCTGTTCTTATTTTTTTGATTTTATATCTCTTTTGATTCCCAAAACAGGTTCACCCTGTCATCAGGGCAGAACATCGTCTGTTTTCCCGCTTATCTCTTCTGTTTCTCAAAGATCAGACGCATCCCCTGCAGCGTCAGCATCGGGTCATACACATCGATCAGATCTGTCTCCTTTTCGATCAGCCTGCCGAGTCCGCCGGTGGCAACCACCTTCACATCCTCTTTGCCGAACTCCTTTTTCATCTGTCGGATGATGTACTCTGTCTGGCCGATCTGTCCGTAAACCAGCCCCGCCTGCATACAGGCAATCGTATCCTGCGCAAGGATACTCTGCGGTTTTTTGATCTCAAATTCGGGCAGCTTCGCCGCCATGCTCCACATCGACTGCGCCGAGGTTCGGATACCGGGTGCGATGACACAGGCTGTAAATGTCCCGTCCTCGTCCACCAGATCGAATGTGGTCGCCGTCCCGTAATCCACCACGATCGCCGGTCCGCCATACAGTTCGTACACCGCTGCGGCATCTACGATCCGGTCTGCGCCCACCTGGCGGGGATTGCGCCCGGCGACACGGATACCTGTCCGAATCCCGGCCTCGATAATGATTGGCTTTGCATGTACATATTTCAAAATGGCATTTGTCAGAGAATGCATCACATTCGGCACCACCGAAGCAACGATTACATCCGTAATCGCAGAGACATTGACTTCATTATGCTCTAACAACTCACACATAACCATACCGTATTCATCCGAAGTACGGGTCTGAATCGTCGTCATACGAAACGTTGTCACTAATTTTTTCCCCTGAAAAACACCCAGCGTAATGTTTGTATTTCCGATATCAACTGTCAGCAGCATTCTCACTCATCCTCCTCCGCTTCTCCCAGAAACACCACGCTGTAATAAAGTTCCAGGGACTCCAGCAGTTCGGCCTGCCGATCCTGTATCTGCCTGATTTTCAGAACACTGCCGATCTCATCATACAGAAGATCTCCCTCGTTTGACGATGTCTCCATCTGCAGACAGCCGTCCGCGTCAAACTTCATCACCAGTATGCCTCCGACATCCTCCGTATACAGCACGCAAAGAATTTTCAACTCCTCCTGTACCTGCTCGGGAAGCCCGTTAAACTCCGGATTAAGATAAAATTGTTTCGTGTATGCGCTGGATGCGCAGAGCACTATTTCTTCATCGTACATGACTTCTGTCCCCTTGTATCATTTTCTGATATGTATGATACACGGATTGCTCCGCACTTCGTGCTCCCAATCCTGAAACATTCGCAATCCGCACTTTCGTGCTCCTTGCTCATGTTTGTTCGGGTCCCCAAGTCATAAAAACAGATGCAAGCATCTTTTTTATGACTTCTGTCCCCTTGTATCATACATATCCGTACACGCCGCGGACGGAGACCTCCCCGGCGGAAACGCGTCTCAATCCGCTCTCCGTTTCCACAAGCAGTTCGCCCTCCGCATTGATCCCTTTTGCAATGCCAGTATAATTCTTTTTAAAATCCAGTACGCGAACCTGTCTGCCGCAGTTCACGAGACAGGCATTATACTCTTCCAGCAAAGCACTCAGATCATGCGTCTCCAGAAACCGCGCATAATATCTTTCAAACTGCCTCATGCACTGTGCAGCCAGTCCGGCCCGACAGACATGGATACCGGTCTCCAGAAAAACAGACGTCGCCATCTGCCGCACCTCCGCCGGGAACTCCTGATTATGAACATTGATGCCCACGCCGATCACGATATGATTGACATAGTCGACCTGTGCACTCATCTCTGTCAGGATACCGCAGATTTTCCTGCCGGAACAGATGATATCGTTCGGCCATTTTATCTGAACCCCCGATACACCGCTCATCTCCAGGGCGTCACGGACAGCCATTCCCATCACAAGGGTCAGCATAGACGCATGCGAAGGTTCAAGATCCGGTTTCAGAAGCAGGGACATAAAAATCCCCTCTCCCTTTTTTGACTCCCAGACTCTGCCGCGCCGCCCTCTGCCGGCGGTCTGCTGCTCACCGATCACAAGCAGACCCTGGCCGGCTCCCGACTCTGCCTGACGTTTCGCTTCGTTATTGGTGGAATCCACGGAGTCATACACCCGAACCGGATGTCCGGCCCACACAGTGTCCAGATATTCGCAGACACGCTCCGCTGTCAGAAAATCCGGTTCTGAACATAGACGATAGCCTCTGTTGCGCACCGCCTCGATCTCATAGCCCATCTCCTCCAGTTGGCGGATCGCCTTCCAGACGCTAGTCCGGGTCACGCCGAACTTTTCACTGATCTCCTGTCCGGAAAGAAATCCATCAGCCTCCTGCAGGAGCCGTAAAATTTTTTCTTTCATAAATGAATCACCTGAGTCTTTCACCTCTGATCTGTTCTTCCGAAAAACACCGGCCACTCACCCGGCATTGCGATTCGCGTATTAGACGGCGCAACAGGAAAGGACTTAAGTCGTTTCCTATATTTCTAAACTGTTCCTAATGCTGTAATCTGTGTATCGGGCAGTACCGGATATACATCTTATATAGCGGCAGTTCCGAGCGTCGCCAGCATCACGGCCTTGATCGTATGCATCCGGTTTTCTGCTTCATCAAACACTATCGACTGCGGGCTTTCAAACACCTCGTCGGTCACTTCCATCTCATCCAGTCCGTATTTTTTATGTATCTGCTCTCCGATGGTGGTCTTCAGATCATGGAAAGCCGGAAGACAGTGCATAAACCGGCACTGCGGACCCGCATTCTTCATCAGAGCTGCATTCACCTGATACGGCGTCAGATCCCGGATCCGTTCCTCCCATACCTCGTCCGGTTCACCCATGGAAACCCAGACATCGGTGTAAATAATATCCGCGTCCTTCGACCCGGCGTCTGCGTCCTCTGTCAGATCGATCGTCGCGCCGGTCTCTGCCGCGATCTGCCGACAGGTGTCAACGAGTTGCGAATCCGGAAAATACTTTTTATTCGTGCAGGCGACAAAATGCATACCCAGCTTTGCACTGAGTACCATCAGGGAATTGCCCATATTATAACGGGCGTCGCCGACATAGACCAGTTTTATTCCCTTCAGATAGCCGAAATGTTCCCTGATCGTCAGTGCGTCAGCCAGCACCTGCGTCGGATGAAACTCATTCGTCAGACCATTCCAGACCGGAACCCCGGCATATTTCGCGATCTCCTCCACGATATTCTGGCCGTAACCGCGATACTCAATTCCGTCATAAATGCGTCCCAGAACGCGCGCGGTATCCGCAATGCTCTCCTTCTTCCCGATCTGGGAAGCGGAAGGATCCAGAAATGTGGCGTGCATCCCCAGATCAAACGCCGCCACCTCAAAGGAACAGCGCGTCCGCGTACTCGTCTTTTCAAAAATCAGCGCCACATTTTTTCCGCGAAGCGTATCATGCATGACGCCCTGTTTTTTCTTTTCTTTCAGATCCGCTGCCAGATCGATCAGGTATGTGATTTCCTCCGAAGTAAAATCCAGCAGCTTTAAAAAATTCTTTCCCTGTAAACTTATCATGTCTGCACTCCTTATATACTTATATCGTATCTGTTTCTTACCCTTTATCTTCCTTCAGATCCGCTGCCACTTCCACAATTGATTTTGACAGACCCGCGATCCCCTGAATCTCAGACGGGATGATAATCTTGGTCGCCTTTCCGTCTGCCGCCTTCGCGAAAGCCTCCAGGCTTTTAATCTGGAGAACCGCCGCATCCGGTTCCGCCTCCTTCAGAAACCGGAGGCCGTCCGCGTTTGCCTGCTGAATCTTCAGGATTGCTTCGGCCTGACCCTGCGCCTCCTGTACGGTCGCCTCACGCTTTGCCTGTGCGCGAAGGATGGCCGCCTGCTTCTCCGCCTCTGCATCGAGGATAGCGGATTCCTTCTTACCCTCAGCCACGAGAATCGTCGATTTCTTCTCGCCCTCCGCGCGGAGAATTGCTTCCCGCCGCTCGCGCTCCGCCTTCATCTGCTTCTCCATAGCGTCCTGAATCGCCTGAGGCGGGATGATGTTTTTCAGCTCGACACGGTTCACCTTGATCCCCCAGGGATCCGTCGCGATATCCAGAGATGCCCGCATCTTGGTGTTGATCGTCTCACGGGAGGTCAGTGTCTCATCCAGTTCCAGATCACCGATGATGTTCCGCAGCGTCGTCGCCGTCAGGTTCTCGATCGCCATGATCGGGTTCTCCACGCCGTAAGCAAACAGCTTCGGATCCGTGATCTGAAAAAAGACAACCGTGTCAATCCGCATGGTGACATTATCCTTCGTGATAACCGGCTGCGGCGCGAAATCTACAACCTGTTCCTTTAAAAGCACCCGTTTTGCAATGCGGTCGATAAACGGCACTTTCGCATGAAGTCCTACCTCCCAGGTACCCTGATAAGCACCCAGACGTTCTACGACGTAGGCATTCGCCTGCGGAACGATCTTGATGCAGGAGGCCAGAATAATCACAATAATAATGACAATCACAATAATTGCTATAAACATATGATACCCCTTTCGTTTTTATGAAATCATTGCCGGTACGGCAGCCGCAGATCCGTTCCCATCATCACGCTCACACGTCCGCCTTTTCCACGATCAGTTTCACGCCGCTGATCTCCTGAACCCTGACCGATGTATTCACGGGAATGCATTCTGTCTCCCTGACACACCGGGCAGACCATTCCTGTCCCCGGATCAGTACTCTCCCCGTTGCGCGTACATTATCAATCTCCTCAATAACAACGGCAGTCTGACCGATCAGACTCTGCGCATTCGTCCTCTCCCTTTCATGATTGAAATGCTTCCCCGCCCACGGTCTTACAAGAAGCAGAAGAACAAAAGATACGATCAGAAATACCACAATCTGTACCTGAACCGGGGTATCCGGCAGACTCACAAGCAGCGCTGCCAGAGCGCCGCCGGCAAACCAGATGGATGTCAGCCCCATAGAAACCAGCTCTACAACCACCATCACAATAAAAACCAGCAGCCATAACATCTGCGGCTGCTCCAGAAAGCTCATGCCCATGCCCAGACTCCTCTTTTTGTATCTCACTCCATTTCATGGTCTTTGCGAATACGTCTTCAATATACTATATCTTATCCATTTTTACAATAAAAAAACGTTCATCCGCGGAAAGAAAAAAGACCGGTGTCCGATTTTTCATCGGATATCGGTCTTTCGGACACATCCATCAAGCCTTCATAAGAATCTGTATTTTAGTAAAAAACCTGATTTCCGATCACGGTACCGTTCCCGGATCCCGCATGGAAATATTTGGCTCCGCCGGTATTATCCGCTCCGCCAATGGCTGCCTGCGCTGCCTGATAACAGCTGGATGAAATGCTTCCGCTGCTCAGCACGCGGGACAGCTTCCCGCTGGACGCCGGTGCAAACTGACCGCTCTGGTAAATCACGCCGGAAATGCTGTTCGGGAAAGAACCGCTTTTTACCCGGTTCATAACAACCGCGCCAACCGCCAGCTGACCGTCATAACTCTCTCCTCCGGCCTCACACTGAATGAGCGCCGCCAGAAGCGTAACGTCATCCGTGGATGCACTCACGGCTGTACCTGTGCTCGCTGTAACAGTTTCTGCAGATGCCTGTTGCTCTGCAGCCGCCCGTTCTGCAGCTGCCTCGGCCGCAGCCGCCCGGGCTGCTGCCTGTTGAGCATAAATCTCTTCCATGCTGAGCGCCTCGCCTGTCTGCAGTTCAACTTCTACATAATCAGCGGAAATATATGCAACCATATCCCCATACTCTACCGCAATCCAGCCGTTATTCTGAGCATCTTCCCCGGAATTCTCTTCAGAGGAGATACCATCCGTCACATCTGTTTCCCCGGCCGCTGCGTTCTGTGCCTCATCGTCTGCCGGGGAAGCCGCTTCCTCTCCGGATTTCCATACGTTCAGCGCATCTCCCGCATCCAGCACCTCGCAGATTGTTGACTCCACATTCGCCTCGCTTCGCAGGCGTACACCGTCCGCAGTCACTGTCGCCACCGCATCGCAGATCTTTTCCGCCTGTGCCTCAGCTTCCTCTGCGAATACACAATATTCATTTTTTACATATCCTTCGACTTCTCCGGATACGATCCGGGACCATTCTTCGCCCCTCTCGATCACCTCCGCGGCGGAACCTCTGTACATCTTTCCCACTACCTCGGCGTTTGCATCGGCCCCCGCGCGGATATTCAGACTGGAGTCCTCCTCCACAACAACAAGTAATTTATTTTCCCACTCGGAAGGTTCTTCCTCCGATACTTCCTCCGCAGATGACTCCTCCGCGGCGGCTGCTTTAGCAGCTGCGTCTTCCTCGCTTTTCTCCTTTAAATCCTGCATAAACTCACTGCTTCCTCTGTTGTCCTGCTCTGCTTCGGCATTCCACGTTCCGGAAACAATTTCTGCGGCACTGACAGAAACGGCCGATGGAGCGGATACTACTGCGAATGAAGCTGCGATGATGCCGCATTCCAAAACCAATTTTCTGAATTTCATTTGACCTCCTGTGCGATCCGCATCAAGCGAACCTCTGTTATATTTCATTTTGTCCCAAACC
>JAJBUT010000062.1 GCA_020860185.1 Lachnospiraceae bacterium | reverse complement strand
GGAAATGATTGCTGACCAGCTGAGTATCGATGAGGATGGCATTACAGCGGAGTCCAGATTCAAAGAAGACCTTGACGCGGATTCTCTGGATTTATTTGAGCTTGTTATGCAGCTTGAGGAGGAGTATGATATTGAGATACCTACGGATGAGCTGGAGACGCTTACCACGGTTGGCTCTATTGTTGATTACTTAAAAGATCACGGCGTAGAAGAGTAAATAAGCAGAAATAAAGATTGGTGATTTAGAATGAAGACGAGAATTACAGAGCTTTGCGGGATTGATTATCCGATTTTTCAGGGAGGTATGGCATGGGTTGCCGACCATCATCTTGCCGCTGCCGTTTCCAATGCGGGGGGACTTGGCCTGATCGGAGCGGCGAGCGCCCCGGAGGATGTGATCCGTCAGCAGATTCGGACGGCGAAGGAGATGACGGACAGGCCTTTCGGCGTTAACGTCATGCTGATGAGCCCTTATGCAGACGAGGTTGCCAGGGTGGTTGTGGAGGAAGGCGTTCCCGTTGTCACGACCGGCGCCGGGAATCCGGGCAAGTATCTGAAAATGTGGCAGAACGCGGGGATCAGGGTCATACCTGTGGTCGCAAGCGTTGCTCTTGCACGCATGATGGAAAAGGCGGGCGTGGATGCAGTCATCGCGGAGGGGACGGAATCTGGCGGACATATCGGTTCCGCGACTACCATGACGCTTGTCCCGCAGGTTGTGGACGCTGTCGACATTCCCGTGATTGCAGCCGGCGGTATCGGCGACGGCAGAGGTATGGCAGCCGCTTTTATGCTCGGTGCGGAAGCAGTTCAGATCGGCACGCGCTTCTGTGTGGCAAATGAGTGCATCACACATCAGAATTATAAGGACAGGATTCTTCGTGCGAAGGATATTGATTCTGAGGTGACCGGCCTTTCCCATGGACACCCGATCCGCTGCCTTCGCAATAACATGACAAAAGAATACCTGAGATTAGAGCAATCCGGCGCTCCGTTTGAGGAGATGGAGAAGCTGACGCTCGGTTCTCTGAGAAACGCGGTTATTGACGGTGATGTGAAGAACGGAACCGTTATGGCAGGACAGATCGCGGGCATGATTAAAAAACAGCAGTCCTGTCAGGAGATCATCGATGAGATCGTTGGTCAGTTTACCCAGCTTTACCCGGGAGCTGCCGGGGCATGAGTATGTCTGAAAGAAGAGGAGATTTTATATGAGAAAGACAGCGTTTATTTTTCCCGGTCAGGGGTCGCAGTACGTCGGCATGGGAAAGGATTTCTATGAGAATTTTGCCTGTTCGAGGGAAATGATCGATCTGGCCGAAAAAGTAAGCGGTATGGATATGAAGACTCTTCTTTTTGAAGAAAATGAACAGCTGAATATTACAAAATACACGCAGATTGCAATGCTCGCCGATGAGCTTGCAATTCTGCGTGCAGTACAGGAAAAAGGATTCCGTTCGTCTGTGAATGCCGGTCTGAGTCTTGGTGAATATGCCGCTCTGGTGGCATCCGGTGTGATGACGGCGGAGGATGCGTTTCGCGTGATTGTGAAGCGCGGCGCGTATATGCAGGAGGCCGTTCCCACCGGCGGCGCCATGACTGCCGTGATGGGCATGGACAATGATGTGATCGAGAAGATCTGTTCAGAGACTGACGGGATTGTATCCGTCGCCAATTATAATTGTCCCGGACAGACGGTGATCACCGGTGAGGAGACCGCGGTAGCAGCGGCCGCCGCATCTTTAAAGGAAGCGGGTGCGAAGCGCTGTGTGCCGCTGAACGTCAGCGGACCGTTCCATTCGGATATGCTGAGGGAAGCAGGTGTGAAGCTTGCGAAAGAACTGGAAAGCGTGGAGATCCATGAGATTGCCACGCCGTATATTACCAATGTCACCGCGGATTATGTGACGGATAAGGATCAGGTAAAGGACTTGCTGGAGCGGCAGATATCATCCTCTGTGCGCTGGCAGCAGAGCGTGGAGCGCATGATCGCGGACGGCGTTGAAGTTTTTATTGAAATAGGACCCAAAAAATCCCTGACAGGATTTTTAAAGAAAATAGACAAATCTGTTCCGGTTTATCATGTGGATACAGTTGCGGATCTGGATGTACTGTGTGAGTCAATCGGAACAGCTGAATGATCAGGAGGCACTATGGGAAATTTATTGGAGAATAAGATCGCTCTGGTGACAGGAGCGAGCACCGGCATCGGCAGACAGATAGCGCTGACGCTGGCCGGCGAGGGAGCATATGTTGTAGTCAATTATGTGGGACCCGTTGAAGCTGCGGATGAAGTCGTTGGGACAATTACGGCGAATGGCGGTCAGGCCGAGGCTTATGAGTGCTGGGTGAATGATTTTGCCGCGGTAGAGGAAATGATAAAAGCGCTTGTGAAAAAGCTCGGGCGTATTGATATTCTGGTAAATAACGCAGGTATTACCAGAGACGATCTCTTAATGAAGATGTCGGAGCAGGCGTTTGATGCCGTGATCGATACCAACTTAAAGGGAAGCTTTAATACCATGCGCCATATCGCACGCCCCATGCTGAAACAGAAGGGCGGTTCCATCATCAATATTTCCTCGGTTTCCGGTATCATCGGGAATCCGGGACAGATGAACTACTGTGCCTCCAAAGCGGGTGTGATCGGTATGACAAAATCCATGGCCCGCGAGCTTGCCAGCAGAGGTATCCGTGTCAATGCGGTCGCTCCCGGCTTTATTGATACAGCCATGACGAAAAAAATGACTGACTCCGCGAAGGAAGCGGGTCTGGCTCAGGTGCCGCTCGGCCGGATGGGTACTCCGCAGGATATTGCGAATGCGGTCGCTTTTCTGGCGTCAGACAAGGCATCCTATATTACAGGTCATGTACTCTGCGTAGACGGCGGAATGGCCATGTGACGAAAAGGTGTTTTCTATGGACGGACAGATGAGGATGCTTGCATCCTCAGATGGACGGACATAAGAAAACCCAAACGACATGAGCAAGGAGTGCGAAGCACGGATTGCGAATGCCGTTGGCGATTGAACTGTGCGAAGCACAGGGCAATCGACCTTTTCGGTGTTTTCTATGGACGGACAGGGTATATGGTATAGATTTTAAATGAGGAGATTTTCAGATGAAACGTGTTGTTGTAACCGGCATGGGGGCGATCACTCCCATCGGATTGACTGTGGACGAATACTGGGACAGCCTGAAGGAAGGAAAGACCGGATTCGGCGAGATTACCTATTTTGACACCACAGATTATAAAGTGAAAGTGGCTGCACAGGTAAAGGGCTTTGATCCGTTAAATTATATGGATCGCAAAGCTGCAAAGCGTATGGAAGCCTTTGCTCAGTATGCCGTGGCAGCGACACATGAGGCTTTTCGTCAGTCGGGTCTTGACATGGAAAAGGAGGATCCTTACCGGGTAGGCTGTTATGTTGGTTCCGGTGTGGGCTCTCTGCAGTCCATTGAGAGAGAATATAAAAAACTGCTGGATAAGGGACCATCCAGAGTGAATCTTCTGCTGGTTCCCCAGATGATTACCAATATGGCGGCAGGAAACATTACGATCCAGTTCGGCATTAAGGGAAAGAGTATTAATATCGCTACAGCCTGTGCGACCGGTACGCATAATATCGGCGAAGCATTTCATGCGATTCAGCATGGGGAATGTGACGTGATCGTGGCCGGCGGTACGGAGAATGCGATCACACCGATCAGTATTGCCGGATTTACTTCTCTGACAGCTTTATCTGCTTCGAACGATCCGGAACGCTGCTCGATTCCTTTCGATAAAGACCGGAACGGTTTTGTGATCGGTGATGGCGCCGGTATCGTGATACTGGAAGAGCTGGAGCACGCGAAAGCGCGGGGGGCGAATATCCTTGCTGAGGTTGTCGGATATGGCGCGACCAGTGACGCATATCATATTACATCCCCGGCAGAGGACGGCAAGGGAGCGGAGAACGCCATGCTGTTCGCACTCAGAGATGCCGGAGTTTCCCCGGATGAGGTTACTTATATCAATGCGCACGGAACGAGTACACATCACAATGATCTGTTTGAAACGCGTGCGATCAAGAGCGCTTTCGGCGATCATGCTTATAATATGAAGATCAATTCGACCAAGTCCATGATCGGGCATCTGCTGGGTGCTGCGGGAGCTGTGGAGTTCATTGCCTGCGTTCTTCAGATGAATCATGGTTATATTCATCAGACGGTTGGCCTGACGCAGCCGGATGAGGAGCTGGATCTGGACTATGTACAGGGACACGGCGTTGAGGCCGAAGTGGAATATGCACTGTCCAATTCTCTGGCTTTCGGCGGACATAACGCGAGTATCCTGATTCGCAGGTATCATGAATGATGATGACATGTAGCTGTTTTGCACAGTGACAGATAAATGGGAGTGTAGTAATATGGAAATAAATCAGATTCTGGATTTAATGAAGGTGGTTGCAGAAAATAACCTTGAGTTTACTTACGAGGAAAGCGCCCTGAAGTTATCCATACGAAAGCTGCCGGAGAAGTGTATGGAGACACCGGCGCCGGTGATTGTCAGCGGCGTTGCGCCGCAGGCCGTTCCGTCCATGGCGCCTGCAGTACAGGCTGTAGCTGTACCGGAGCAGGAGAATGCCCCTGAAGTGTCCGAGGATGTGCCGGAGGGACAGATTGTGAAAAGTCCTCTGGTCGGTACTTTCTACAGGGCGGGATCCCCGGAGGCAGACCCGTTCATTGAGACCGGTGATGTTGTGAAAAAGGGTCAGGTTCTGGGTATTATTGAGGCGATGAAACTGATGAATGAGATTGAATCGGATTATGACGGCGTGGTGAAACAGATTCTTGTGAATAACGGTGATCTGGTTGAGTTTGATCAGCCGTTGTTTGTCATCGCGTGAGACAGGAGGATAGGATGTCATTATTAACAACACAGCAGATTATGGAGATTATACCGCATCGCCAGCCGATGCTTTTGATTGATACGATTGAGGAGCTTGAACCCGGCGTTCGTGCGGTGTGAAAGAAATGTGTTTCCTACAATGAACCTTATTTTGCCGGTCACTTTCCGGGGGAGCCGGTGATGCCTGGTGCCCTCATTGTTGAGGCGCTGGCTCAGGTAGGAGCCGTGGCTGTTCTCTCCTGTGATGATTTTAAAGGGAAGACTGCCTATTTTGGCGCGATCAATTCCGCTAAATTTAAAAAGAAGGTCGTTCCCGGCGATGTCCTGATCCTGGAGACTGAGATGATCAAACAGAAAGGGCCGATCGGTATTGCAAAGGCAAAGGCGACGGTAGACGGAAAGACGGCTGTAGTCGCGGAGCTTACCTTTGCGATCGGGTAGAGGAAGTATATGTTTCAGAAAATATTGATCGCAAACAGAGGAGAGATCGCGGTGCGTATCATCCGTGCCTGCAGAGAGCTGGGGATTCGTTCTGTTGCCGTTTATTCCACCGTGGATCAGGACGCACTCCACACGATGCTTGCGGATGAGGCCATCTGTATCGGCAGGGCGGCGCCGGCTGACAGTTATCTGAATATGGAACGGATTCTGAGCGCAGCCATTGCGTCCAAGGCGGACGCGATCCATCCGGGATTTGGATTTCTGTCAGAAAATGCAAAGTTTGCACAGATGTGCAGACAATGCAATATCGTGTTCATCGGTCCGGGAGCCGATGTGATTTCAAAAATGGGAAATAAACAGGAGGCGCGCAATACCATGATAGCTGCGAAGGTTCCTGTTGTTCCGGGTACACAGGAGCCGGTATATCGTGCGGATTACGGACTGAAGCTGGCACAGGATATCGGATTTCCCGTCATGATCAAGGCGGCAAGCGGCGGCGGCGGTAAGGGAATGCGTATTTCCAGATCCGCTGCTGATTTTTCGGAAAATTTTGAGATTGCCCAGACAGAGTCTGTGAACGGTTTCGGGGACAACACCATGTATATCGAGAAATATATCGAGAATCCCCGCCATATTGAGTTTCAGATTCTGGCGGACCAGCATGGAAATGTGGTTTCACTGGGAGAGCGTGACTGTTCTGTTCAGAGACGGCATCAGAAGATGGTGGAGGAATCTCCCTCACCTGCGCTGGATTCAAAGCTTCGCAGAGAAATGGGAGCGGTGGCTGTCCGTGCAGCGAGGGCTGCAAATTATGAGAGCGCGGGTACGGTTGAGTTTCTGCTTGATCAGGATAAGAATTATTATTTCATGGAGATGAATACCCGTATTCAGGTGGAGCATGGTGTGACCGAGATGGTTACCGGACTTGACCTGATCAAAGAGCAGATTTTTATCGCGGACGGGCAGAAACTCCGTTTTAAGCAGAAGGATATTCATATTTCGGGACATGCGATTGAATGCCGGCTCAACGCCGAGGATCCGGAGCGGAATTTTATGCCGTGCCCGGGACGGATTGATTTTCTGTATCTTCCGGGAGGCAACGGTGTACGAATTGATTCGGCAATTTTTGCCGGATATACCGTTCCGCCGAATTATGATTCGATGATCGCGAAGATTATTGTTTTTGGCAAGGATCGCGAGACGGCGCTCAATAAGATGCAGAGTGCGCTTGGCGAGGTAAATGTTGATGGCATCACAACGAATCTGGATTACCAGTATGATATTATAACGCATCCGGTTTTCCGCGCCGGTGAGGCTACGACCGGATTTCTGGAGGAATATTTTCCGGGGGAAAGGATCATAAGGTGATGGATTTATGGGCGTGCTAACATTTAAAAAACAGAATTTCATGAACACATCGAAAAAGGAGCCTGATATTCCCGAAGGCATGTGGGTGAAATGTGACGCCTGCGGGGAGATGCTGTACCGTGAAGATGTGATCAAAAACCATCTTGTCTGCTATAAGTGCGGGAAATATTTTCGGATGACAACGAAACGCAGGCTGCGCCTTGTGGCAGATAAACACAGCTTTGAAGAGTGGGATGCCGGTCTGGAGGGAAAGGATCCTCTGGAGTATCCGGATTATCCTGAAAAGATTGCCTCGCTGAAAGAAAAGCTGAAGATAGATGAGGCCGTCACGACAGGGCGCTGCACGGTCCATGGCGAGGAGACGGTGATCGCTGTCTGTGACGCCAGGTTTCTGATGGGCAGTATGGGTTATGTCGTAGGCGAAAAGATCACGAGGGCAGTCGAGAAAGCGACAGAGCTCGGGCTTCCGATCATTATTTTTACCTGCTCCGGCGGGGCGCGGATGCAGGAGGGTATGGTTTCCCTGATGCAGATGGCAAAGACGTCGGCCGCACTGAAGAAGCATTCTGACGCAGGACTGTTATACATCACGGTTCTGACAGATCCGACGACCGGCGGAGTTACGGCCAGTTTTGCCATGCTGGGCGACATTATACTGGCGGAGCCGGGTGCGCTGGTCGGGTTTGCCGGCCCGCGTGTCATTGAACAGACCATCGGACAGAAGCTGCCGGAGGGTTTTCAGCGGGCAGAGTTTCTGGTGAGCCATGGTCTGATAGACGGGATCATTCATCGGGATGATATGAAGGATACACTTTCCAGACTGCTTCATATGCATCGCATGCCGTCCAAAGAGGAGGGGCTGCTTACAAATAAGCTGACGATTCCCGAACAGAGCCGGAGCCATGAAGGGCATGTGACTGCATGGGAGCGGGTTCTCACCGCGCGTGCCTCTGACCGGCTTACATCGATGGATTATATAAATGGTATTTTTTCTTACTTCGTGGAAATGCATGGTGACCGGCATGCGGCGGATGACGGATCAACAGTCGGAGGTATCGCCTATCTTGACGGCTATCCGGTGACAGTGATCGGGCAGCAGAAGGGCCGCACGACGAAGGAAAACATTGTTCGTAATTTCGGCATGCCTTCTCCGGAGGGATATCGGAAGGCACTCCGGTTGATGAAACAGGCAGAAAAATTTCATCGCCCGATCATCAATTTTATTGATACCCCGGGCGCTTATCCGGGACTGGAAGCGGAGGAGCACGGACAGGGAGAGGCGATCGCACGTAATCTGTATGAGATGTCTAATCTGAAAGTGCCTGTTTTGAGTATCGTTGTCGGAGAGGGAGGCAGCGGCGGCGCTCTGGCTCTTGCCGTGGCAAATGAGGTCTGGATGATGGAAAATGCCACATACACCATCCTCTCCCCGGAGGGATTTGCCTCCATCCTGTGGAAGGACGGAAAGCGTGCGGCTGAGGCGGCTGAAATCATGAAAGTGACCGCTTCGGAACTGAAGCAGCTTGGCATTGTGGAACAGGTGATTGAGGAGCCGGCTCCGGCCTGTGCTGAAAACTGTCAGGAGCTGTGCCGTCTGATGCGTAAGATGATACGCAAATTCATTTATGAAAACATAGAAAAGGATCCTGCGGCACTGGTTGAGGAGCGGTATCAGAGATTTCGGCAGTTCTGATACAGAGTTACTAGTACATCCCTTCAACGGGTCGGATTTTACAATCATACACGATTCTGAATACGCTGAATATGGGCATCGCTGACGGCGGTGCCTTTTCGCATCATAAGCTCAGGAGTTTACAATGCAAATATCGTACCAACCTGTTTTACGCGCGGCCTGTATCAATGGCTTTCTGTTAAAGCTGATCGCGATTGCTACGATGCTGATTGATCATATCGGGGCGGTTTTGTATCCCGATCAGATGATTTTCCGTTATATCGGAAGGATTGCTTTCCCTGTTTTCGTGTTTCTGCTGGTGGAGGGATTTTACTATACACGGAATATTCGGAAATACGAGCTTCGTCTGCTGCTGTTTGCAATCATTTCCGAATGTCCTTTTGATCTGGCGTTCAATGACGCTGTTCTGGAATTTCAGTCACAGAATGTTTTTTTTACTTTGTTTCTGGGATTGCTGATGCTGGATCTGATGCAAAAAGTAAAGGGACAGCATTGGAAGAACATCCTGATCCTGGTCATTTTTACACTGGCGGCGGTATTGTTGCAAACGGATTACGATGCGGGCGGCATTCTTCTGGTTTACTGTTTTTATAAGTTTCGAAATCAGCCGATTCCCAAATATATCGGACTGGGGGCGATCTCTCTGCTGCTTTACGAACCGATACAATACTGGTCTCTGCTTGCCGCCATACCGCTGACCCTGTATAACGGGGAAAGAGGTTTCCGACCGGACGGAAGATGGTACAGTGGTCGGGCAGGAGGAGCAGGCGCACTGTTGGTGAAGTATCTGTTTTATGTTTTTTATCCTGTTCACCTGTTGATTTTATATTTTATATCTGTGAATATGGTTCATACGTTCATCTGGTGATGCCTGCAGGATGTTCGGGAAAGGATCGAATTATTTATTTTTTCGGTTCATGTTGAACACCGGATGACGCGGAGGGAAACGATTGAATTTCTGGAAACATTTAAAAACGATCAATCATCATAAATGGCTTGTCATGAAAGCCTGTTTTCGGGTGGGATTATATAAGCAGGCTCTACTGCATGATCTCTCGAAATATTCGCCTGCGGAGTTTCTGGTGGGTGTAAAATATTATCAGGGCAATATGAGTCCGAATAACGCGGAGCGAAAGGATAAGGGCTACACGTCCGCATGGCTCCATCACAAGGGGAGAAATAAACACCATCTTGAGTATTGGATCGACTATGGATCGAAGGACAGTGAGTTTCCTCTGCAGGGTATGAGAATGCCGGACAAATATGTGGTAGAGATGTTCATTGACCGTATGTCTGCCTCAAAGAATTATCAGAAGGAGAATTATACGGCTCGAAGTGCACTGGAATACTATGAAAAGGGAAAAGCGAGGCATATTCTTCACCCGGAGGTTCGGGAACTGCTGGAACGGCTGCTGCATATGCTTGCCGACAGGGGAGAAGACTACACGATGGATTATATCAGGCGGGAAGTCCTGAAAAACAGAAAATGATATCATTTTGCGGAAATTGACGAATTTAATAAGGCATGATAAAATAAGCACGGCAATTTTACAGGGAGGAATGATGAAATGATAGATGGGAAAAAAATATTATTCAGCGGCATGCAGGCGACGGGCAGTCTGACGCTTGGAAATTATCTGGGAGCTTTAAAAAACTGGGTGGCCCTGAGTGATGAATACGAATGCTTTTACAGTGTGGTGGATATGCATTCGATCACGATCCGTCAGGATCCGGCGGAGCTTCGGAAGCGTGCGCGCGCGCTTCTGATCCTGTATATCGCGGCGGGACTGGATCCGAAGAAAAACTGCATTTATTATCAGTCTCATGTCTCCGGGCATGCAGAACTGACCTGGATTCTGAACTGCTTTACCTATATGGGTGAGTTGAATCGGATGACACAGTTTAAGGATAAAGCGGCAAAGCATGCGGACAATATTAACGCGGGATTGTTTACGTACCCGGTGCTGATGGCGGCCGACATTCTGCTGTACCAGGCGGATGTTGTCCCGGTGGGGATCGACCAGATGCAGCATCTGGAACTGACCAGGGATGTGGCACAGAGGTTCAACGCAATCTACGGCGATGTGTTTACCGTTCCGGATGCTTATATCGGAAAGGTCGGGGCGAAGATTAACAGTCTTCAGAACCCGGAAAAAAAGATGTCAAAATCTGATGAGAATGTCAACGCCAGCATTTATCTGATGGACGACCCGGATACGATCATGCGAAAATTCAAACGTGCCGTGACAGATTCCGAGGCGAATATCTGTTATCGGGATGAGCAGCCGGGTCTAAAAAATCTGCTCAATATTTACTGTGCGTGCACGGAAAAGACGCCGGAGGAGGCGGTAGCCGAGTTTTCCGGGAAGGGATACGGCGAGCTGAAGATGGGTGTCGGAGAGGCGGTTGTGGCCGTGCTGAAGCCGCTTCAGGCAGAGGTGGAACGTCTTTCAAAGGATAAGACCTATATCGATTCCATTATTAAAGAGAATGCTGAAAAGGCGAATTACTATGCATCGAAAACACTTCGAAAGGTACAGAAAAAGGTCGGGTTTCCGGAAAAAATACGGTAGTTCAGTTGAGTGTTGAGTGACATTTTCCGGCCTTCCGGGAGAGGAATGAGATATGAGAGATAAGTTTGCATATGGAGTTGACCTGGGATGGGTCAGCCAGTTAGAACAGATGGGTTACAGATGGGTAGATGAGAGCGGCGAACAGGCAGACCCGATTCGAGCCTGCAAAGATATGGGCGCGAATGCGGTGCGGCTTCGTATTTTTGTATCTCCTGAGGAAGACTTCTGGCAGAAGAACGAGAACGAGAGATGTATGCTTGGCTTTTGCGATATGTACCGTGTGCTGGAGATGGCGGAACGTGTGAAAGCGCTGGGGATGGATCTGATGCTTGATTTCCACTACAGTGATCACTTTGCGGATCCGCAGATTCAGGACATTCCGAAGGCGTGGAAGGACGATGACGATCAGAAACTGACAGAGCGGGTTTACGACCACACCAGGGAAGCGCTGCTCCTGTTCCGGGAAAACGATATTGAACCTAAATGGGTGCAGGTCGGAAATGAGATCAATTTCGGCATGATGTGGCCGAAAGGAAGCCTGGAGACTGCCCCGAAGCAGCTGGTGCGCTTTCTGAATGCCGGATATGAAGCCGTGAAAGAAATTTTTCCGGATTGTCTGGTAATTACACATATGGCTGCTGTAAATAATAAAGCCTGGTGCGAGCCTTTTCTTGACAATTTCTTTTCAAACGGAGGAAAGACAGATGTCATTGGTTTTTCTTATTATCCGTACTGGGCACAGATGCAGATAGATGCGGAAGTTTCCGGTGAAGAGGAAGCGGCCCGTGCACGGGAGCAATGTAAAAGTAAGGCAGCTCTGTCCGGCTGGCTGTCCATGTACGAAAAAAAATACGGAAAGCCGGTTATGATTGTTGAAATCGGAGGAGAGGACAGGGAAGAAGAGGACACCCGTCAGCTGCTCTGTCGCTCCGCGGAGGCCCTGCAGGAGCTTCCGGATGGGCGCGGACTTGGCATCTTCTACTGGGAACCTGAAGCGCCGCGCAGCGTACTGCCGGACGCCTATCCTCTCGGCGCGGCCAGACAGGTGGGTGAACATGAGTTGCAGTATACGAAGGTACTGACTGCATTTCACACCTGCCGTTCACGGTTTTGAGAGCCAGATTGATAGGTAACTGTCAGCCGATGATCTTTATCATTATTTGTGTTATGCGAAAATCGAATAGAAAGCAAATGTTTTCCGGCTCTGCTTTGCAGATAAATAAATTGGGAAAGGCACGCAGAGCTTTTCCCGTTCATAAACTGTTAAGAAAGAACTCACCGGGGTACTTTCTTTGCAGAAATCATTTTTATCACCGCTGGATGCGTCGGAAGAAAAGTATTATCTGGAGCAGTTGAGTCAGGGGGATGAAGCGGCAAGGGATATATTGATCGAGCGGAATATGCGTCTGGTTGCTTATATTGCAAAAAAGTATCTGAGCGCGGAAGAGAGCATGGAGGATCTGATCTCTATCGGAACCATCGGTCTGATCAAGGCCGTGTCTACTTTTCAAACGGATAAGGCGACACGCCTGAGTTCCTATGCCAGCCGATGTGTGGAAAATGCGATACTCGCACTAAATTCTTTTTGAGTGGGCTCCTCCGGATCCCCAAACAGGAAGATGTGGGCGTCTTTCCCGTCCCAGATAACATTCCGGACAATGCTTTTCACCAGCATTCTTTTCTGGTCTGTGTTCATTTCGTCTACAGTAGCTGCAAACGAACTGATCATCTGCTCCAGCAGGGAGAATTCCATCTCGCTGTCCTCGCTGCATGCCATGGCAGCCTCTGCATCCCGTATTTTTATCTGAATCTGTTCGCTTTCCTCGTTCAGGAAACCAATCCTTTCGGCGATCCGTTCCCGGGAGGCTTTATCATGAAATTCAGGGATAGAGTCGACCAGCGAGGCAATTTTTTGTTCTGTCCCGTTCAGTTTTTTTCTTAATGTGTCCAGTTCATTCCCGGATTTCCGGTTGTGGTCTGAAAACATGGTTTTCCCTCTTTTTATCTGCTTCAGGAATTCATCCCTGTCTTCGTTCAGTCCTTTGATTTTTTCGATGACAGCCATGTCGAGTATGTTTCCGTTTGCATTTTTCCGGCTGCATTCCGTCCCGCGGCTCTTTTCTTTCAACGCACACCGGTATGTAAAAACACGCTCCCCGCCGGGAGTGTCCCTGTTTGTGATGCGCGGGATCATCCTGGCTCCGCAGCTGCAGTAGATTACCCCGGTCAGCAGGGCTTTATTGATCCTGTCCCTGCGGAAGGATCTGTCCTTGTTTTTCTCCAGCTCATTCTGGGCTGCGATCCATTTCTTCCCTTCGATGATCCCTTCATGTTTCCCGACAGCAATGATCCATTTGTCGATCGGGTTGTGTATGTAAGCCTTTCCCTTTTTCTGGATCGTTTTGTAATAAGCAATCAGTGCGTGTTTTCCATCGAATTCCGCCTTATCTGAATACAGGTCTGCATCCCTGTCCGTCAGGTATTGGTACATGTCCGTGTCTGCAATGGCATATACAGGGTTTGTCAGGATCGTCTTGACAGCGTATCTGGAAAAGAAATTCCCCTGCTTTGTTTTTATCCCCGAACAGACCAGCTGCGTTTCTGTCCTGGTCAGGGATTTTGTCTCCAGGAAAAGGTCAAAAATGATCTTTATAATTGCAGCTTCATCCGGTAAGAGCTTCAGCTTGCAGCTTTTCTTCATTTTCCCGTCAACTGAAACTTTTTCAACCGCTTCTGAGGTATATCCCGTCGGCGTTGTCCCGCCGAGCCACCTGCCGGTTTTCGCAAGTTCATGCATGTTATCCCTGATGCGCTCGGCGATTGTTTCCCGTTCCAGCTGTGAAAAAACAGAAGCAATGTACATCATGGCGCGGCCCATGGGGGTTGCCGTGTCAAACTGTTCCCTGATGGATACAAAGTCAATATCAAGCCCGTTGAGTTCCTCGATCAGCCCCGAGAAGTCACTGACATTTCTGCTGATACGGTCAAGACGGTATACGATGATAGTTTTTATCTTCCCGGCCCTTGCTTCTGCCATCATCTGTTTAAACTGCGGGCGGTTCAGGTTTCCGCCGGAGAACCCTTCATCTTCATATACCAGCACGGAATCCGGGGTTTCATCGGGATAATGCATGGAAATGTATTCCTTTGCCATATCAACCTGGTTCCCGATGCTTTCCCCTTTCCCGGTATACTTTGACTTCCTGGAATAAATGGCGATTGCCCTGTCTTCTTTCATCGGTGTCCCTCCTCGTCCCGAATCGTGCAGTTATAGGAAACGTCAAAAGTATTTGCCGTTTCCTATAAATGTTATGTTTTACCATATGGCCTGTATGACTGGCAAGCGTAATTGCAGACTTTGCCTGTCAGGGTATAAGCAATAGAGTTAGTTACAAGAGTTTACCCGAATGGTACTTCTGGTTTCGCGAACGGTATTTACAGAAAATTCGGCGTTTTGTATAATATATAACATAGGTTACATGTATTTGTCACACATCAGCATCGACATTATGAAAAAAGGAGGAAAAACATGAAAAGACACAAGACCATGCACAAACTCAGGAAAGCTCTGGCTGTCCTTTTGGCACTCTGCCTTGTCCTGTCCTTTGCGCCGGCAGCGCTCGCGGACGATGCGACAAGCGGGACATGCGGGGAGAATGTCACGTGGACGCTGGATACGGATACCGGTGTTCTGACCATCTCCGGAACGGGGATGATGGATGATTTTGAATCCACCGGCGATAATCCGTGGTATTCTCTGCGGGATTCTATCACCAGTGTTATCATTTCCGACGGTGTCACCTCTATTGGCAAGGGATCATTTTTCAATTTCACTCATTTGGTAAACGTGACCATTCCGGACTCCGTTGAATCGATTGGTTACGGTGCTTTCTATGGGAGCGGACTGACAGATGTGGTGATCCCGGACTCTGTTACATCCATGGGGGATTATGTCTTTAATGAATGTGGAAACCTGAGCAGCGTCATCATTGGGAACGGCGTCATTTCCATCGGTTACGCTGCTTTTGAAGGATGCAGCAGCCTGACAGAAATCACGATCGGAGACAGCGTTACAACCATTGGAACGGCTGCCTTTGATGGATGCAGCAGTCTGACAGGCATTGCCATTCCGGCCAGCGTCACATCGATCGGTTCCGGCGATAACAGTGTGTTTTATGGATGTACCAGTCTGGCTGAAATACTGGTGTCAGCGGACAGTACGGCTTACAGCTCCGAGGACGGCATATTGTTTAATAAGGACAAGACTGTGCTGGTCTGCTATCCTGCAGGGAAAGAAGGCAGTTCCTATAC
>JAJBUT010000060.1 GCA_020860185.1 Lachnospiraceae bacterium | reverse complement strand
ATGATGCAGACAAGGTGTCTGCCACTGCGAAATCCGACGGTAAACGGGCCTGACTCTTCGTTCTCCCGCTCGGAACAGAATACTATTCGCTTCTGTTCAGACAATCCACCGGCTGTTCGGATTCTGTCAAAATGCTGAAAAAGCGTGTGGCCGCGCAGCGCGCTCTGGATCTGACGGAAATTGCAGCTCTGTTTGAAATGTATCCCGACCTGGAGACAGAATACTTTCTTGCAGATGCCCCCTGCGAGACACCGGAGGAAATACTGGAGCTTCTGAAAGAACAAATCGCCGGGGATTTTCCCCCGATGGAAAGCAATGACTACACAGTCAAATACGTAGACCCCGGCATGGAGGATTATCTTGCTCCCGCCTTTTATCTCACTTCACCGCTCGATGACGCCTCTGAAAATTCGATTTACATAAATGAAAAAAACGGTTATGGCGGCATCCGGCTTTTCACTACCCTGGCCCACGAAGGCTACCCCGGACATCTCTATCAGAATGTGTATTTCAACAGCACCGACCCGTCCCCCATCCGCACGCTCCTCGGACCAGCCGGCTACTCCGAGGGATGGGCAACCTACGTGGAAATACTCTCTTATCAGTATGCCGGGCTGTCCGAACCGCTGGCAAAGCTTTTATCTCTGGAACAGTCCGCTGTCCTGAGCCTGTACGCTACGGCAGATCTGTACATTCATTCCGAGGGGTGGACCTTCGCGGATACGCTGGATTTTTTCTCTGATTACGGATTTTCCGACGAAGAGACCATCCGGGAAATCTATGACCTGATCGCGGCAGAACCGTCGCATTACCTGAAATATTATGTCGGCTATATTGAATTGTTAAGTCTGAAAGAATATGCAGCAGAAATATATGGTTCCGACTACACGGACTACGCCTTTCATCAGGCCATACTGGAGATGGGGCCGGCACCATTTGCCGTTTTAAAAAAATATCTGACAGAATATTATGATTCGTAACTATTCAGCAGCTTCACAGTTACGAGGAAAAGTCCATTTAAAATCGCTGCGCGCTGCGACAGCATTATTATGATTCATTCGACAGCAGCTGACTGTAGATCTCACGCTTTCCGACACCGCGGTCTCTCGCCACCTGCTTCATGGCAGATTTCCGATCCATCCCGCTGTCAGTATAGTACGCCAGATGTTCCTGTATCGTCAGGCTCAGCCAATCCTCCTGCCGCTTCCGGATCTGCTCCCTGCGGCTCTGTCCCTCAATGACGATGACGCACTCTCCCCGCACACCGTGCGCCTCATAGAACGCGACAGCCTCATCAAAGGTCGTCCGAAATGCCGTCTCGTATTTTTTTGTGAGTTCCCGGCAGACCGTGATCCTTCGGTCTCCCAATACGGCAGATAATTCCTTCAATGTGGCGATCAGATGATGCGGCGCCTCATATATAATGATCGTCCGGGTATCTGCCGCCAATTCTTCCAGAACGGCCGCCCGCTCCTTCTTTTCCTTTGGAAGAAACGCTTCAAAGGAAAATCGCCGGGTCGGCAGACCGGACAGGGTCAGCGCTGTAATACAGGCTGCCGCTCCCGGCAAAGATGTGATCTCGATCCCCTCCTCATAGCAGATACGCACCAGATCCTCCCCCGGATCCGAGATCCCGGGTGTCCCGGCATCTGTGATCAGTGCGATATTCTGTCCCTCCCGCAGCTTTTCTGCCAGAACATAAGCTTTATCAATCTTGTTGTACTCATGATAGCTGGTCAGCGGCGTTTTTATCTCAAAATGATTCAGCAGTCGAATCGAATTTCTCGTATCCTCCGCAGCGATCAGGTCCACCTCCCGCAACGTGCGCAGAACGCGCAGTGTGATATCCTCAAGGTTCCCGATCGGGGTTGCGCACAGATATAATTTCCCCGGCATATATCTCCACATCCTTTCTCTGCTTTCAGAATCATCAATGATCAATATCCATACACATCATAAATCTCATCCGTGTACACCCCCGGTTCCCGGTAGACGATCAGCGGCTTCTCCACGGTTATCCGCGGCCGCGCACCGCGAATGCCCTCGATCAGAACCATGTTCGGTTCCCGATCGGCATAGGGATAAACCAGACGCATCCGCTTCGGCTCCAGACGATACTGAACCATCAGAGAGATGATCTCTGTCAGACGGAACGGCCGGTGTACCATAAAAAAATGCCCGCCCGGCACCAGAAGGCAGACGCTCTCCCGGATCACATCCTCCAGCGTACACAAAACCTCATGACGGGCAATCGTCTTCGCCTCCTCCTGATTCGTCAATCCGTGGCTGCCGGTCATATACGGAGGATTTGTCGTAATCACATCAAAAGAAGACGCATCGAAAAGCTTCGACGCGTTCCGTATATCTCCCTCAACAATTCGTATTTTATCCTCGAGATGGTTGAGCGCCACGCTCCTGCGTGCCAGATCCGCACTGTACGGCTGTATTTCCAGGCCGGTAAAATGCCGTCCCTTCGTCTTTGCAGAGAGAAGAAGCGGAATAATCCCATTTCCGCATCCGAGATCCAGACACTCCGCTCCCGGTTTCACTCCCGCAAATCCGGACAGCAGTACGGCATCCATCCCAAAGCAGAATTTCTGCGGATTCTGAATGATCCGGTACCCGTTCCGCTGAAGGTCGTCCACACGCTCTCCTGACAGCAGATTATTCATTTAATTTTGATTTCCCCCCTTTGTCCTCCAGTGCAGAGAGCTTTTTCAGTTCTTCCCTGCTCAGGCGATCCCTGTCCCTGCGCCGCCTGCCCCTGAACTTCAGCTGTTCGACCGGATATTCCCGGATCTCCTTCTCGTTGCCGTTATCAACAATTACCTTCACCATCTGCCGCAGGACACTGACACCGGACACTTCACCCTTCATTCCGTCAAACGTGGTCACCCGGTCGCCCGCATTCGGCAGACGGCTGTTCAGATACTCATAGGTCTCCTGTTCATTTTTCAGGCAGCACATCAGCCGCCCGCAGGTGCCGGAAATCTTCGTTGGATTCAGCGACATGTTCTGCTCCTTCGCCATCTTGATGGAAACCGGAGCAAATTCTGATAAATACGTATGACAGCACAGCGGACGGCCGCAGATGCCGATGCCCCCAAGGATCTTGGTTTCATCACGGACCCCGATCTGGCGCAGTTCAATCCGCGTCCGAAACACACTGGCCAGATCCTTCACCAGCTCCCGAAAATCAATCCGTCCGTCCGCGGTAAAATAAAACAGCAGCTTATTATTGTCAAACGTATATTCCGCCTGTACCAGATTCATGGCAAGTCCATGCTTCTGAATCTTCTCCTGACAGATGCGGCAGGCATCCTTTTCCTTTTCGGAATTCCTCTGCGCAATCCGGTCGTCCTCCTTCGTCGCCATCCGGATCACGGCCCGAAGCGGCAGCACCACCTCATCATCCGTCATATCCGTCGGCGGCAGGATGACCGTCCCATACTCAATGCCCCGCGTCGTCTCCACGATCACATGGCTGCCACGTTCTATGGGCAGATCTTTCGGATCAAAATAATATATCTTGCCCGCCTGTCGAAAACGGACACCAACTACCTTTATCATGCAATATTCTCCTTTATATTCATCAACAACAGTTCCAGAGTCAGCGGTGCGTTTACATTCGCCCGGATCCGCCGGTCTGCCGTCCCGATCGCCTGCAGAATCAGATACAGTCCTGAAAATGTCATCCGGTCGGTTATCTGCTTTATCATATAGGACTGACCCTGAAAAATCAGGTGATCCTCTGCGGCTGTCGCCTTATATAATAACACATCCCGGAAAAAGAGTAAAAGAAGATCAAAGAAAACCGGGATGTCCTCCTTCTGCTCCTGAATCGGCTCCAGCTCCTTACTCATATCATAAACCGGAATATCCTCCATTCTGCGGATCAGCTGCACGACATAATCCCTCAGCCCGATAAACTGTTCGGATGAGGACAGCAGAACCGCTCTCCCCACATTCCCCTGGGCAAAAGCCGCACTGAGCTCCGCCTGATAATCCGGCACATGATAACGGTTCATCAGAAGCGTGCGGATTTTTACATCCTCCACCGCCTTCAGGTTCAGCGCCACACAGCGCGAGCGAACCGTCGGCAAAAAGGTGTCCGCGTTCGTCGTCAACAGCAGGATCACCGCATAAGGCGGCGGCTCCTCCAGCGTCTTCAGCAGGGCATTCTGCGCCTGAAGGTTCATTTTCTCCGCTTCATCCACGATATAGATCTTGTATTTGCTGCTGTACGGCTTTACCACAATATCCTGATTGATCTGTCTGCGGATATCGTCCACCGAAATACCGGTCTTTTCGTGAGTCACGTAAATGATATCCGGCTGATTCTTCCCCAACGCCTGTTTACAGGAGCGGCACTCCATACAGGGCTCTGTCACCGCATCGGTATGAATCTGTGCGGACTCACATCGGTCAGATGAAATGTCCTGAGAATATGCGGAATCCCCTGCCAGATGAGACTGCACCGTCTCGCACTGAAGCGTCATCGCAAAGGCCTCCGCCAGCATGCGTTTGCCGGAATGATCCGGCCCGTTCAGAATATAGGCATGGGAGACCTTGTCCATGGAAATCGCGTTTTTCAGATGTTCTATGATCTGATCGTGGCCGATGATATCACGAAATCCTGCCATGCCTATGCGCCTCCTCCCTATAGATCTCTGCCCGAATCCGGTTCTTCTCCTCTGCAAAATTCATCGGATGTACTACCGATCTTTTCTGCCGTAAATCCACCGGCCAGGCTGCTGATCTTTTCCGCGCATCTGCCGGCTATACTATTGATCTTCCCCGCGAACCTGCCGGATATACTGCCCCACATCCCGCAGGATCTGTTCCTTCTCACGATTCTCAAACATGAGCTCTATCCCGGCCGCCTTCAGATGCTCCGCGGAAAAATCCTGCTCGTCCGCCAGAAACCGGCGGCACATCTCCGCATACTTCGGCTGCTCCTGCTTCCGCTCGCGCCGCAGCGCGCGTTCCAGCCGCTCACCGTCATCCACCCACACATAGACAGGACAGACATGCTCCGCACCGAAATAATCCCGAATCTTCATATACGACTCCGGCGTCCCGATCATCAGATAATCCTGCTGTGACAGGTCAATCTGTCCGTCGTCCGCCGTGAAATATTTCCAGTCGCCGTGGACAGTATGGTAGGTGCGCATCTCGATCACCCGTCCGGCTTGCTCCATCTCCTCCGCCTCTGTGTCGGTGCGGAAAAAATAGGTCAGCCCGTCGATCTCCCCGAAACGAATGGGACGGGTCGTGTACGGCACAATATTTTTTAATTGTAAATCCTCGCGCCCGCGCAGACTTCTGTATATGAAATCCTTGCCTGAAGCGCTCTTGCCCATGAGGCAGAATATGGTTCCCATGCTTTCACCCTTCAAACGTAAATGACTGCAAAGCAGTCATCCCTGTATATGAAAACACTATATCACATCAGAAGTTATGCTTCAAGGACAACCTGCACGGTCCTGCCGCTCAGATCCGCCATTCCCTGCACCTGCATCCCACGGTTTCTGCAGGTTTCGAGCATACAAAGCAGTTCCTCCGTGATCATCTCCCCCGGCACGACTACCGGTATTCCCGGCGGATAGAGATAAATAAATTCTCCGGATATCCGGTTCGCCGATTCCGGTAAGGGAAAAATTGTCTTTTCCGCACTCATAGCTATTGAAATTTCCAGGCACTTTTTCCGGGGTTGATATAAATTCACCGGCGTTACTTCCTGTACAGAGATACCGGCTCTCCTCTCATCCGCTAACCCTGTCTTTTCAACACCTTGAGGCGAAATGATTTTCCCACTCAGGAAACGGTCACCGATCATGAATGCTCTGTCGGCCGCCTTCTCATCAATCTCCCGCAGAGCCTGATACAGCCGGGAAAATCCTTCCTCCGTATCCATGATCGCAGTAATCGCCGTCACATAATGCCCGGACGCCATCTCCATCTGCAGATGATATTTCTCCAGCAGCAGATCATACAGCTGCTGTCCGTTCAAATCCGCCGTCTCGGCGGATATGAGTATTTTTGAATGATCCCTGCCGTATATCCCTCCGAAAAGCTCCGGAAAAACTTTTACATGACAAAAATCACCGCATTTTTCATAAAATTGCCGCAGCCGGTTTTCAAACATGCCGAACAGGCTGTTCCGCCTTTGCTTCGGCTGTCGGTATTTGCGTACATCCTCCTCCAGCATCCGCACGCACCTGTCAATTCCGGCCATCAGCACATACGACGGGGAGCTGGACTGAAAAATTTCCAGATACCACTTCACCCGCTCCGGGTCGAAACGGTATCCTTTCGCCCGATATATATCATCTCCGGCAGCCGGACTGTCCTGATCGCTCTGCTCTTTCAGGCACCCGTCCGTATTCATCCGCATGCCGTCGACCTCATGCCGCATATGCAGCACCGCCGTCTGTGTATAGCATGGCAGCGTCTTGTGAAGGCTCTCCACACTCAGATCCGCCCCCAGCGCAATCGCTTTTTGCGGAAATCCATCGGAAAACCCGAAATGCGCCCCGTGCGCAGCATCCACAATAAGAGGAATCCCGTGTGCGTGCACAATTTTCGCGATCGCTTCAATATCCGAGACTACGCCGTCGTAAGTCGGAGAAGTGATAACCACCGCCTGTACATCCGGATACTCGCTCAGCTTCCGCTCTGCCTCTTCCGGCAGAATACTTCCCTGTATGCCGAAATCCGTCGGTTCCGGATAAAGATATGCCGCCCGCGCCTCCATCAGGCAGGCCGCATGGTACACCGACTTATGGCAATTCCGCCCGACCAGAATCCGTCCGCCCTTTTTCATGCAGCCGCAGATCGCAGCCAGAATCCCTGCGGTACTGCCGTTTATCAGATAAAAGCTTTCATCTGAGCCGAAAAGAGACGCCAGCCGCTCCTGTCCTTCCTTTAAAATGCCCCCGGCATGGTGCAGATTATCAAAACCGTCGATCTCCGTGATATCGATCTCCTCCGGGCAAAACTCTCCCAGACGCTGCCGCTTATGCCCCGGCATGTGAAAGGGATAGATGTCGGAGGATCCGTATTCGATCAGCGCTTCATCCAGATATTTTTTCATAATTATCCTTATTCCAGCAGCCTTTTCTCTGTATCTTCAATTGCCCTCTTCAGAATCCGGATATCCTCCTCCACACCCGGATACCGGGAGAGCCCCTGTACAAGTTCATCGAGATCCACCGTGACTCTGGATCGCTGTCTCTCATCACTGATCTTACCCAGCCCCCAGAACGCACCGATATACTTACTGTCCTGCAGGCAGGAAGAAATATAGACCATTGTCAGATGGCACATCTCCTCATAAAGGATCTCATCGGCAAACTCGCCCATCCGATCCAGACAGAGCTGATGAACCGCTGCACGCACCTGTTTTGTCCCCCTCTTTTTTGACATCATACTGCCCGGGCCTCCTGCCGCCAGTTTTAAATCCAGCCAACTTCTCAGGAAACAGTCGTCATAGCCGCCTTTCCTGTTGTGTCTATAGCGAAGGTCAAATAAGATTCTCATCTGATCCTGCAAGGCCTCCGCGCCTTCATCCGGACAATACTCGTCAAGAAGCTCCTTTCTCTTCACCGGATCAGGTTCTCTGTAATACTCCTCAAACACGATAGCCTCCCTTCTGCCGCCGAACCTGCGACACAGACATTTGTAAAAATCTGTCTTCCTTACCATAGATCTCCGCATACACTCACGATGGTTTCTCAGCCGCCGCCGTATACGAATGAGTATACATAAAATGTTGTTTCTTTTCCAGTCTGTTTCGAATATTTTCAAATAAAAGGAAAAACAAAGGAGGAGAACGCCTGCTGTTTTTTACCTGCAGGCGCTCTCCCCTATTATGTCAGTATACCCTCTTTCAAGGTATTCACGATATCATCGTTGGAGCGCATGCCCATGGAGAAGCAGAAGGAATCCGCCGGAATCAGATACTCTTTTCCGTCCTTCTCGATCCGAACACCCTCATCCGTGAATTCCAGACATTTTGCCTGAAGGATCTGCTTCATATTCCGATTGTCCATCTCAGTCAGAAGAGCATTCCTGTAGTATCCGAACGTCTCGTTCGCCATCATCGGAAGCATCTCAACCACCGTAACGTTGTAACCATGGTTCGCAATATGCAAACCGACCTCACAGCCGACCAGACCGCCGCCTACGATGACGACCTCCCTGCCGAGCTCATCCATACGGTCATAAGCATACAGCGCGTTGATCGCTTTCTCAATGCCCGGAATCGGCGGCACAAAGGGATGTGCGCCCACCGCGATGATGATGGCATCCGGCCTGATTTCATCAATCAGAGCCTTGTCGACCTCCGTATTCATGCGAATCTCCGCTCCACTGTTCACGGCATCACGGATGATCACATTCTTCGCATTCATCAGGTCAGCCTTATCCTCATCCTTATCGGTGAAATTGATGGTTCCCCCGAGCCTGTCCGTTTTCTCACAGAGAATCACCTGATGGCCGCGCTCTACCGCCGTAACAGACGCCGGACTGGGCTACATCACGGACGCATTGACGGCAAGAGAAAAGGTCATCGCCGTTCCTCTGGAGGGAGAGGAAAAGCGGATGACAGTCATTGCTGCGTGGCATAAAAACCATGAAAATACCGCACTGGATAAATTTCTGGAGGAATATGTCTTCCCGATGGGGGATCCCCATCTGGTCGCCGACCTGATCGCAGTGGGCGGCTCCTGCCACGACTGGCAGTCGCTCTCGATGGAGGTGCTTGGCGCATCCCTGTTCACACAGTCCATCCAGTGCGTGGATCAGCTCATGGCGACCCGGACGCCGGCCTGTGTCCGAGATGTCATTCCTCCCTGGTCTATCCCGGTGACCCGCACTGGGACGGTATCGAGTTTCCTTTGAGTGCGCGGTCAGCGGCGCCGGCGGCGATCTTGTGAAGGACGAGACGACAGGAAAATATAAATTCGTCCTCGCCCCCAACGGACTGGTGCGCGACCGCAACATCAACGAGGCAAGGGCGGAGCATCTGAACGAAATCATCCAGACAAGGATTGATTTCTATCAGAAACAGGGTGAAATCAGAGAAAAATATGACTACTATAAACAGTTAAAATTCCCCGCCATCTGAAATTCTATGCGAAAATACAAAAGTCGGGAACACATCCGAATCGGATGTGCTCCCTAAGTTTTCAACTATGTTAATTCTTTTAAATCTGAGTGAATCACGTTTTATTTGATACGATTCATTTCCATATATGAATCTGTCCGGAATAAAACTCCATCCACAAATACCATTCTGTATCCGATAAAGCTTCGTTCCAGCGAATACAAACCTGCCTTACTTCCGTCCTTCCAGAGCACCATCCAGCGGCTTGCCCGCAGCCTCGCGGTACTTGTCATCCACTGTCCTGATGTGCTTCGGCGAGAAGATGAGCATCAGGACTATGCCAATGATACCCGCAATCAGAATCAGCAGGAAAACACCATTGATACCGATGGCCGAATAAAGGATCATGGCGACAACCGTCGGTGCTGCCGCATTAAAGATATTGGAAACCGGATTTACACAGGAGAATACGCTCGCAAAATCCTCGCGTCTCCAGTACTGTACGGATACGGATACCATATAATTGGAGGAAGCTCCCATGAAAATGCCGACCAGCGCCAGAGATATAATCAGAAATACACCGATGCCGGTACTGCATGCAATAAATCCGAGCAGGCCCGCAAGCAGCATCAGGGCCACGCAGATCAGCATGGATTTCTTTGTGCCGATCGCGGTATCAATGATGCCGAGCAGCCAGCTTCCGACCGCCCCGCAAAGAGCGATGATCATCATGATTATCGTATAGTTCAGTGCCGGGAAGTTCGCAATGATGGTGCTGGACTGTGTCATCGTACCGACCGAGCACATCAGAATCAGACCGCAGACAACAGAGGCACACCAGAAATCCCGGTTTGTAAATGTATGGACCGGCGTCCAAACCGTCGTTTTCTTATCCTCAATCTCCTGCATAAGCATCTGATTCGCCATCTCCGGCGTGAAGGACTTGTCATTGTCGCGGTAAGCACCGCACTGCTCAGGATAGTCCGTAATCAGGGCAAGAAACAGAATCACACCGATCGTCGTGATGATCAGGAACGGCAGAAACGACCGGAAAATCGCCGGGGAATCTGACAGGCCGCTCTCCATCGGTTTAAACACAGCCGTCGCAAAGAATCCGATCACCGCATTACAGACAGGATAAGCGATTGTGGAAATACCCATGATCGTACCCTTTCTGCGCGGAAACCACTGACCCGCGATAATACTCATGAAGAACAGCGCATACAATGTCACGGTATAATTTACACCAAAATACGCGACATACCATACGCCCGTCATATAGAAAGGAATCGCCGCCACCAGCCACGCGCAGATCACGGCGATGATGCCGAAGATGGATGCCACCTTCTTGATGCTTTTGATATTACCCACAAAGTGGGACAAAATGATCTGTGTCACAACGCCGGCCAGCGTGCCGATCGTCAGCAGCATGGCAACCGTCTGCGAACCGCCATAGAAATCAGCCAGAATATTCAGCGGATAATTCGTGAATGTCTGGAACATGAAGAATCCGAGGAACAATACAACGATGAGTATAATACCGCGGGATCCAAAACCTTTTGCCTGTGATTGATTCATAAAAATACCTCCTTCTGCATTACCAACCTTCTGTTTACCATAGTGAAAACCCTCCTCAAAAACATCTGGCGAACTTTGTATTTCTAAAAAAAATATAAACTCGCTTGCCTATATGATATATGATGCAAATCAAAAAGTCAACCGCTTTGCCCAACGATGCTATGCAAATTCGAGCATAATTAAGTCATATTCCACAATACCTCGCGGTAACGCGATAACCCGACGGTAAGCCCTTTCTTACTGAGTTTCTGTTCTGTCTTTACTTTTTCCGCATCTTGCCGCCATTCTGTCAAAAACGGCCATTGCAAAGATTGGCAAAAACTTATCAGGAACCAAAAATTTTATCTGGCTTCGGAAAAATTATTTTATCCTGCTTTGAAAAAAATATACTTGCGTCTCCGGAAATAGTATGCTAGAATGCTTTTCAGGCGAAGACGTCTGGAGAACATCCAGACGTCTTTTCTGTTTTCTGTAACTGACAGCCTGTTTTTGCACATCACCTGCACAGGTAATCTGTCAGTTCCGGGTAACCGTTCATATTGATGTATCATAACAGGAGGATGAGAGAATGAATACAGGTGATACAGCTTTTATGATTATCTGTGCGGCTCTGGTCATGTTTATGACACCGGGCCTGGCTTTCTTTTACGGAGGCCTTGTAAGAAGGAAAAATGTTGTCAACACGATGATGTGCTGCGTAGCCATCATGGGTCTCGCCATCGTGATGTGGGTCGCGATCGGCTATTCGCTGTCATTCGGCACCGACCACGGCGGCGTGATCGGCAGTTTTGAGTGGGTGTTTTTAAACGGCATTGGGATGGACGATGTAAGTCCTTACGCGGACACCATTCCCCATTTCGTCTACATCGCATTCCAGATGATGTTCGCCATCATCACACCGGCGCTGATCACCGGCGCGCTGGTCGGTCGTATGAGATTTAAAGCTCTGTTTCTGTTTATCGCATTCTGGTCTGTCCTGGTCTACTATCCGCTGGCCCACATGGTCTGGGGCGAAGGCGGTTGGCTGGCCTCCATCGGTTCCGTCGATTTTGCCGGAGGAGATGTGGTTCATATCAGTTCCGGTATTACGGCTCTGACACTTGCCATATTAATCGGGAAGAGAAAGGGCTATGATCAGGCAGCTTACCGCATCCACAATATCCCGTTCGTCGTTCTTGGCGCTTCCATGCTCTGGTTTGGCTGGTTCGGATTTAACGCGGGCAGTGCGCTGAAGGCAGACGGTCTGGCAGCACACGCATTTATGACAAGCGCCATCTCCGCGGCGGCAGCCATGCTCAGCTGGATGCTCATTGATGTGATCGCCAATAAAAAACCGACGCTGGTCGGCGCTTCCACCGGTCTCGTGGTCGGTCTGGTAGCAATCACGCCGGGCGCGGGCTTTGTGCCCATCTGGTCAGCGTTCATCATCGGCGCCCTGGTCAGCCCGATCTGCTACTTCGGCGTGAAACTGATCAAACAGAAATTAAAGATCGACGACGCGCTGGACGCATTCGGCTGCCACGGTATCGGCGGCATCTGGGGCGGCATCGCCACGGGTCTGTTCGCCAAATCCTCGATCAACAGCGTCGCCCAGTGGGACGGCCTGGTATTCGGAGAGGTGCGGTTGTTTCTGGCACAGCTGGCCGGCATCGGTGTCACGATTGTGATCGCCGTGGTCGGGACACTCGTCTGCGCCGGACTGGTACGGATCTTCACAAAGCTCCGCGTTGACGACAGGGATGAACAGATCGGTCTGGACCGCTCACAGCACGGAGAAAAAGCCTACCCTGCATTTAACGGCTGGGATTGATAAGAGGGGGAAATATGTTAATCAAAATAGAAGCTATTATAAATGAAGAAAAATTTCAGGATGTTCTGGACGCACTCAACGCCATGCATGTAAACGGCATCACCGTGTCTCAGGTGATGGGCTGCGGTACACAACACGGTCTGACCAGAAATGTCCGCGGATCCGCGGTAGAGATACTGCTCCTGCCCAAAATCAAGCTGGAAATCGTGGTTTCCTCGGAAAAATGGGAGGATAAAGTCATACAGACCATCCGTCAGGCCGCCTACACCGGGCAGGTGGGCGACGGCAAGATCTTCAGCTATGAGATCCGCACCGCCACGAAAATACGGACGAACGAGACCGGACAGCACGCCATCTGGGCTGACGTGCAGCGACAAAAGTACGCGCAGCAACAGCAGGAGCAGTCGGAATAAGGATACTCTGGAATCAGACACTCCGCCGGACGGTTCCTGCGTCAGCCAAAGCCCATCAACAGATAACACTTCGAAAAAACGGCTCTTACGCACCGTAATCGTGCGAAGAGCCGTTTTCTGTCACTGTTCAAATACAAATCCTTCATTCCCATTTCCGAGATAAAAGACATCTCCCGGCCGAATCGGAACCGGCTTCTGAGGAGAAAGCTTACCATAACCCTTCAGGAAGGTTCCGAAGGTGGATCCGCAGTCCATAATCAGGAAACCACCGCTGCCGTCCGGATAAATCCGGCAGTGTGTCCGGCTGATTCCTCTTGTCTCATTGGGGAAACGAAGCCCGGATGAGACATCCCGCCCGATACTCAAGCCTCCGCCGACAGGATAACTCTGTCCCATCATCACACCGGACACGCCACGTACACGTCCGCCGGATGATATGCCGCCTGCAGAACCATGACCAGATGAACCACCCGATGCAGCACCGCCCACGTTTTCTGATGAGGGCTCCGGTTTCATGCAGACATTAGCAATCAGCGTAATCCAGCTGAAAAAGATGCTCAATACAACCCACTTCACAACATTGCGGTTCTTTTTTCTTGCAAGATAAATATTTCCGATCAGAGACAGAATCCAGATGCTCCAACTAACCACAATAAATGCCATAATCATTTTCCTTTCTGATAAATCATAAACACATTACTGCGCCGTCTCCGGCTTCGGCTTCATACAGGCGTTGATGATCAGTGCAATCCATGTGAAAAAGACGCTCAGTACAACCCACTTCGCAACGCTTCTGTTTTTTGCCTGCGCCAGCTGAATGTTTCCGATCAGACATAACACCCAGATGGCCAGTTGAATGATTACTAATGCCATAGCGTTCTCCTTTCTCTGTATTTCATTCAATATGGCAGGGAAACAATACCTGCCGCATGTAGGAACTATCGCCAATGCTCAGAGTCTTATATCTCGAGCCCTGCCTGTCCATACAGCTCTGTTTTCAGTTCATCCGACTCCTCCAAAATCCGGACTAATGAAAATCTCTGCCTGTTCATACAACCCTGCTTTCAGTTCAGTGCTGATGCCTTCCCAGAGCAGCAATGTTTTCAGGCTGCTGCAATCATAAAGGAAAATGCTCCAGTCCTCCTCCTCTGAAACATTCGAGATGTCAAAGCCGGACAGGTCAAGATCCAGCAAATTCTGGCATCCGTAAAACATTTCCTCCATCGTGGTAACCTGTGACGTGTCGAAATTCGAAACGTTCAGGGTTCCCAGACCCGTGCAGTTTTTGAACATGCGAAACATATCTGTCACATTGGAGGTATCGAAATCATCGACAAACAGATCGGTAACCGTACAGCCTAAAAACATGCAGCGCATATTGCTAACCTGCGAGGTGTCAAACCCGGTGATGTCAAGTTCTGTCAGGCTACATCCCTGCGCGAAATCGAACATGCAGGACATACTGGTAACCTGCGAAGTGTCAAAACCGCTGACATCCAGTTCCTTCACGCTCGCGCACAGAGAGAACATGCTCGACATGTCAGTCACGTTTGAGGTATCAAAGCCGCTCACGTCAATCACCGTAAGACTCTTGCAGTTTTCAAAGAGGTTGCTCATGTCAGTCACCCGGGAGGTGTTAAAATTCGACACATCCGCCTCCTGCAGTTCCATGCAATAGCAGAACATGTAAGACATATCCGTCACATTCGAAGTGTCAAATCCGCTCACATCCAGGGATATCAGCTCATAGCAGGCATGAAACATGTAGCTCATATCTGTCACATTCGAGGTGTCAAAACCGCCCACATCCAGTTCTGCGAGTTCCCAGCAATCAGAAAACATACCTTCCATACTCTGCACATTTGATGTGTCAAAGCCGCTCACATCCAGTTCTGTGAGATACAGACAACCAGAAAACATACCTTCCATACTCTGCACGTTCGATGTGTCAAAACCGCTCACATCCAGTTCTGTGAGATCCGTCTTATAAAACATGTACGACATATCGACCACACCTGATGTATCAACGCCTGCCATGTCTATACTGGAGGTGTATAAGTAATTGCCAAACAGATATCCGGAGTCCTCCGGCAACCGCACGCCCCCGTCAGCCGCAATATACAGGTTAACGCTGTCGTCGATCTCCGTCACCCACGCCTTCACGCTTCCATCCCCTGCCTCCGAAACATCCCAGCTGTCATCCGGTTCGTCCTCCAGCGTACTTAAGAATGTTACAGTGGAAATTTCCTCCCGTTCCCAGTCCGACCCAAAAACCGGATCGGAGGAAGAATCGTCGCCCGACACCGACATCAGAACATTTTTGGACAGGTTCGTGCATCCGGCATACATATAAAGCATCGTCTCCGCATTTGACAGGTCAAATCCGTCCGTATTCACCTGCGTAAACGCGCTGCTGTAAGCGAACATATAACTCAGATTCGTGACAGCAGAGGTATCAAACGTACTCACATCCAGAGACGTCAGACCCGTACA
>JAJBUT010000092.1 GCA_020860185.1 Lachnospiraceae bacterium | reverse complement strand
TATGTATATAAGGAGATATCGTGATCACCAGTTCATCTCCGACCTCCATCTCCAGGTCTCCCTCTGCCGTCACCGCAATCGTACCGTGATTATATTCCGGATCTGTCTCATCCAGATTTGCAAAGGCAAGGATGCCGCCGGATGTAAAAATCAGCACCAGCGTCAGTATAAAGGGAAGTAATCTTTTCATGAATTTTCTTCGTGATAATTTCCGCTTCATATAAAACTCCTTTTCAAATTAATCTCCATTCCGCCGCCCTTTGGTTTTCATTCCTGTTCTTTAACCCCCATAACTGCCGTATGTCAAACAGTATCAGAATTTCCTGCAATCCCTCATAAGAAGTGCTGCCGCACTGAAATATACGGTTCCAGTGCGGCAGCCTCATGATTCATTTCAAAGAATCATTCTGAATTCAATCAGTCTCCGCCAATGTCAATCATCTGACCTTTATTCCTGCCATCTGATAACATATACGTCATTATTGCTGGTAGCCTGAGGCATCCGAAGCGAATCCGAAAGAGAGGTATCCTCAATACCGCTCTGCAGATAGATGGATGTTCCGCGGCGAATCGCAAGTTCATCCGTTCCGTCGCCGTCCCAGTCACCCACCAGAATCTCATCAGATGTTGTTCCGTAATTCGTCACCTTCACATCCTCTGTTGTGGATGTAAAGGCCGCATCATTCGAGAAATACATAGTCGTTCCGCGGCGCGCACAGATCGTGACAGATCCGTCGCCATCCCAGTCGCCCACCAGCACCTCGTCGGTCGATTTTCCGTAGTCCAGGACATTCTGTGCTATCGTGGAGACAAGATCATTCGAGAAGTAATACGTATTTCCACGGCGAACGCAGAGCGTGTCCTTACCGTCATTATCCCAGTCACCTACCAGCACTTCATCGCCTGTTCTTCCGTAGTCCAGAACAACATCCGCGATTGTCGATGTAAACGTCGTGTCATTGGAGAAATAATACCGGTTTCCGCGGCGGACACAGAGTGTCTCAATACCGTCGCCGTCCCAGTCGCCGATCAGGATCTCATCACTGGATTTTCCATAATCGAGTTCCAGACTGTAGGAGACATCTCCAAGCTGGTCATAGAGATAGAAGGTATTTCCACTCCGGACACCGATCGTGTCGCCGTAGATAATCGCCTCCTCCTCCGTCTTCTCGACCAGAGCTTCTATGGCCGCTGTAATCGCAGCCGCCATCGCGTCAACCTCGGACTGCTCAGTCATACCCTTACCGTAAACAACCGCATTCACTGCCTCTGTCACAGCGCTGAAATCCTCATAGTCATCTGCATCCAGGGCATTTGCCGCCGCAATCGCCTCTTCCACTGCCGTGTAGTCCGCGTCCAGCTCAACAAGAGCGTCTCTCGCCTCGTCCAGCGCGTCAATCAGCGCCGCAACCTCGTCCGCCGTATCTCTGCCGATGTTGTACAGAGCATCCTGCAGGGCTTCGAGCGCCTCTTCATATGCCGCGTAGCTTTCCGCAGTATAGCTATCTGCCGAAATACTGCTGTTCTTCACTTCAGCCGCCAGTCCGGCCGAGACGGTAGCCCGGCTCTGCTCTCCGCAGAAGCTGCAGGAGGTAACGATATCATAGGAACCGTCCGTCCCCTCAACCTTCTCAGTCGTGATGGAAGGATGTGCCTCATTGATCGTCGCGCCGTACTCTACCATGCGGACCGCGATCGTCTCACCCGCGACTGCCTCATCCGCGGTCACAATCAGATAGGTATCTCCGGATGTGTACGCCACGGTGTAGCCGTCGTAACCGCCGACCGCAGAAGCGATCGCACTGGCGATATACGCCTCGTCCACAGAGGTGTAGAAGTTGTGCGCATGGCTGGTGGAAGTGCCGATCACGGTCTCCTCACCGTCCACGATGCTCACAAGCTGGAACGAATACATGCCGCGCATATTTGCCTTGTGCGCCACACTCACATAAGTCGAAGCCGCCGCGTCCGCGGTTCCCTCAATCATGTCGTTTTCGACCACAATGCCGGTCGGAATCCGTCCGGACTGGGTCTCCCAGATCAGTGTCTTCGAGGAATCCGCCGCTTCCAGGCCATCGATGATGCCCGGGATGCCTCCCGCGTCCGCAATCACCAGAGCGCCTGCGTAGATCGCCACCCAATCGGTGGAAACCATGGTGATCACAAGCTGATTGCCGTCCACGATCTCATAGCTGATATCTCGCGCCGTGTCATATACGTCTCCGCCCGCGATCGTGATCAGCAGCTCGCCCTCCAGGCTGTCCGCCGTCATTTTCACATCGTCGCTGAAGGTGATCGTCGCGATGATCGTCTGGTTCAGCTCCTCGTCCGCATCGTCATGCTCCGCATTCGAGATCGCAAAATCCGTGATCGTGACTGCTTCCGCATATACATAAAAGTCTGTCGTGATCGTACCGCTGTAATCACCTTTGCCGGTGATTGTAGCCGTCGTCACACCCGCCACGCTGGTATCGTAATCCACAGTATAATCCGTTCCCTCGATCAGCGTGGTGCTGCCGACTGTCACAACCGGTGCGATGGCACTGCCGACTGCTACCGGGTCAATGTCGTCCACAGAACCGACCAGCGAAAGGTCGATCGTCTCACCTGCAGCCGTCACCTCAGTCACCACAAAGCCCCAGTCGTTCGTACTGGAATCCGATGTCAGCCGAATCTGTACAGTCGCGGTCGGCACATAAACCGTAGCGCCCGCCAGCTCGCTGCCGGAGTACTCTCCGATCAGATTGTCATTCTCATCGTAGATCAGAATGTAATCATATCCGGACTCCGTGCTGGTGTACTCGGAGAAGGTCACATAAATGCCGTTCTCCGCGCCTTCCAGCGTGTAAGTATAAGTTACGTCCTCATTGTTCGCATAATTATGATCACTCTGCAGTACAACAGGAATCCATTTCGCATAAAGCGTGATGTCCTGATCCACCGTGCCGTCGTTTGCCGTAAAATCAAACTCATTGCCGTCGGTGCAGTCCGCGTCCGTGTACCAGCCCATGAATAAGTAACCGTCGCGCGTCGGATCCTCCGGCTCGGTGATCGTGTCAGCCGCGGCAGATTCAGCTTCAGCCTCAGCGTCAGCATCCGCGTGGCGGTAGATCACCAGCGAATTTACGAAGTAGCTGGACGACCACGTCGTATTGCTGGTAGATGTCATATAGTGAGACAATACCGTCTGAGACTCCACATCCGATCCGCCCTGCGTGTCAAAGGTCACCTCACAGTCCTCCTGCACGATCTCAATACCGTAAACAAAACGGAACTGATTCTCATAGGAGACGAGGGAGTTAAACGTCGTGTTCTCCTCGGTCGGAAGCTCAGCCGTCGCCAGATCCGACCCGGAGATCGTCGTCTCCACATAACTGGTGTTGATGCGCGGAATGATCGTCGTCTCATTTTCCAGAGCCTGTTCCGCCAGATACCTGCGCAGCTCGATGGTCGCGCCCGCACTGTCGTCACTGTTTACCAGCTCATTGTAATAATCCGCAAAGCCATCCTCATAGATCGCGCCCATGAAGTACCGGGTCGTCCCGAACAGTGCCTCATAGGTAAAATCGTTGCCGTACTGATCGGTTGTATCCAGCAGGAAATGGTCGTCCTCATTGAGCGTCACACCTGCTTCCTCCAGCAGATCGACCAGGGAAACACCCATCGTCGTAAAGGTCCGGAAGCCGGTCATGCCGCACTGGGAAGAACCGTTCGCGAACGTAGCCATCTCCTCCAGCTCTTCCGCCGTCCACGACTTCACAACCGTCTGGTCGTCCGTAGTACTGTCGTCGCCGTCCTCATCGATGATGATGGAGAAAGCGCTGCTGGTACCCGTATACCAGGTCCATGTATCGCTGAAGGTCTCGTAACCGTCCGCCTCAATCGTCACCACATAGGTCTGGGACTGCGGGAAGGTGTAATCAAATGTCTTCCTGTAATACATACTGTAAGAGGAATAGCTGAACGGCTCATGACCTTCCATCACATAGATGACCGGGTCTTCCGCGGTACGGTTGATATACAGGTAGTTGCCGCTGAAGTAATACTGATCTTCTGTCAGCGTGAGCTCCTCCGGCGCATAAGGATACTCTGCGTCGCCGGTATCCGTCGCCGTGTAGATCACCGTGCCGTCCTCTGCCTCTGTCACATCCACCGGCGTCAGCGTCACAGATGTGATGCTCGCCTTATATTCATCCGACAGGCTGCTGAAACGCGCAGAGGTCGTGCCGGTATCGCCGGCCTGACGGGCCAGTGTGTGGAATGCTGTAGCAGAACCGCTGTCATAGAACTCCGGTGCGTCGAGCAGGTTCTCCTCATCATATACATAATAGGAAGCCGTCAGCGTACCGGTGTAATTGCCGATACCCATGATGGTCGCCGTCTGGGTGCCGACAGCCGAAGTATCCGCAGAAAGAGTGTAATCCGTCCCTTCCGTCAACACCTGACCGCCTGCCTTCACGACAACCGAAACCGTGCTGTCCTTCGCCACAGATCCGATGGTCTCCACAGAGCCGTATTCCGAAAGGTCAACCGCGCCGTCCACCGCCTCTACAGCGATCACGCCGAAGCCCCAGTAGTTGTAGGAGCTGTCTGACGTCAGACGAATCTGAACCGTCGCCGTCGGCACATAGATCGTCGCTCCTGCCAGCGTCGTGCCGGAGTAAAAACCGATCTGATTGCCGTCGCCGTCATAGATGTAGAGATAATCATATCCGGATTCCGTCCTTGTCTGCTCATCAAAGGTCACATAGATGCCGCTGTTCGCGCCGTCCAGTGTGTAGGTGTAGGTCACATCCTCACTGTTGGCATAGTTGTGGTCGCTCTCTACAAGATAGTCATCATACACCGTCGTGCGGCTCAGTTCCTCCCCGCAGAACGAGCAGTATTCCACTTCCTCGTAAGAGCCTGCCGCAGTCGCTGTCTTTTCCTTCTCATTCTCAACCGCGGTTATGATTGTACTGGAATGAGCCTCGTTGATCGTTGCGCCGTACTCTACCATGCGGACCGCGATGGTCTCGCCCTCGACCGCCTCATCCGCAGTTACCACGAAGAATGTATCTCCGGATGTATATTCCACGGTGTAGCCGTCAAAGCCATTGACTGCGGAAGCAATCGCATTGGCAATGTAAGCCTCGTCCACAGTTGTGTAGAAGTTGTGCGCATGACTGTTGGTCTGCCCGATCACAGTCTCCTCACCATCCACGATGCTCACAAGCTGGAAGAAATACATGCCGCGCATATTTGCCTTGTGCGTTACTTCAACATAAGTCGAAGCCGCCGCGTCCGCGGTTCCCTCGATCATATCGTTCTCAACGACGATACCGGTCGGGATCTGTCCGGACTGGGTCTCCCAGATCAGAGTTTTTTCTGAATCCGCCGCTTCCAGGCCATCGATGACGCCCGGAACGCCGCCCGCATCCGCCACAACCAGACCGCCGCTGGTGATCGCTACCCATCCGGTAGAAACCATGGTGATCACGAGCTGATTGCCATTCACTACCTCGTAGCTGATCGTACGGGCCGTATTATAGACATCGGTACCCGCAATCGTGGTCAGCAGCTCACCCTCGAGGGAGTCTGCAGTCAATGCAATGTCTTCGCTGAAGGTGATCGTCACGATGATCGTCTGGTTCAGCTCCTCGTCCGCGTCGTCATGCTCCGCGTTTGAGATCGCGAAATCCGTGATTGTGACCGCTTCCGCATAGACACAGAAATCCGTCGTGATCGTGCCGCTGTAATCACCCTTGCCGGTGATCGTCGCCGTCGTCACGCCCGCCACGCCGGTATCGTAATTCACGGTATAATCCACATCCTCTGTCAGGGTGGTGCTCCCCACCGTCACTACAGGTGAAATCGTGCTGTCAACCGCGACCGGATCAATGTCCTCCACAGAACCGACCAGTGAGAGGTCGATCGTATCACCCGCGGCCGTCACCTCAGTAACAGCAAAGCCCCAGTAAGCAGTGCTTGAATCTGATGTCAGCTGAATCTTTACGGTCGCGGTCGGCACATAGACCGTAGCGCCCGCCAGCTCATCGCCGGAGTACGTTCCGATCAGGTTGTCATCCTCATCATAGATGCAGATATAGTCATAACCGGACTCCGTGTAGGTGTACTCGGAGAAGGTCACGTATATACCATTCTCCGCGCCTTCCAGCGTATAAGTATAAGTTACGTCCTCACTGTTTGCATAATTGTGGTCGCTCTGCAGTACAGCGGGAACCCATTTCGCGTAAAGCGTCGTATCCTGATCCACCGTGCCGTCGTTTGACGTAAAGTCAAACTCGTTGCCGTCGGTGCAATCCTCATCCGTGTACCAGCCGACGAACGCGTATCCCTCGCGGGTCGGGTTCTCCGGCTGCGTGATCTTGTCAGCCGCAGCGGATTCGGTCTCCCCGGTGTCTTCGGCCGAGTTGCGGTAGATCACCAGGGAATTCGCCCAGTAGCTGGACTTTCTCGTCGTATTGCTGGTAGAAGTCATATAGTGCGAAAGCACTGTCTGAGAATCCACATCGGATCCGCCGTTGCTCTCAAATGTCACCTCACACTCTTCCTGCACGATCTCAATCCCATAGAAGAACCGGTACTGGTTCTCATAGCAAACCAGGGAATTATACACCGTGTTCTCCGCCGTCGGCAGCTCGATTCCGTCCAGATCAGACCCGGAAATCGTTGTCTCGACATAATTTGCACTGATGCGCGGTTCCACCGTGCTCTCATTTTCCATGGCGGTCTCAGCCAGATACTTGCGCAGCTCGATCGTCGCGCCCGCACTGTCGTCGCTGCTTACCAGGTCATTGTAGTACTCATAAAAACCATCCTCATAGATACCGCTCATGAAATAACGGGTCGTCCCGAACAGCTCATCATAGGTAAAGGTATTTCCATACACGTCTGATGTATCCAGCAGGTAAGTATCCGTCTCTTCAACCTCCACGCCTGCGATCGCAAGCAGATCTGTCAGGGAAACACCCTCCCCGCTGAATGTCCGGAAGCCGGTCATACCGCACTGGGAAGATCCGTTCGCGAACTCTGAGAGCGCTTCGATCTCATCAGACGTCCATGAATAAGCCACGGTCTGATCATCCGTCGTTTTGTCATCACCGTCCTCATCAATGATGATGGAAAACACCGGAACGGTACCCGTATAGAAGGTCCAGGTGTCGGAAAAGGTCTGATAGCCCTCCGCCTCGATCGTCACCATATAGGTCTGGGACTGCGGAAAAGTGTAGGTCGTTTCGCCGCTGGTATAGGTAAACGGCTCATGCCCCTCCATCACATAGATAACCGGATCGTCCTCAGTACGGTTGATATACAGGTAATTGCCGCTGAAATAATACTCATCCTCAGTCAGCGTCATTTCCTGCGGAGCATACGGATATTCCGCGTCCCCGGTATCCGTCGCCGTGTAGGTCACCGTGCCGTCCTCCGCCTCAGTCACATCCACCGGCGTGATCGTGACAGAAGTAATGCTTGCCTTCCACTCATCTGTCACGCTGGTTATGCGCGCATTGGCCGTGCCGGTGTCTCCGGTCTGACGTATCCGCGTATGAAATGCCGTAGCCGTACCGCTGTCATAGAACTCCGGCGCTTCCTGCAGCGAATCATCATCCTCCGGATCATACACATAATAGGATGTCGTCAGCGTACCGGTGAAAGTACCTGTACCGGTAACAGTTAAGTCATAGGCGCCTGCCTCGCTGGTGTCATAGGCATAGGTATAATCCACACCGGCTGTCAGCGTCTTTCCGCCCGCGGAGACCACCGGCGAAATAACAGTGCCCACCGTCACAGAAGCAATCGCTTCCAAAGAGCCGTATTCGCCCAGATCCACGGTTTCCGCTGCTGTCACAGAGGTGACCGCAAATCCCCACTCATTCGAGGAGCTGTCAGATGTCAGACGGATCTGAACCGTCGCGGTTGCCACATAGATTGTCACACCCGCCAGCGCATCGCCGGTGTACTGACCAAGCTCATTGTCATTACCGTCATAGATGTAGATGTAGCCGTAATTCTTCTCAACATACGTCTGCTCATCAAAGGTAACAAAGATGCCCTTTGTCGCGCCTTCCAACGTGTAACTCCATGTCGTGTCCTCGCCGTCGGCGTAGTTGTGATCGCTCTCGGGGAGAGCAACCGCTTCTTCATCCTCCGTCGATTCCTCGTCCACGGAACCGTCCTCAGCCTCAGCAATGACAGCGGCATCCGCATCCGTCGATTCGGTCGCCAGCGCCGTCATTCCCGTGCAGCTAAACAGCATAGCCGCCGAGAGCAGCCATACCAGGACTTTTTTGGAAATCTTCATCATATAAGAATTTCCTCCCTTCTGAAAATATTTATATCAACAGCTTCTCCTTCTGCAAGCCCCCTCCCGGACAGAGCCCTGCGACCACCATCAGGTTCCGCCGGGAAACATAAGCATCCACTATTAATACCATAAGTTAATCTGCAAAGCAGAGGCGTTTCCACCCCATCAGCGCCGCAGCCCCGGCGCCGGTCGTGCCGTAGAACAGCACCTCTTTTCCGATGTCCAGAAAGTTTTCAATCGAGGCGTTCGCCAGCGTGCTGCTGGTACACAGCACCAGTTCTGCCCATTTAAGAACGGTCTCTTCATAATCCTTCACCCCGTCGAGCACCGGAATACCGAAGCGGATGTCCCCCACGTTCGCAGGGTCGAGATCCAGTACCTTCACCTGACGAAAGGTTCGGGACAGTCCCTCCAGCATCGCCGGCTGATAACCCACCTGTGCGATTTTGATATCCTTCCCGTAGGTTTCGGACAGATACGCCATCGCCTGTTTTGCACAGCCCTCCGGTCCGTCGTTTTTGCAGTGGATGGAGCGGTCACAGATACCGTAACGCCTCGTCACCGCGTTCAGGGCGGCGATGAAAATCCCCCTGTCATAGATATTGTTCAGGACGTCAAAATCCAGAATTTCCTGCAGCCTTCCGGAAAACTCGACCGGGGCGCAGGTATAGGCCTGTCCAATGCCGCCGTCATACTCTGCCTGTATCATAATGTCCCTGCCGGTCAGAATCGGAAAATCCCTCCGTTCCGTCTTCCCGATCGCCTCCTCCGGCGACAGGGCGCGGCAGTGAACCGTGATCTCCTCGTCAAATAGCTGATGTTCCCGGGCAATATCCCGGAACTTTTCCTTCAAAATCGAAAACAATTCCTCATTTTTCATGTTTTTTCCCTCCCATGATCTCACAGTTTCACCAAACACCTTTCACCATACAGTGTTCGCATATACATTTCATTTTTAATTTACGTCATCATATGTACTTTACAGCAGGTGCGAAGCACTGTTCCGAACAGTTACCGCATTTTTACATATGAGACGTCTCCATATGGATCAGAATTGATGTGTGCTCTCTTCCGTCCCTGTCTGCGACCGGCCGGATCTCCGCATCCAGCCCGTACATCTCCCGCAAAAGCGGCTCTGTAATGATCTCCCGCGCGCTTCCCTTCCTCGCCCTGTCCCGTCTCTCGATGGCGAGCACCGACGCTTCCGTGAGAAACGCGTGCGTCGGATAATGAGATGTAAAGCACACGCCAATGCCCTGTCCCGCCAGCTCGCGGATGGTCTGAAGCATCCGCATCTGATTCCCGTAGTCAAGATTCGATGCCGGCTCATCCATCAGAATGTAGGCGGACTGCTGTGCCAGCGCCCGCGCGATCAGCACAAGCTGCCGCTCGCCGCCGCTGATCTCCGTGTATATTTCATCCTTTAAAGAAAGGATACCCATCCTCTCCAGCATCTCACAGGTAATCTCCTCGTCCGCCTTTCCCGGCGTGGCAAACTGCTGCAAATGTGCGCTCCTGCCCATCAGCACCACATCAAACACCGTGTAGGGAAACGGAGGGGAATGAACCTGCGGTACATAGGCGATCCGCTTCGCCAACCGCTCCCTGGTCAGACCGGAAATATCCTCCCCGTCGATGAGGATACTCCCTCCGAGCAGGGGAAGAAATCCCAGCACCGTCCGGTACATCGTCGTCTTCCCGACGCCGTTGGCTCCCAGAATACACAGCAGCTCCCCCGGCGCCAGGGAAAAGGACAATCCGTCCAGCACGATTTTATTTTTCTGCTTTCCCCGGTAGCCCAGGACAGCATTTTTTATTTCCAGCATTGCGTTCTTACCATTTCTGTTACACCTTCTCTTTTAACTCCCGGATATCGTTCATCCGTATACAGGATCATCGGGCGATTCCGGATCAGTTACAGGAAACGATTTAAGTCGTTTCAAGACCTGCACCCTGTCACTCCGGCGACAGCCGGTTCAGAATCCGGTACGCCTCATCTCTCGTGAGATCGTACCCGAAAAATGTCTGATAGAAGGTCATGACCTCCTGCTCCATATCCAGATCGGCAAATTCATCCGGATGAAGCGTCTGCGCCATATACATCACCAGAAGAATCTTCTGGATGCCCATATCCCAGTAAAACACACCGGAGGGACTCAAATAAATCTCCCCGTTCTGCACCGCTGTCAGCGATGCGTAGACCGTGTTCGACATAATTTCTTCCTTCAGTTCCTCCACCGTCTCGCCGTCATTCATGCCGCCGTGATCAATGAAGATCACATCCGGATTCCACGACATCAGCTGCTCATAGTTGATCTGGGAGCGGTTCCCCGCCTCGAGATCCACCGAGACCGCAATGCCTCCCGCCGCCTCGATGACCTCGATCAGATCGGAATATTTTCCGTAGGTCGTCAGGATATCCACGCCCGCATAGTAGACCGTCGGCTTCTCCTCGTCCGGTATCGCGTCGGTGATCTCCCGCACCATGGCAAGCTTTTCATCAAAATAAGTACAATATTCCTCCGCGCGCGCCTCAGCATCCTCTCCCAGCGTGGCAGCGTAGTTTCTCACCTGCTCCTTCACGCCGTCCAGCGTCTCACTCGTCTCGCCGGCAAGAGCCGCTACACCGGCTTTTTTAAGCTGAGTCAGCTCATTCTCCCGCGGAAATGTATATACAATATCCGGATCATAGGTCATCAATTCCTCAAAATTCACTGAGGTATGAACGTTATTCAGCATCGGGGTCTCGCTGATACGGGAGAACACCTGCTCCGCCCACGGGAAATCCGCGGTCTGTACATCCGCCCTCACCACGATTTTATCCTCGACGCCCAGCATCGTCAGCAGCTCATAAGAGGGTCCGTAGACCGCTGCCAGCCGCTGGGGATCCTCCGGATACTCGACATCCTCATCCGCGTCCGCATCGCTTTCACTCTCCCCGGCAAGCAGCGTCACCTCCCGGCCGGACACGCTGGCCGTCAGAGTGAGTCCCTCCGGCGCGGTGACTGCCGGGATTTCCTCCACGCTCCCCGCCGTTTTCTCCCGGAGTACTACGACGCCGTCCTCACAGCTTACAACCTCCCAGAGATCATCCGCGCGCTCGATCGCGTCCGAGATGGCCTGCGCCGTCTCCTCCGCATCCGCGCCCACATAGAGATGTACCGGCTGATCCTCGCAGTCCCCGCAGGGATTGCTCGCCAGATCCTGGTATACATTGATGCTGTAATCCAGAAACGTGATCGTACCGGAGGCCGTCGCCTCGCCGGTCACCGTGATTTTATATTCCAGATAACTCTCTCCGCATCCGGCCAGACACAGGCAAAATACCAGAGCCGCCAGAGCCAGGAGAATCTTTCCCGCTTTTTTCATGCCGGAAGTCCCTCTCTTTTCTATCCTGTCGTAACTGTTCAGTACCTTCACAGATACGAAGAAAAATCCATTTAAAATATGATACATTTCCCGCATGTATTATACTCATGCAAGAAATCCCTTCCTTCCCTTCGCAAGCAGTGTGACAAATACGGGAGCCCCGATGATCGCCGTCAGGATGCCGATCGGAAGATCCTGCGGAAACGGGCACCGCGCCGCATCGTCCACGATCAGCAGAAACCCGGCTCCCATGACCGCGGTGCAGGGAAGCATCCGCCGGTAGTCCGGTCCCGCCAGTATCCGCGCGAAATGCGGTACGATCAGGCCGACCCAGCCGATCATCCCGCCCACAGCGACGCTCGCCGCCGTCATAAACGTGGCGCATATGATGATGATCCCGCGGTAACGCCTCACCGGAACCCCGAGGGACTCCGCCTCGTCGCTCCCGAAGGATAAAATGTTGATCTTCCACCGGAGCAGTATCAGGATCACACATCCCGCCAGCACCGGGATCAGCAGAAACAGTACGTCCGAGTCCGTCACATAAGTCAGTCCTCCCATCAGCCAGAACGCGATAGACGGCATTGTGTCAAACGGATCCGCCACGTACTTCACGATGGAGATGAACGCCTGGAACAGCGCGCTCACCACAATACCGGAGAGCACCAGCAGGATCGGCGAGGAATCCAGCCCACCGCCCACAAACCGGCTGATCATCAGCGTGATAAACACGGCAGCCAATCCGGTGCAAAACGCCAGAAGCTGCGTCTGTATCGTCGGAAGCCCATAGAGAAATCCCAGCGCCGCTCCGAACCCCGCACCCGCCGAGGCTCCCAGAAGATCCGGTGAAACCATCGGATTCCGGAAAATCCCCTGATAGGAGGCGCCCGACACGGAGAGCGCGCAGCCCACCAGCATCGCCACACAGATCCGCGGCAGCCGGGAACCGAACAGGACCGTCGCCGCTGATTCACTGGAAAACGGCTGTCCGGTGATTCTGCATTTGATTAAATCCAGTATCTCTGCCGGACTGAGGGTGTAACGCCCCAGCGCCGCAGATATCAGAAACAGAACACACAGGATCAGCACCAGTATCCCGATGATTCCTCTTAATTTTCTGTGCTGCCCCATGATCTTACTTCTCCCGAATTCATATAAACTTTCAAAAAAGTGTTTTTCATGCTGTCACTCCGATCTGATCCACATCCGTCGCAGCATTTTATATTTCACATTTTCGGTTTCCCTCAGTCAGGATTTTGTTCATTGTTTCAGGAATCCGTCGCATATTCCGCCGGAAGGAACATATAAATGTATCCATCCGTTCCCACGACCTTCACCGCCGCCAGATAGCCGCCGCCGCTCATAAAATATCCGTTCCTCAGTCCCGGCACGAGCGCCGCGATCCGACTCGCGTCAGTAATCGTGTTCTTCTTACCGAAGTCCTTCTGTATCATAAACTCATCCAGGGAATCCGCCCGGTATGACATAAAGTAAACGCCGAACGGATCACTCAGCCCATCCATCCCGATATAGGGGTCAAACTCCTGCAGGGTAATACTCTCAATCTCCACATCCGTATCGACCAGATCATAAAGCCCGTACTGTTCCAGCCATGCGATCGTATGCGTATCCCGCGCATTCACGTAAATGAAAGAATTATCAAGGTTGAACGCGTAATATTCACAGTCATACTCTCCGTTCCGGGAGAACATGAGCACGGCCACGGCCTGTTCCTCCGGGAAATAAAACTCCTCCGTCTCCTGCTCCGTCCGGTCCGCCCCGACGGCGGCCAGCAGCTCCTGCCTCTGCTCATCCGAAAGGTCAAGCGCGTAGGTCTGGCTGCACCAGATATTCGTCAGGTAAACGTCGCCGTTCTGATAGGCCTCATTCGCCCACACGGTGGACTCCGACTCGTTCGTCCCCGCGAACAGCCCGCTCACACCCTCCTTCACAGCGGAAGTATCCTCCAGTGACAGAAGCTGTTCCAGCTGGGCAAAGGAAACCCTGTCATAATACCAGACATGCTCCGTCCCGTCCGCGTCCGTGTATGTAAAGGTGATGTCATAGGGAATCACCGTCTGTGCAAAATCATCCTCATCTGTCGCGAACTCCCCGCGCCCGCTCTCAATGAAGTTCTTCTGTATCTCCTGAACCAGGGCAACCGCAGCCTCATCCTCCAGTGTCAGCTGCGCAGTCAGATAATATCCCCGCCCGGTGCTGCTGCCCGACGCCGCCTCGTACAGATATGCCGGCGAGCCGACATAACTGACCGAAGCCTGTACCGCCTGCCCGCTGTCCAGATACCGCCGGATGCTCTGAAAGCCGCCGGTATAAAAGACTCCGCAGATCAGCAACGAAACGGCGACTCCCGCCGCCAGGGAAAGTCCCTTGCCCAGTCCCCGGACCCCGCAGGAGAACAGAGCCTTCCTCCAGAACAGATGTACCACCGCGAACCCGGCAATGCCGAGCACAACGCCCAGCCCCGGGCTGAATGTATGCAGGAAAGAAAAGATCAGGGCAAACGCGGAAAAGGATGTCACCGCGATCAACCACTCGGACAGAAAACGGTTCGTCCCGGCGATCCCCGCCGCCTCCGCTTTTCTTTTTCTTATCAGTATCACAGACAAAACCAGCATCGCCGCAGCGGCAATGCTCCATCCGATCAGCTTTCCCGGCTCGACGGACGGCACGACCGGCTCCGCCAGCGGACGCGAATACTGAGAATGCGTCTTAAGCTCCTCATAAAAGAAGGTCAGCGGATCCAGCCACGCGAATTTTGTCATCAGATCCGGTCGGATCGCCTCCGAGCCGGCGTAAGTCACCACACCCCAGGCGTTCCCCCAGAACAGCTTTTTCATCAGCAGATTCAGGGAAAAACAGACCGCGTAAGGCGATGCCATGACCCCGCACCAGTAAACGATGGTTTCCGCCAGCGTGCCTGCCAGAGCGCTTACGATCACCGCCGCGAAAAAGCTGACCGCCGCCGTCACCGTCAGACCCGCCATGAGATAAAACGTATCCCGCACCAGGCCGTCATACATCCCCAGCGCCCGGATGTTCAAACCCATGGAAACCAGCAGAGGAACGGCAATCCCCGCAAACAGCATCACCAGTCCCGAAACACAGCGGTTTACAAACAGCCTCATCCGGGTCAGACCCAGAGAGAAAAAAATCGTCGTCTCCTTTTTGTCCTGCAGGAACCGGAAAGAAACAATCCCCCCGATCATCCCAAGCACTACAGCCCCCGCCAGCACAACCGGCAGATAGCTGTCATGGATCAGCCTGAATTTCAGCTGATCGTGTGTCACTTCTATATTAAAAATCGAATCTCCCGGCAATCCCGCGGTGAGAAAAGGGATCGTAATCAGGAAATACGCCGCGGTGATCAGTAAAATCCAGTAATTTTTACTGAAAACATAAGCCAGATCGTGAAGTCCCGGGGGTGCCGTATGAAGTTTCACGCGATTCGCCCGGACCGGCCTCCCGCCGTACGCCGGATTCGATCCCCTGTCATGCAAAAATCTCTTTCCAGTCAATCAACATTTCCTTTCTTTCCTGCAGGAAAAACTCTTCCAGCTGAATCGGCCGTACACGGATATCCGTCGCTCCGGCCTCCGCAAGAAGCTGTCGCGATTCCTCCTCAGACGCCTCCAGAATGCACATATATCCCTCTCCCTCTCTTCCCATCAGACTGGCATTCGGAACGGAAGGCTCCCCGTCATGATCCAAACGAAAATGGCAGTTA
>JAJBUT010000038.1:10495-15534 GCA_020860185.1 Lachnospiraceae bacterium | reverse complement strand
ATGACGCGTTTGATGATAAATACTCCCAGATGACAGAATACCTTGAGGCAGATGGGAGGTATTGGATTGACAATGATATATGGTTTCTGGGGACAGAAGCTTTCAAACAGGCCAGGATAAGTTCAGGAAGGTGTTGACAAACAGCGAGGCGCGGAAGTACAATAAAAATTGAGTTAGTGTGCCTTTTTGATTGGAGGATCGGATGATGTACACAGAGCATGAAATGAAAGTCGTTGCATTTGAAGAGAATGAACAGTTTGCCTGGGTTGTATGTTGGTCTAATCAGGGGAGTATAGTCGGATCTGACAGCTATGGCGGAGATGCTCCTGGCGCTGATATGTGAGGGCGATGGATTGATATGTACGAGAAAAAGTTTGAATACAAGCAACATGAAGCTGAGATTGTTTGTTTTGATGAGAACTCCTTTTGTTAACTGTAAGATTAGCGGACAAGAGGGAAGTGGCAGCGGACAATATTCGTGGGATCCAGACAGAGTTGACAGCTGAGGGAGAAAGCCATGTACGAGAAACATAAGATGGAAGCAGTCTTTTTTGATAGTGCCGATGTGTTTACAATAGGCTTGGCCAGTGATGCTGATGAAGATGGCGGAGGCAGTAGCCAGCATTCCTATGGTGGTGATGGCTCCAGTGATATGTGAGGTATATAGATTATGTACGAGAAGCATCAGCTTGAGATTGCAATCTTTGACGAGAATGATTCTTATGTCCGTGCTGACAAATCAGATGGTGGCAGTACTGGATGGGATCAATTTAGCGTTGACCCAGAAAAATCAGATATATAAGAGGCTTAGGTATGTACGAGAAGCATGAGATGAATGTTGTTTTCTTTGAACAATATGACGTATTTACAAAGGTTGGGGATAACACCTCTTCTGACGGGGACGATACGCATAGCATTCCCGGAGGCGGCACAGAATTCTCTGACATCTAAAACACAGAATTATAAGCAACTAAAATGTCGTTGTGCTTGCTTCTTGTGTAGATGAAGGTCCTATAGAAGTAAAGGAGCAAAGAAACGAATGAACTATGAGAAGCATGAAATGAAGGGTATTCAGTTTGATGAAAATGATGTTTTCACAGGCAATGAATCGGGATCAGTGGTCGAAGACGAAGAATACAATCCTTGGAGCATCAAGCCAGACCGTTCGGATTCATAGGGAGAAGTTGCAATGTACGAAAAATATGAGATGAACATTGTTGCCTTCGAGGAAAGCTGTGTGTTTGCGGATCTTGGGGTAAGCGGAGATGAGAGTGGTGGAATCGTTGTTCATTCTGTTAACCCGGATACCAGCGACAAGTGAGGAGCAGAATAATTATTTACGAGAAACATGAGATGGACATTGTGGCTTTCGAGGTTGCTGATGTGTTTACATTTAACTGGACTAACAGTGGAAGCACCAGTGGCACAAACAGCATTCCAGGAAGTGGCTCCACAGTATCCGATAAGTAAAACATTTATTTGATCGTTCGGATTCACAGAGGGAGAGAGTTATGTATCAGAAGCACGAGATGGATGTAATTATCTTCGATGCACATGGTGAGGTATGTGCATGGCTCGTTGAGGATGGAAGCAATATGGAAGTGGAAAGTTATAACCCTTCATACGCGGATAAGTAAAGGGGTGACAGGCATGTATCAAAAACATGAGATGGTCATTATGCTTTTCGATGAGACAGATGCTCTTGTAAGAACCTTGTCTGGTGATGAAGATGGTTCTGGCGGCACTGAAGGAAAAAGCGACTGGTAATTTGAACCGGTCAGATTCGCAGAGAAGCGTTATAGTATGTACGAAAAGCATGAGATTGACATAGTGCAGTTTGAGGACAAGGACCAATATGTTATGGGGTTCTCAACTCCTGGTGGGACCACTTCGCCGTGGAGTTTACGAGAAGATGAATCTTCTGATAAGTAGAATGCTTCATATGGAGTAGCTTCATAGTAAACTTGAACCAGCTTTATGTTTATGCTATTATAATAAAGATGAAAAATATCGTCTCATACAGATAACCTGTGACAGAAAAGTGCGGGAGAAGTCGTTGTATCAGGCGAATAATAAGGAAGGGAGAAATGTTATGAGAAAGTTTTTTTCAATTATTTTGTCGGCTGCTATGGCACTATCTCTGCTATCCGTGCCCGTATGGGCAGACGAAGAAGCAGGCTTAACTGCAGAGGCGACAAGCAACACGAATGATCAGAATTATTCGGTGAATGCATCTACCGTGAAATCTTATCTGGTTGACACAGATGAAGGCATGATGCGTGTGGAGTACACGGGCAGCACGGATGATGGGGTTGTGGTAGAATATTACGACAACAATTACCAGATTACTTCTCAGACTTATATCAGTTTTGAACTGAGCATATTCGGCGGATTCTATGAGGGCGAGGATGCTTATTATCTGGTATTCGGACAGAATAATTCAGATGAGGACGACAGCGTGGAGGTTGTGCGGGTCGTCAAATACAGCAAGGACTGGGAGCGGCTCGGGGCGGCCAGTCTGTATGGAGCGAATACTACGATACCGTTTCGTGCCGGGAGTCTCCGTATGACGGAATGCAACGGATATCTGTACATCCGCACCAGCCATCAGATGTATACGTCAACTGACGGATTAAATCATCAGGCGAATCTGATGATTGAGGTGCAGGAATCCGATATGACGATCACGGATTCTTATTATTCTGTAATGAACAACAGTGTGGGCTATGTCAGCCACTCCTTTAATCAGTTTATTCTGGTTGACGACGATAATAATCTTGTTGCACTTGATCATGGAGACGCTTATCCCAGAGCAGCTATTATCTCCAAATATGCAAAGCAGGCGGGAGACAGTACGTTCTCCGGCAGCACCAGTTATGTGAACGTGTTTTCTTTTGAAGGGGAAACAGGAACGAACAGTACCGGCGCATCTCTGGGCGGATTTGAGTATTCCTCCACTTCTTATCTGGTGGCGGGGAATTCTGTGACGCAGGACGATGACTGGAGCAGTCATACGGCCAGAAATGTGTTTGTGACGGTCACATCCCTCAGTGATTTTTCATCGGACGGTACGGAAATAAATATGATCACGGATTATGATACGGACGGCAGTATTTCCGCGTCGACCCCCCAACTGGTGAAACTGGATACGGATCAGTTCCTGTTGCTCTGGACAACTACGGAGTATGCTGACAGCAGCGTTTCGGCATCCAAACAGGTTATGCTGCACTATGTTTATCTGGATGGAAATGGGGACATGACCAGTGAGATTTACACAACGGAAGGCCAGTTGTCTGACTGTAAACCTGTTGTTGTGGACGGAGCGGCTGTCTGGTATGTGACTGGCGATTCTTCAGGAACCAGCTCTTCCACTGAAACGCTCCCTGTCTTTTATAAGATTGCCTCAGATGGGACATGTACGGTATATTCGGATCTGGAGACACCGGAGATCACCGGGATTTCCGCGACAGACAGCGGAATCGAAGTGACATGGAATGCCGTTGCCGGTGCGGAAGGCTATTACGTTCATTACAATTCCTCAACGGTCACGGTGACAGATGCGGATACTACAAGCGCGGTGTCCAGCGCATCGAGCGGGAGCACCTACTACATCTGGGTGGAGGCGTATGCCGGCAGTTCGAAAAGTCTGGTTTTAAACAAACAGAAATTTATTTATATCAAACCGGAATTGACAAACACTTCAACAGGAATACAGGTGGACTGGCCGGAGATTACAGATGCGTCCGAGTACCGGATTTATAAAGAAACAGAAGATGACAGCTGGTCTCTGGTGCAGACGACGGCGGATACATCCTGGATTGACCAGGATGTGAGCAGCGGTTCGGTTTGTACATATATGATACGGACGGTTTTAACTGATGGAACTGTCTATGACTCGGTGGAAAATTCCGTGACATTTCTGTCTGTTCCGACGCTGCTTGGAGTGACCAATACCAGCAGCGGCATTGAGGTGACCTGGGAAACCGTGGAAGGTGCTGCAAGCTACCGTGTATATTATAAGCAATCCACGGCAAGCTCGTATAGCAGCCGGAGTGTTACCGCAGGAAGCGACAGTACACAGAGCACGACCCTGAGCCTGACCAGCGGAACAGAGTATGACTTTTATGTGGCAGCCTATGCGGACGGAAGTCTCAGCGGCGGGTCAGAGACAATGACGATTTGTTATCTGAAAACACCGACCGTTACGCTGTCAAAAGACAGCACCGGCATACAGCTGAGCTGGGAGGAAGTTACCGGAGCGGAGGGATATAGAATTTACCGAAAGACAGGGGAAGGCAGTTATTCTCTGATGGAAACTACGTCTGAAACATCCTGGACTGATAAGGAAATATCCGATGGAATGATATATACATATCAGGTTTACGCATATTCCGGTGATTCTGTCAGCAGCGGTTCTGCAGAAGTAAGCAATACCATAACAGATATTTCCTCCTGCACGATCACGCTGTCAGCTGACAGTTTTACCTATGACGGGACAGAAAAGAAGCCTGATGTCACGGTGCGGAATAATGGTTTAACATTGGCGGAAGGAACGGATTATACGGTTTCCTTCAGCAATAATGTCAATGCGGGGACAGCGAATGTTGTTATTACGGGTGAAGGCGATTATGTTGGTACGAAGGAGAAAACCTTTACGATCAATAAAGCGGATCAGTCCGTCAGCGCGGCTGCTTCTTCCTCCGACATTACCGTCGGAAGCACGACATCCATCAGCATTTCCGGGGCAATCGGGACAGTAACCTATGTTTCAGATAACACGGACGTGGCAATGGTGGACAGCAACGGCGAAGTCACCGGAGTCAGCGCGGGCACGGCTACGATCACGATCACAGCAGCCGGGACAGATAATTACAATACGGCAACTGCTTCGGTAACGATCACGGTAACAGAAAGCAGTTCCGGGTCAGACGGAACCGGCGGCAGCGGCGATACAGGCTCCGGCGACAGCGGAAGCACAGGAGACACAGGCTCCGGCGACAGCGGAAGCACAGGAGACACAGGCTCCGGCGACAGCGGAA
>JAJBUT010000038.1:0-10395 GCA_020860185.1 Lachnospiraceae bacterium | reverse complement strand
TCCGGCGACAGCGGAAGCACAGGAGACACAGGCTCCGGCGACAGCGGAAGCACAGGAGACACAGGCTCTGACGACAGCGGAAGCACAGGCGATACAGGCTCCGGCGACAGCGGAAGCACAGGCGATACCGGTTCCGGCGACAGCGGAAGCACAGGCGATACCGGTTCTGACGACAGTGGCTCCGACAGCGCGGGTTCTGACGATGGTGCTTCCGGCAGTACCGGTTCAGATGACAGCAGCTCCGGCGACACCCTGATGGTACGCCGCGGCACGATGATGTATTTTAATTTCACTTTAAAGGGTGGAAATGCCGATTTTTCAATCAGCGCAGGACAGTCAACCGATATGGTGCTGGTCGGTGACTGGGACGGCGACGGCGTTGACACGATCTGTCTGCGGCGCGGAAATGTCTGCTATTTCATCGACGACATCACCACGATGCATGTGTACCTGACCGTTACCTACGGTCGTTCAGGTGATGAAGTGCTGGTCGGTGACTGGGACGGCGACGGCTGCGACTCCCTCGCCATGCGCCGCAACGGCAATTACTATTACTTCTGCAATGACATCACCAATCCAGATGGCGACACCTGGAGCGCTACCTACGGGCGCACGGCGGATGAAGTCCATGTCGGTGACTGGGAGAACAGCGGTTATGATTCTCTGGCGGTACGACGGGATGGCAATGTATATTACTTCAGCCTGTCGAAAGTGACGGATCCGGACGGCGATGTCTGGATGACCACCTTCGGACGTGCAGGCGATGAAGTCCTGGTGGGTGACTGGGATGCGAACGGCACAGATACTCTGACAGTGCGCAGGAACGGGAATACCTACTTCATCAGCAACAGCATCGCAAACCCGGACTCCGGTGTGGATACATTCACATTCGGGAGGGCAACGGATGAGATATATGCCGGGAAGTGGAAGTGATGCTTTCCGGAGAGGCATGTCGGACAACAAATGAATAATCGGGATGAGGCTGGCCGGGAGGCCAGCCTTTTTCTATATGCAGAGAAGAGGAGATGAGTTCCCGCCTGATGTATCATGCGGAAAAGAACTAATATTCTACAGAAATGTCCGTTAATAGACAAAAAACTTCCTTTTTTTGGAGAATATCGGCATGTAAAATGACAATAGGCAACTATTGAGGACAGTACTTCGCATCTGCTGTGAAGTACGTATGTTGACGTAAATTACGATAATAGTACATTATCCTATGCAGAATTCAGGAGGAATTTACAGTGAAAAAGAGAATGATAGCAGCGAGTCTTTCTTTGGCGCTGGCGGCGTCCATGCTGACAGCATGCGGCTCGGATGATGATACGTTGGAAGTCAGCAGTGCGGAGACGGAGACATCTGAATCTGAAGATTCCGGTATCCCGCAGGAGGCATATGATGATGTGGTCGCCTATCTCACGGATTTATCGGTGAAGGCGGAGGATGTCGTTTACACGGTAAACGGGGTGGATATCACCGCTGCCGAATATTTTTACTGGATCACCTATGAGGCTTATTCTTACAGCTACACGTATTACTACAGCTATTATTCCTATCCGGATCTGACGGCGGAGCTGGAAGACGGGACTACCATGGCGGATTATGTGCTGGAGGACGCATACTACTATGCCACATTAAACGCCGCGGTTTATTCAAAAGCTCTGGAAGCGGGGGTGACTCTCTCTGACGAGTATCAGGAGTCTTATGATTCCTATATACCGGACAGTATCACATCGCTGGGCGAGGATCTCTGGGATGAGGCGGTTGCCGCGGGCACGGTAGATGAGGACGAGTACGACGAGGATGAGAAAGCGGCCTGGATTGAGGAGCATGGAACGGAGGAGATGAACATGTCCCTTCTGTATTATGGTACGACCAGGGAAGGTCTGGAGGAAATGTACCTGCGCAATTATTATTATCAGCAGTATGAGAATATCCTGTTCGGTGAAGGCGGCGAGTATGAGATCACAGATGAGGATATTGAGCATTATATCGAAGAGCAGGAAGTGCGCGCCTGCCGCTATATCCTGTTCGGCGATTCTTCTTCCTATGAGGATCTGACAGATGAGGAGAAGGCGGCGTATCTGGAACAGGCGGAAGCGTGCTATGCGGAGCTTTCCTCTCTCTCCGGAGATGAGCTGGACGAGGCGATCTCCGCCTACACAGCCGACAATCCGGACGGCAACACGACCGGTGAACTTGTGTATGACAGCTCGGACACGGTTCTGGAAGATTTTGAAACCCTCCTGGAGTCCCTGGATGAGGGCGGGATCGGCATGACCGGGGAGACGGAGGACGGTTATTATGTGGTCATCCGTGATTCCGTGACGGCGGATACCGGGTTTTCAAATTCATATACCGTGAAGGAGGAGTGCATCGATGCTGCCTATCAGGAGCTCATTGCGCAGTGGGTGTCTGAGACGGAAGTGGTGGACACCGGTGCGCTGGATGATTTCAGCGTGACAGATTTCATGATCGCTCTGGACGCTCTGAGAGATGTCATTGACGGTGTGGAAAGCGAGGAGTAATCGCTATAAAATTAATTGTGAAAAGTTCACAAAAAATGTACTTTTTTTCTAAATAAATTTAATGTTATTGTCCAATCATTACTGGTAAAATTATGTCAGGCATCATATATAGTGTCAAAGATTACCAGGAAAGGGGACAAACATGAAAAGATGAATGAAGAAACTTTTTGCGCTTCTTATGGTCGCTGCCATGACGGCATCGGTGACCGTCGCATCATTTGGGGCGGACACCGACGCCGATGACAGCTGCTTTATGGGAGGCGGAGGAGAGGGCGACATGTCCGGCGCGAGCGGTAGCGATACACTGGTGGTACGCCGGGGCAACAGCTATTACATCAGCAACAGCCTGAAGAGCGATGCGGCGGATCAGGAGATTGACTATGGTTAGTCGACAGACGATGTTTATGCGGGGACATGGCAGAAATAAAGTAGGACAGATACAATTATTTACGGAAATTGATTTTCAGGGCAGGAGGCCGTCGGCGTCTCCTGCCCGTCGTTATGAATAGACTTTGTGATCAGGATATGTACAAATTATATCTATTTTGTAAAGAACGAAAAAAAAGTGACTTTTTTCTAAAATAATGATATATAACAGGGATTTTTTTACTGATAAAATTGGAAAAGGCATAAAGTATGTCGGAAAATATTAAGAAAGGAGAATTTGGAAGAGGCATAAAGTATGTCGGAAAAATATTAAGAAAGGAGAACTTTATGAAAAGGAGAATGAAAAAACTTCTCGCGTTATCTGTTGTGGCGTCAATGACAGCTTCCATCTGTTTCGTTTCATACGCATCAGAGGTAACGGGAGAAACCAACACCGTTAACGCCATGGCATGCGACACGGATGATGCGGATGCGGCCCTCGAGGCCTATAACGAGGAGGACAGCGGCGACACGCTTGTTTCTGCCGGAGATACACTGGTAGTACGCCGCGGCAATGTTTACTACTTTTCTTATTCGATTAAGAGCGGCGCCGCTGATCTGGTGATTACATACGGCCAGGATGCGGATGAGGTGCTGATCGGAGACTGGGACGGCGACGGTGTAGATACCCTGTGCGTACGCCGCGACAATGCGTATTATTTCAGCAACAGTCTGACGGACGGCGCCGCGGATTTTGTGATTTACTATGGCAAATCGACGGATGAGGTGCTGGTCGGCGACTGGGACGGCGACGGCGTGGATACCCTGACGGTACGCCGCGGCAACACCTGTTATATCAGCAACAGCCTGAAAAGCGGAAATGCGGATCAGGTGATTGATTATGGCCGATCGACGGATGAAGTGCTGGCCGGCGACTGGGACGGCGATGGCGCGGATACCCTGACAGTACGCCGGGGCAACAGCTATTATATCAGCAACAGCCTGAAGAGCGGCGCGGCGGATCAGGTGATCGACTATGGCCGATCGACCGATACCGTGCTGGTCGGTGACTGGGACGCGGACGGAAAAGACACGCTGTGTGTACGGCGCGGCAACAGCTATTACTTCAGTGACAGCCTGAAGAACGGCGCGGCGGATCAGGTCGTCGCTTATGGCAGGTCGACAGATGATGTTTACGCGGGAACCTGGCAGACATCTGCCGGACTCAACACCTATTCCGGCGTGCTCGGATCCTGGAGCAGCGGCGGCGAAGAGGATTACCAGTACACGGCAGCCATCTTCGTATATGAGGATGACTACACCACCTACTCCAACCCGAGCCTGGTTGAGAGCGGAACCTATGATGCGGACAGCGCGGCGAATGTCGTGATCAATGATACGACATCCGGCGACAACGGCATCATCCTTTACAATGTAGGCACCTACAGTATCGCAAACGCCAGCATCGTCCTTGACACCGAGGCGGACGGCACGGATACCTGCGATTTCTCGGGAAGAGGCTCCGCGGTCGCGGTTTACGGTGATTCCGTAGTGACCATCACGGATTCCTACATCGAGACCACCGGCGTGGCTACGATGCCGGTCTTCGCGGACAGCGGGTCTACGGTGACGATCGATGACTCCACACTGGTCAGCAACGGCGGCACCCTGTACGGGGATTACATGAACACACCGGACCAGGCGCTGATGGTAGCCCCGCCGTGGATCCTGGGCATCATGGGGACCTCCCGCTGCACGAACCTGATGGGCAATGACTCCACCATGAACGTGACGGATTCCGATACGCAGGCCGGCGCATGGGCGGTGCTTTCCACCGACTCCGGCAGCAACATGTACCTGAACATTTATGACACATCCCTGACGCTGAACAACGCGGATGAGTCCGCGGCGGCCCCGCTCCAGCAGACGACACATTCCGATGGGACGGCGAGCCAGCTGTATGAGACAAAAGATAACCCGTACACCACGAACTACGGCTCCGGCTACGGCACCTATGTGATCGGCAGCGCGGTTGAGACCTTCGCGGGCGCCACGGTCAATGTAGGCACCTATGCCTCCATCTTCACCGGCGGTTCCGCGGTATACACCAGCATCGAGGCGGGCGAGACCTACACGCTTTCCAGCGCGACCGGCGAGAACGATATCGAGTACACGGCGGAAGAGACCAAAGTGACGGAGATCAACTCCGATACCTTCGGCTTCATGGTACACCAGAGCGCGAACTACATCACCATCGAGGAGGGGACGGTCGTGAACTCCGGTTACGCCACCTTCCTGGTGAAGTCCGGTTCCTCCAATGAGAGCGTAGACGCGACGGTTGACGACGCAGAGATCAGCAACGGCGGCGTCCTGATCCAGGTGATGGACAACGACGACGCGACGAACGGCGGCATGATGACCACCGAGGATGAGCAGAACTACAATGGCAGCGGCATGAACTTCCGCACCGTACATACCGAGGATGCGGGATTCAGTACGGATGAGGCGGCCAACGGCGGTTCCGAGCAGAACTTCACCTTCACGAACGGCGATTACACAGGAAACGTCTACAATGCATCCGGTTCCGACCAGAGCACGGAGGGTTCCCTGGACGCCTCCACCCTGAACCTGACGCTCGGGGCAGGCGCTACGCTGACAGGCGCGGTGGCCTCTACCTCCGCGATCCATGTGACCTATGCGGGCTCCCAGATCGTGCTGGCGAACGGCGGGGACGCGTATGACACTGTAGAGGACGCGGCAGAGGTCCTTGCAGAGCAGAACACCTCCTTCGACGCGACAGAGTATTACAGCATCGGCCAGGTGGCGAACCTTGTCAACTACAACGGCGGCAATGACATCAACGTAACCCTGACAGATGACGCGGTATGGACCGTGGACGGCACTTCCGTGATCACCAGCCTGAGCATTTCCGACAGCGCGACCGTTGTTGTTGCTGAGGGCGTTACACTGACTGTGGACGGCGTTGTATATGGTGCAGGTACCTATGATGCGAACGCATTCTGAATCGACGGTAATGATACCTGTGTTTCTTCCATCGAAGATACATCGGCGTTACGTCGTTGCAGCTGGGAAGAAATGAAGCAATCATGAAATGTAGTAACTATTCAGAACAGTACGTCGCACTTGCTGCGAAGTACGTCTGATAACGTAAATCACACAAGGAAAAGTATTTCATCCGGCAGTTTCGCTGGACAAAAGAGACCCCGATGGTGTACACTGTCGGGGTCTCTTAAAAAGGAACTATTTCAAAAAGAAGCAGAAAGGCAGAATATAAATTATGAAAAACAGATTTTATCGCGGATTGACATTATGTCTTTGTTTATCAATGGGGCTGGTGATGCTGACGTCCTGCGGCAGCGAAGCCGGAGCCGGGGAAGATGAGGGAAGTGTGGCCGCTGCGGAGAGCAGCGCTGAGACCGCGGACAGCACGGAGGAAACCGGGACCAGTGCGGAGAGTGATGAATCAGAGGAGACATGGCAGGTTATGACGCTGGAGGACAGCACAGAGATATCTGTGAGGGAGCTGGAAGAAGGGGCAACCGCCATTTACGGATATTATACCTGCGAAAATGACGGGTCTGCCTGGGCCTTCGGCGGCGATACGGTAGGAGTCGCCTATATCGATGAAGAGAGTAATCTGAGCGTGTATGTATACTCCATTGACTTTTATCAGACAGAAGAGGATGAGGACGGTATGTATTACCTCTGTGTGCTTCTGAATAATGAGCAGGAGGGTGTGTCCACATGCTGGTATGTGATGAATGTGCTGGACAGCGACGGCAATACGACGGGTATGGTACTTCAGAATCCGGGTGATGAGGAAGAATATATTTATCTGACACTGGACAGTGCGGCGGACGAAACGGAAGAGAGTACAGCGGCGGACGAAGCAGAAGAGAGCTCCGCGGAATAAATGAAAGAGGCCGCGTATATAGAGCGGCTTTTTCATTTGTTTCTACAATTCTGTTCTTCTCAATTAGTTGCTTTTTGTGTTTGTGTATAATTATTTTGGTGTTAGTCAGCAAATGGGTCGTTCGATCAGATAAGCAGCAGGCTTGCCTGCCGAACTTCTTTATTGCTGTGATAATAATTGTGTGTATCCGGTGTCAGTAATGATTCATTCAGCCGTTGGATCATACTGTCGGCCTTTCGATACATGACGGCAAACAGTACATTATAACGATTCAGGTACTTGGTCGCTGCGCCACGGTAAAATTCGTATGTTCGCTTGATAAAGCTGTGGAACCATTCACGGTATTCATATTGTAAAAATGTCTCTCATCAGTTCCTAACTGTACATTCTTTTACAGAAGCAAGTGCATTGTAGCTCCTTAAACCATCGCACAGGGCGAGAGTGCCGTTGTCAATGTGTCCCTCAAAGAGAGATTTCACCTCTTCCGCATCTGGCTTTACTTTGTTTATGGAATTATAGCACGTAAGGTGTCCGTTAAAACGGACTTACACAACCAACGACCCATTTACTGACTAACACCATCAGTATTAATAAGCATTTAAAGAAAAAATTAAAGCCGTTTACTATAAATTTTAGATGTCAATAACAGTAAAATTTTAAAAACGTGCAGGAAAAAGGTGTAGGCTACGCTTTTTCCCTGCATCCTGTACAAAAGAAGAAAAATATCTTAGATGGGGGCATAGCCGGAAATTTCCGACAAAAGCAACGTGTAATAGCTGTTAGAACTTCTGCGCACTATTGTATTCTTTACAAATGTATGCATCTTAAAAAATTAGATTTTCATAGACCCCTTGGAAATCCCATGACGGGATATAGTACGCTACTAATCCTTGGTCAATAGTAGTCGATAAGTGGTTTGTTGCGTTGGATAATCAACATATTTTCTTTGGAAATCTGCTTTTAGGGTACAATGATAGACGCATATTCCAGCAGATCTGCAGCCTCATCTGTTCCGCCGTAGACATTTACACGGATTTCACCATGTGTCGTAACATCGCTGAGAGACACTATGGATCGCCATGAACCATTTTCTAGTTTCTCCATCAAATACCAGATTACTTTTTCCCCATCCGCTTCTCCTTCGGTCTCTCTGCTCCAAACCGCATACCAATATTGTCCGTACTCTTCGTTCGAGCTTGGCGTATAAATAATTTCAAGCTCTTGACCATCTTCGCTCAAGTTCCAGTCTATCCCTGTTTTAAATTTGCTTACGGTTTCCGAAGACGTCCCAGAACTATCAGAAAGTTTATAAATAAAATATTTTTGAACCATATCTTCAAACAATTGTAGATCTTCCCCCTTTAGATTGGATAACACGTTATCTTCGGAAGATAAAGGGCTCGTATCCGAGAAAAAAACAGTATCCCAACAGGATGCGGAGGTTTCTGCAAATAAGCTGTCTCCCAGAAAGTAATTAGGTGCACTGATGTCCAGATAATCCAGAATCGTGGGAGCCAAATCCAGCGAATTGCGTCCGTTCACTTCAATTGTTTCCGGTTCTGTCCCTTCATAGTATATGCTGAGAGGAATTTTATCCGCTTGCATACTCAAGCGTACATAATCCGGAAATGCACTGACAAATTCACTGTCTTGATATGTTGCATGGTCTGTAGTAAACACTAGAACAGTGTCTTCTGCCAGGCTACTTTCATGATAATATTCGAAAAACGTTCCAAACTGGACATCGAGATTATAGAATTTATTTAATTCATCATTGTTTCCGGCTTCAAACACCTCGTCTGTGCTGGTGAGCGTAGCGTGCGTGCCAAAAGTATAAATGACAACAAAAAACGGTTCCTCTGATTCAGAAAGTGACTGTGCGGTATTATACAGTAAATCGTAAGCTTGCCGATCGGAATAGGAATCAGCCAGTCCGAGAAGATCATTCGTAGGTTCTCCGATAACTTCATCAAAGCCCAACGAATTGAGATAGGCCGTAAATTCTTCATTATTTGGTTCTGTATTGATTATTGCTGTGCGATACCCTTTATCTTTAAAAATACTTTGTAGCGAAATAAAGTGATTTTCATCAAAGTTGTCCATTTGATAGCCGGAAAACAACTGACCAATCAGACCACGGTAAGTTGCATATGTATGGTTGTAGTACCCAGTAAAGGTAACAGATTCCCGTTGAAAAGACGCAATATTCGGCATGATCTCGCGTTCGTCGTCAATCAGATTCTGGGACAGTCCTTCCGTAAATATCAGGATCACGTTCGGATTTTCAGGCAACAAAGAGTCTTTCTGTCTGTAATTGGATATACCGTCCGAATAAAATAAATTCATCTGTTCTGTATCGTCATCTGATGAATCGTCTGTGACCGATTCGTCACCGGCATCCACTATCTGATGCAGTTGATAGATATTATATTCCTGTTGCAATAATATGATATAACTGCTAAACGGTGAATAACCGATTCCTACTCCTGTTAAAAACAATACTTCAGCCACGGAAGTGATAAGGAAAGAGGTGACTGATTTTCTGAAAGAATAAAAACGATTTCCAATTGCCCGGACAGGTAGGAGAGAAGTAACAAAAATTACCACAATCGTAATCAAATACTGTGTAGAGTTGCCTTGAATATCCTCTATTGAATCAAGGTTAGACAGCATAATCGTCTCAATATATGTACTGGAGAAAAAAAGAATCGCCATTTGTACATCGAAAAGGAATATGAGAATAGCATTCAGTATACATCCGGGGACTCTTTTTTTCCGAGTCAGCAAATCAGTCAGTATCATAACCAGGAAAAGCTCCAGTAAAGCAATCACCGTATATTTGATGTTTTTCATCGTGATAATTGCCAGGAAAGCAAATCCAATTGACACAAGATATTTTATAAGCATTGTTATAAAAAGAATCCGTTCAGACTTCCGATATACAATCTTCCATACCACCGAAAGCTTCCTCCTTGGTAATATTTGAGCGCGGTCTCGGAAACTCAAAACTCCCCGAGATTCCGTTCTTTTTACATGTTCTAAATTTCTTTTCCTCCAACTTCAAGGAAACAATTTAAATAAATTTTCAAAAAACTATTGACATTTATGCGATATTGTGCGGCGCATTTGGTGGTAAAAACCGGGCCACCAAATGCGCCCTTGAAATTAGAAAAACCGTGCCGCGCGGCACCGAGGCATATAAGAAAATATATAACCAGAGAACCGCTACAGAGCGTATCAACAACAAAATCCTGAACGATTACGGGCTCCATCGGATGAAGATCCATACGAAAAAGCACTATTCATTCCTGACAACCATGATTGGGATATCCCTGCATCCGGACGCCCGTTATAAACAACTCCAGATGATAGATGCTGCATAGCAGCCGCAGCTTTCTTCTATATATAAATACAGGTTCCTCACAGGATGTACATCAGATTTCCTGATTTCAGAAGGTCTGATAAGCATGCCTTCATCACATCAGTCTCAACTTCGGCATCAATCCTCCTTTTCGTGTGAACAGCTTCATCAACGTAAATATCTTAATTTTTCAGAATTGTTTTAAT
>JAJBUT010000197.1 GCA_020860185.1 Lachnospiraceae bacterium | reverse complement strand
GTTCTATAATATACTGAGCCATCTCAATCGCCCGTTCTTCAATATAACTTTTCAAAAAAATCCCCGCAAACATTCGTTTTTACAATGTATGCGGAGATTCTCTGTTTTATACACAGTCGGTTTTTCTGTATAACCACATACTCTGCTGCCGCAGCGCACCGACATCTATGATGTCATCATTTTTTGTCACCGGAACAGACCTCTCTTTTCGTATTCTTCACTGTGAATGCCTGTGATTCTGTACCCTGTGGCGTCTATGATTCTTCTCAGTTTCTGCTCGTCTGGCGGAGCCAGGGAAACAATCTCTGTCAGATTCTTTTTGTGCGAAGATTTTACACTCTTAATTTCAAAATTCCTGCGTATCGTATCATTTATATGTGATTCGCACATTCCACAGGACATTCCTTCAATATGAACTATTGTTTTAATCAACCTTTCATCGCCTCACATTCTTCTTAATAATAAACAGAAGATAATTTCATCAGTTTTTCAAAACTGTTGTCACTGATTGCATGTTCCATCCGGCAAGCCTCGGCATTAGCGGTTTCGGCGTCTACGCCGGCTTTCAGCAGCTGATCTTCAAAATAGCAATGTTTCCTGTATACACGCTTTGCCTCATCCATTCCCTCTCTGGTCAGAAATACCATCGAACGGCTATCCGTTTCAACATAACCGTCTTCTTTCAAAACAGAAACAGCTCTGCTGACACTTGCCTTGGAAAAGCCCATGAATTCTGCTATCCGAACGGATCTGACAGCTCCGCCTTCCTTCCCTGACAAGAGATAAATTGCTTCCAGATAGTCCTCTCTTGACTCATTCTGTACTCTTGACATCGGCATTGTATTTACGCCCTGTTTCTTCATCAAAAATGACAACTCCTTTCGGTATGATCGGATTTCAGTTTTACTTCGCGCAATGGGACTTTTCCCTGTGTAATCTACGCTACCAGACGCATTTCGCGGCAAGTGTGAAGTGCTGTCCTGAATAATTACTTCACTTCTTTGTATGAGGGCACTTCCCGATGTGAGAGCATCCGGGGCATCCGCCGCTGCACCTGCCGTTTTTATGATCCTTTATCAGCGTGCGGACAGCAAAGATAACAGCGGCAAGCAAAAGTAATCCAATGATGACGGTTGACAAATTATCTATAACCCATTCCATAAATGCCTCCTGTGCTTATTCATTACACCGCTGCCTCTTTCGAAACCATTTTCCGGTCGTTTACAGGCTTATATCCGGACCGGAACAGCATAAAGAGAATAAATGCAAGGACAAGTAAGGCCGCAACTGTTCCGGCAGTAAACCCGCCTCCGGTGAACAGGGAACCAAACTGATAAACCAACAGGGAAACCGCATAGGCAAACAGGCACTGATACAAAATCGCAAATGCTGCCAGTTTACCGTTCTGCATCTCCACACGGATCGTGTTGATCGCCGCAAAACAGGGCGCGCACAGCAGGTTGAACGCAAGGAAAGCATATCCGACGATTGCGCTGTTTCCGAGCAGTGCCGCAATCGGGGCAAGGCTTCCCCCGGATTCTACTATATCGAGAGCGTCATCCATAGCTGCAAATTGCCCGAGTACGCCGACAACCTCTTCCTTTGCCGCAAGACCGAGGATGGATGCGATAACTGCCTGCCATTTGTCAAATCCGCAGGGGGTAAAAATCCAGGCAATCGCGTTTCCGATATTATAACAGATGCTCTGATCCAGGCTGTCCACCATGCCGAATGCACCATTCATCATCCGAAGCTGGAGAGGAACCAGACCAGAATGGCAGCCAGCATATAAACCGTGACTGCTCTCTTTGCGAACGCTTTCAGACGATCCCAGATACTGTGCCCTACATTCTTCATGGTGGGGAAGTGATAGGCGGGAAGTTCCACGACAAACGGTGTCACATCACCGGCAAACAGCTTCGTCTTTTTCAGCATCACGCCGGTTACGACCACAGAGACGATCCCCAGAACATATGCGGAAAACGCAACCATTCCGTTATTGCCGAACAAAGCGCCGGCAATGCAGGCAATCGACGGCAGCTTTGCACCGCAGGGCATAAAGGTTACCGTCATAATAGTAAGGCGCCTGTCTTTTTCATTTTCAATGGTTCTGGCCGCCATAATCCCCGGCAGTCCGCATCCTGTACCAATCAGCATCGGAATAAAGGATTTGCCGGACAATCCGAACTTGCGGAATATTCTGTCCATCACGAATGCGATACGTGCCATATATCCGCAGTCCTCAAGGATCGCCAGGAAAAAGAACAGGATAAACATCTGCGGCAGGAAACCGAGCATTGCGCCGATGCCGCCGATGATACCTTCACAAATCAACCCTGTCAGCCAGTCGACACAGCCGATGTTCACAAGCCATGTCTCATGTCTCCACCGGCGCCTGAATCCATTCACCGACAAACACATCATTTGTCCAGTCAGTCACCCAGCTGCCGACCGTTGTAACAGAAATGTAATACACGACAAACATGACCAGCGCAAAGATAGGCAGTCCAAGCCAGCGGTTTGTCACAATGCGGTCGATGCGGTCAGACATGGATTCTTTCCCTTGCTGCTTTTTCCGAACCTTGTTAATGATTCCGGTGATGTATTCATAACGGACGCCGGTGATGTGGCTTTCCGTATCATCCCCGAGATCCTGTTCCGCTTCATCTATGATCCCTGCCGTCGTATCATTCCCATATGGAATTTTAGAGTCCCTCTCAAAAAGTTTGATCGAAAGATACCTTTTTTGTGCCTGCGGCACGCTGTCAGGAAGCTGTTTCCCAATCTCTGAGAGCCAGCGCTCTGTCTGCCCGTCAAAAGAAACACAGGCCGGGATTTCCCCCTTTTTTGCTGCATGAACGGCTGTCTGGACAACTTTATCTATATTATCCTCTTTTAGGGCAGATGTTTCCACAACAGGGCATTTTAAAATCTTGGAAAGGACATCCGCATGTATGATATCACCGCTCTTTTTCACCAGATCCATCATGTTCAATGCAATAACAATGGGGATTCCCACCTCAAGAAGCTGCGTTGTCAGGTACAGGTTCCTCTCAAGATTTGTCGCATCCACAATATTGATGATTGCGTCCGGTCTTTCGTTGACCAGATATTCACGGGCAACGACCTCCTCCTGCGAGTAAGGCGACAGTGAATAGATGCCCGGTAAATCCATGATACGGATGTCCTTATTTTTCTTATATTTGCCTTCTTTCTTTTCAACCGTAACACCCGGCCAGTTCCCTACAAACTGAACCGCGCCAGTTAAAGCGTTAAACATGGTCGTCTTGCCGCTGTTCGGATTTCCTGCCAGCGCCAGTACTAAATTTTCCATTTTCTGATTGTCCTCCTGCTTATTCTGCGTTACAAATCACACCCAATGTTAATTAGAATTAATTTCGGGAGTGACCAGTAACTATTCTACCTCAATCATCTGAGCATCTTCCTTACGGATAGAAAGCTCATACCCTCGCACTTTGACCTCAACAGGATCACCGAGCGGCGCCACCTTCCGGACATATATCTCAACGCCCTTTGTGACGCCCATGTCCATGATCCGGCGTTTCGTAGCCCCTTCTCCGTGAAGCTTGACTACCCTGGCCGTTCCACCTACCGGAATATCTCTCAATGTTTTCATCATAACAACCTCCGTTTGAAATATTTTTATAGAGCCGATCGGCTTTATATCATGATTCTTGAAGCGATATCTTTTGTCAGGGCGATCCGCACATCCTTGACATATACAATCAGATCGCCTCCGTGTGCCGACACAATTTTTAATTGTGCGCCGGGCGCTATTCCCATTTTCTGTATGAACAACTTTGTTTTATCATTTCCTTTTATCATCCGGACGGTCTGTTCCGAACCGACATCCGCCAATAGTAACGGAATCATAATTACAATCCCCTTCCTCTGATTAGAATCATCTAACTTTTGTGCATGCATAAATTAACTTTCCTGTCAGATCTCCTCCTCCTTACACATACCGTTTCCGGCAATCTTTTCAAAGCTGTCATCGCTGATGGCGTGTCCCAGGCGGCTTCCTTCCTCCTGCGCCGTAACCGGATCAACGCCTGCCTTCAAAAGATTTTTTTCAAAAAAAGAATGTTTTCTCTGCGTTTTTTCAGCTATATTTCTCCCCGCGTCCGTCATATGCAGACAATATTTTTCGTCTATGGAAACAATTCCGTCTCTTTCCATCGCAAGAATCGCCTGACTGACACTGGCTCTGGAAAAACCCATGAACGATGCGAGATCGGAGGATCGTATTTCTTCGCGTTTTCTCTGAAGTATAAGCAGAGCTTCCAGATAATTCTCTCGTGATTCCCGACGGATCTGCTTCATACGATTTTTTTGAATATCGTTCATTTGACAACCTCTATTCATGAAACAGGCCGGACATATACCTATGCCCGTTATAGTTTATTATACATATGGGGGTATAGGAATGTCAATGGGATTGCTTAAAGATTAGGTGGTGCTTACAGTCTTTATAATATACAGATGGATATTTTTGTAATAACCGATCATACTCCCGGGCAACCAGAAAGAATTGCAGACAGAATAAAATAGTGGTATGATAAACACAAAAAAGCAATGGAGATGATGGCACATGACAAAAGAAACAAAAACTGCATTGTCAGTGTTTGCCCGCGGCATAAAAGATATGATCGGTAAAGACCTGGTAAAGATCATTCTGTATGGTTCCTGTGCGCGCGGAGAAGACCATGATGGATCAGATGTGGATATCATGGTACTGACGAATCTATCCGGTCAGGAACTGGAAGAAGCAGAATGCAGGATATTTGACCTGTCTTATGATATTTTCATGGAGTACAGTGTTGATATAAGCGTTGTAGTCAAAAACGAAGAACATTTCAGATATTGGCTTGGAGTGCTTCCTTTCTATAAATGTTTTGAAAGCGCTGGCTTTGCTGGTTCTTTCCTCTGAAGACAGAAGCTGTTCCACAAATTTTTCTACTTTCCTGTAAGAATCTCCCGGAAGTAAATTGATTTTTCTTGTGAGTTCCGCAGTAATCACAGTATCGCCTCCTCTGTTTTTCATTCACACATGGCAATCGTTTTTACAATCTGTCTAAACGTACATCTATATCCATAAAATTATATTAGCATAGACAAAAGGAAAAATCCATAGAGTTATTATCTATTCCGCATCTGTTGCTTAAATCAGATGAATCCCATGCATTATTTTATTACCCACAGAAACCGTTCCATTTTGTCCAATCTGTATGTACCGTACTTTTACTGATACCAAACTGCTTCGCAGTCTGGCGTACCGTCGCATTATGTTCTATAATATACTGAGCCATCTCAATCGCCCGTTCTTCAATATAACTTTTCAAGAAAATCCCCGCAAACATTCGTTTTTACATTGTATGCGGAGCAGATAACCGTTATGACTGATCCACCCGTTTTCGTTGTTCGATACATTGACTTCATTGTAATTCCATGCATTGCTCAGGAAATTCAGACATCAAAAAAATCTGATACACTCAGCAATCGGAAATAACAGGAATCAAGTCAAATCTGCCCCTTCTCTCATAAAAAATTTTAATTTCCCCAAAGTAAACGTAATTAAAATTGACTTTCCCCCAAAAAAGAATCATAATTCTCATGTAAGGCGGGAAAGATGAAAATATCAGATGAGACCGCATTTTCAATACGCTATATTGGAACCATGTGCCGCTTGCGGCTAAGGAGAAAACGATGAAAATATCAGTGATTTTTACAGGCGGAACAATAGGCAGCACCATGGATGGCGAATACATCTCCCTGAACGTCGATTCCTATCGCCTGCTTCATATGTACAAAGAAAAGTATGACACATCCGATCTTCAGTTTGAGACAGAGAGTCCTTTTTCTGTCTTAAGCGAGAATCTCTGCCCGGATCACGCGCTGCAGCTCGCGCGGATTGTTAAAGTTCAGGCGGAAAATACTTATGACGCAATCATTCTGACACATGGCACGGACACGCTTCAGTACACGGCCTCCCTGCTCGAGTGGCTGTGTGCTGATGTAAAAATTCCGGTTTTTCTCGTATCAGCCAATCGGGTGCCGGATGACCCGGGCTCTAACGGTCTGAACAATTTTCACGGAGCCGTCGTCGCCGCAAGAGAAAACATATCTCCCGGCGTATACGTCAGCTATCAGAATGTCGGCGGGGAACTCTGCATCCACCGTGCTTCCATGCTGCTTCCGCATCGGATCTTTGATGAAAATCTCTACAGTGTCAGGAATAAAGTATATGCTGTCGTAAAAAACAACCGGCTGGTTCCGATGAATCAGGACTTTCACGAGCTGCGCATTCTGGACAGCCTTCAGATGACCTGCCGGCGCCGGATTCCGAAGATCGCCATGCTGCAGGTTTATCCCGATATGGGGAATGTCTTCGCGGACACGGTTCTGTCAGATGATACGGACGCCGTCATCCTGACCTGTTACCATTCGGGGACGCTGCCCACGGAACAGGAGTCTTTTCTCCGGTTCTGTGAAGCGGCAAAAGGGAAAAATATCCCCGTCTATATCTGCGGGATATATCTGCAGTACGGTTACAGTTCCACAAAGAAATTCGATGAATTATCTCTGATCCGCATGCCGTGGATCTCGCCGATCGCGCTGTATACAAAGCTGGTCAGCCTGTGCGCAGCGAATTTCGACACTCCCTAACTGCGCCGGGCATACACTCCAGATCATAGTTCTGTTCCCATTTTGAATGATGCACTTTCGCAAATCCGGTCAAAATCCCGGGAAACACATCATACCTGCAGATTATACAATCGTTTAAAAAATTTGTATACCATTGTATTCTTAACAAAACGTTACACATTTTTTATTACTGTGCATAGAAAGTTTACAAAAAAAGGATTGCTTTCCCGAAAAAATGATGGTAGGGTGTAGAACAACCCTTCAACCAGAGGCATATCCAAATCATCATTTCCGCAAATGCCTTCCGAAAAGACTCTTTCCAACAGGTGTTTCAGAGGCAGGCGCGGCCGGAAAGGAGGAAATGCAGTATGTTTGAGCAAATAAAAAAAATCAAAGTGAACACTGAAAACCTGAAAGATGCAGTAATCCCCACGATTGTGGTATCCTGCATCTTTTTCCTCAATTATTTTTGTTTCGGGACGGACAACACGATCATCGGTCCCTGCCTGACCCTGTCCTACCTGTACTTTCGCGGCATGAGCAACCCCTTCGGCAGCATGATCAAGACGTTTCTGATCTATGTGTCGATTGCCGTCTTAGCCTGGATCGCAGGGATCAGCCTGCCGCTGTGTATCATTGTCAATGCAATGGCATTTTTCTGGATTGTATTTGAACTGAACGATGAGCAGCACCCCACAAATTACTACACACCGGGGATGGCGTTCATCCTGTTTCAGCTGTTTCCGGTCACCGGTTTCGGCGTAGTCACACGGATTGAGGCGATCATCGCCTCCTTCGCCATCACCTTCTTTTTCCTGATCATCCTGCCGTCGAGAAAAAACCGGTCGACGGTCCGGGATTCTGTAAAGGAAGGGCTGGATCTGAGCGAAAACCTGATCCAGGCCTATCAGATGGATGATGAAGACGGGATATTTTTGTATCAGGACCGGCTCCGGAAAAAGAATGAACAGATTTCGGATGCCATCTATTTACATAACTATTCCTCGTTCCGGCACAACCGCAGGGTAAACTGGTACTGCCGTTTCGTCGCGCTGTTTCAGGTCTTTACGACACTGTGTGAGAGAAAAGGGCAGGAAGACCGGACAGAGAACATGCAGAATCTCCTGAAGAATTTTAAGGAATTATTTGACGGTGAAGAGCAGTACGGCAGCAGAACGAGACTGATCTTCCGCACAAACAGGCCGGATATCCGATCCTTCCGTCTGCGCTTCGCCCTGCGGCAGGTTATCATTATGACGCCGTGCATGATCTATGCTTACCTTTGCCCCTTCGGAAACGGCTACTGGCTGCCGGTATCCGTATTCTTCATGCTGGTCCCTCTTTACGAAAATATGGCGAACCGCGTGGGCGGCCGACTGAAGGGCACACTGGCCGGAGTTGTACTGTGCCTTGTCCTGTATTCCATCTTTCCGGGAACACAGGCACACATCGTACTTATGATCATTTTCAACTTCCTGATCTACAGTGCGACGGGATATGCGACCTCGGTGGCCTATATCACCTGCGCCGTACTTGCGCTCGGCATTACGCCGGACAATATTCTGTTCACACTGGCCGAACGGCTGATTTACACCTTCGGCGGCGCGACGCTGACTGTGTTCGCCAGCAAATGTATCTTCCCGATCCGAATCAAACCGGAAGCGGATTTCCTGTATGAAAAGCTGATGGATCTCCAGAAAGAGATGGAGCAGCTGGCCGCGAAAACGTTCGACGACAAAGAGGAGGAACGCCACGAAAAGGATCAGCTGCTCATCCGCTCCTACCTCCTGAGCAGACGTCTGCGTCTATACAACGAATCCCTGCGCGGCGAGGACCAGAACCGGGAGCTTATGGAACAGCTGAACGACCACATGATGAATATGTCCTTCTATCTGATCCGGCATTTTACCGGCATCCGGGCGGATGTCGTCGAGGGAGCAGAGGAATAAGCTCTGTTTTTCTCTGTTACAGGATGCAGCCGGCGATGAGAATGCAGAGACATACAGAGAGAGGAAATTAGCATAACACCCGGATTCAGGGAAACAGGGAAGCGCCGGTATCCTGATTCAATGACAGTAAACCCTCCCGCATCACACACTCCGCGAACTTTATATGGCCTTCCTCAGAAAAATGTACGCCGTCAAAGAGCACCGGGATATCCCACTTCCCCGCACAGGTAAACGCAATCCCAAGTGTCTGTGCCAGTTCGAAATAAAGATCATCCAGCCGTTCGGATTCCCTGCACATCTCATCCGACTCCACCCAGACACCGGGCTGCAGATGAACCGGCGAGATCAGGCGGAGCCGGATCGCTCCGCCTGCAGCCTCCTCACACTCCATGAGCTTTTTCAGAAAGCGTTCCATCCGTTCCGTCGTCACCTCCGCGGTGGTTCCCGGAGTGCGAAGTACATCATTTGTCCCGAGCATGATCCACAGCCAGACCGGAGAGGCAAGCCCACTCCATCTGTGCAGACTGCTGCAAACCACTCCGATCTCCCCGGGATAACGGGGAATGCACCGCCCGTTTAATCCGCAATTCTCGACATCCCAGTCCGTCCCTGCGTTCAGGATGTCCGGCCAGCGCATACTTTCCGGATATCGCGCTCCCAGATAAGGTCTGGCATCATAACCGTATGTATTTGAATCGCCATAGCAGATGATGGTTCCCGCCATAAAATACACCGCTCCTTTCCTCATGAGGAATGGCTGCTTATGCAGCCTTGCGTCTGGCGCAAAGGAAACGACTTGATGTCATTTCCTATAGTTATCATGTCCTGTGTCAATTGCTTTTATCAGAGCAACGGTTTCTCTGAAAATGCAGTTCCTGAAGTCAGTTTCTACTCCATGCCGTTCCAGCAATAGGTACACAGCTTATCACGGTCAATACCAACCGACTCCAGCATATCATCCAGCCGATGATAACGCAGCGAAGTAAAATTCAGCTTTTTGCAGATGGCATCAATCATAGCCTGATATTTTTCAGAATCCGGATCCGCATACTCTGTCAGCGTCTCACGGCTCACCTCTCCATCCTCCAGTTCCTCGATCACCTTGCGTCCGATCAGTTCCAGTTCAGACGTCGATCTGGAAAAATTCAGATACTTACATCCAAACAAGAGCGGCGGGCAGGCAGGGCGGATATGAACTTCCTTTGCTCCGCTCTCATATAAAAATTCCGTCGTCTCGCGCAGCTGTGTTCCTCGAACGATTGAATCATCGATCAACAGAAGACGCTGTCCCCGAATCAGGTCATGCACCGGAATCAGCTTCATGTGCGCGATGAGATTCCGCTGTGTCTGCATCGTCGGCATAAAAGAACGCGGCCAGGTCGGCGTATATTTGATAAACGGCCGGGAAAACGGAATACCCGTCTCATTTGCGTATCCGATCGCATGAGCTGTCCCCGAATCAGGCACACCGGCCACCACATCCACCTCGACATTATCGCGCTTTGCCAGAAAACGCCCGCAATTATAACGCATCTTCTCCACACTGACACCCTCATAACTGGCGGACGGATAACCGTAATAAACCCAGAGGAAGGTGCAGATCCGCATCCGGTCGCCCGGCGCCACCAGTGTTTTTACCTGATTTTCATCAAATACTACCACCTCGCCCGGTCCCAGCTCACGGTCATCCTCGTATCCGAGATTCAGATAGGAAAAGCTCTCGAAACACGCACATCTCGCGCCATCCTTCTTTCCCAGAACAACCGGCGTCCGCCCCAGCCTGTCCCGCGCCGCGTACACACCCTTCGGTGTCAGAATCAGCATGGACAGAGAACCGTCGACCGCATCCAGCGCGTATCTGATCCCGTCAATAAAATTTTCCTTCTGGTTGATCATGGCCGCCACCAGCTCTGTCGGATTGATCTCGCCGTTGCTCATCTCAAAAAAGTGCGTTTTCCCGTCCAGAATCTCTTTCACAATCTCATCGGCATTGTTGATCCTGCTGATCGTACTGATCGCAAACGTTCCGTGATGAGAACGCACCAGAACCGGCTGCGCTTCAAAATCAGAAATACATCCAATGCCGTAATGTCCTTCCAGATCACCCAGCTCCTTCTCAAACTTCGTCCGAAACGGAGAACCCTCTATGCTGTGTATGGCCTTACAAAAGCCCTTCTCGCCGTATAGCGCCATGCCGGCGCGGCGCGTTCCCAGATGAGAGTGATAATCTGTTCCGAAAAACAGATCAAAGGTACAGCTCTCCTTTGATGCCACTCCAAAAAATCCTCCCATAATTCTATGCGTTCCTTTCTATAGTCATTTCATCTGCCTGCTTCACAGACATCACAGTCCCGCAGCAGCCAGCGGCATCCGAACGCCGGCATCTGAACGCCTTTTGCCTCCATCCGACTGCCGGACAGCAAATCCGTGTACATCCCGTCATTCTCATTGATCCACGCGATCCTGTCCTGATCGCTGAAATTATAGAGAGTCACCAGTTTCTGTCCGGCACCACTGCGAATAATGCCGAGGACGGAATCATCCCATGTGTCCACAGTCCACACATCAGCGTCAGCTCGAAAGACATAATGACTGCTCCGAATCTGTTCCATCTGCCGAAGGCCGTCAAAAATTCTCTGCTGAACACTGCCCTCCCTGTGACGTGCTTCTTCCAGATCCCACCGGAAAGCTCCGCGGTGTAAATAGCGCGAATCATCCCTTTTTTTCGGTTCGTCATGGTAGGAGTAATCATTCGTCTCCCCGATCTCATCCCCGCTGTAGATCACGGGAATCCCGGACTGAGCCAGCATAAAGGCATGGAGCGTCAGATCATAGCGGATGGCCTGATTCAAGGCATCGTCCGCAGCAATGCCAGATATCGGATGCGGCATAGTATCATGCCTGCCGTCAAACACAAGAGCCGAAACATCTCCGTCTGTCCCGTTGATGACTGCTCCTGTCATATTACCTGTATTTTCGCCGACTGCTGCCGCTCGCTCATCCTTATTCTCATCCACCGCCATCTCCACCCCGCAGAGCGAAGCCGTTGTTCCGCAAAGTCTCGCATCTCCCAGCTCCTCACTGGCATTGTAAAGCTCGCCTCTGGCGAAGGATCCTTCATATTTTCCGGTAAAATAATCATTCAGAAACTTCTTATGGGAAACCTCCTCCATACCGAAGCTTCGGAGAAAGGCATAGTCCAGTCCCCATCCGATATCGTCATGGCAGCGCAGATAATTCTGAAACACGTACTCCTTCGGAAGCGCATGCATGATGTCCATCTGCCGACGAAGCAGACGCGCATCCTTTGTCGCCACCGTATGCCAGAGCGAGGCCATCGTCGTCACATTGTAGAGCATATGACACTCCGGCTTCTCCACCGTTCCGAAATACGGCGCCACCTTGTCCGGTTCCATCACTACCTCGCCCAGCAGCAGCACACCCGGGCAGACCACTTCGCAGATGATACGCATCATACGAACAATATTATGTACCTGCGGCAGATTCCGACAGTTGGTCCCCGGCTGCTTCCAGATATAGGGAACCGCATCCAGCCGAATGATATCGATACCCTGGTTCACCAGATACAGCATGTTCCCCACCATCTCCCGGAAAACAGTCGGATTCCCGTAATTCAAATCCCACTGATAGGGATAGAACGTCGTCATGACCACCTTCCCTGTATCCGGATTCCACGTAAAATTCCCCGGAGCCGTCGTGGGAAATACCTGCGGTACCGTCCGCTCGAACTGTGACGGTATATCATAATTATCATAGAAAAAATAACGGTTCTGATACTCTCTCTCCCCTGCTTTTGCCCGTCTCGCCCACTCATGCTCTTCAGATGTATGGTTCATGACAAAATCGAGACAGAGGCTGATATCCTGCTCATGACATTCCTCCGCCAGACGCTTCAGATCCTCCATCGTCCCGAGCTCCGGCTTCACTCTGCAAAAATCAGAAACCGCGTAGCCGCCGTCGTTTTTCTCCTCAGGCGAATCCAGCAGAGGCATCAGGTGGATATAATTCACCCCGCAGGATTTAAAATACGGGATCTTCTCCCGGACGCCGTTCAGATCCTTCGCAAAGGCATCCACATAAAGCATCATGCCCAGCATGTCATTTCCCCTGTACCACTGCGGATCGGCGCTCCTTTCGCAGTCCCGTTCTTTTAAATCTGTCTCCCGAGCCTGAAAATACGCGTGCAGGTCGTCACACAAATCATGAAAAGCCGCATACTGATCCTGATAAAGTTCCATATAAAGCCATTTGAACTCATCATAATAGCGATTCATGCGGCTCTGATAATCCTTATTATATATTTCCTCTTTCTTAGACATACTCTGTTTCCTTTTTCCGGCGGCAACACAGCTTCACAAATCAGCATCGTATCTCAGCCTTATAGCGCGTCTTCTCGAATCGGATTTGCGATTTACGTTTCCGCTCATCCACCCAAAACAGTTTTTCCGGACACTCATCTCTCCCGAATCAGACCCCATATCTCCTCCGCGGCCGGCATCACCTTCAGCGCTCCCTTCCGTGTGGTGATCAGAGAAGCCCCCGCGTTCGCGAAGGTCAGAAGCTCGCGCAGCTGTGCCTCCGTCAGATCATCCTTCCCATGCTCCAGAATATAGTTCAGTGCGCAGGCCGCGAATGTATCTCCCGCACCGGTCGTCTCGATCGTATGCTCCTGCGGGAACGGGTCCGCTTTTACAGTCAGATCTCTGTAAAACACCATGCTTCCCGCCTTTCCGAGCGTCACAAAAACGAGCGGCAGCGGGAATCTCCCGCGGAGCATTGCCACTCCCTTTTCATAATCAGTCGTCCCGGTCAGGAACTCCACCTCATTGTCGGAAATTTTTAAAATATCACACGCGGCCAGACCATACTCGATCTCCCGCCGCGCATCCTCCATAGAACCCCACAGCGGTTCCCGCAGATTCGGATCGAAAGAAATCAGGCATCCGCTCTCCTGCGCCGTCCGCAGCGCATAACGGGTCGCCTCCCGCGCCGGTTCATGCGTCGAGGAGAGCGTTCCAAAGTGAAAAATCCTCGCGCCGCGAATCAGGTTCTCTGCAATCTCCTCCCGCCGAAGCATCATGTCCGCGCCCGGATCCCGGTAGAAGCTGAACTCCCGGTCTCCGTCCGGCAGTGTATGGACGAAAGCGAGCGTCGTATGAATCTTCTCATCCTCCACGAGACCGCTTACGTCGATCCCGCAGTCCCGTACCGCCTTCCGAAGCTGTCTGCCAAAGGAATCCTTTCCGATCTTCCCGATAAAGGCGGTTTTCTTTCCCAGTCGGGACAGCATCGCCAGTACATTGCAGGGCGCACCGCCCGGATTCGCCTCCAGAAGAGGATTTCCCTGAGTGCTCACGCCGTTTTCGGTAAAATCAATCAGCAGTTCGCCCAGTGCGACCACGTCAAATTCAAATGTATTCATGGTTTTTCCCCGTTTTACAGTATCAGACTGACAGAATGTTTTTCCCTTATATGTCACCTTTGTTGTGTTACAATTGTACAACAGCATTCCGGGGATGTCTATAAAAAATTCTGTATCCCAAATGTTTTTATTTCGTCTTTTTTCACAATGCCGCATGGATACTTTTATGCAATATTCGGAAATCTTATTCTAATATCATATATCAGATCATTAAAAATACTGTTATAATGAAAATATACATAAAAAGTCTTAAAAAATGTACAGTTCTAAATGACTGTACACCCGGTCTTATTAAGGAAGGAGGATTGTATTTATGAAGAAGAAAAAACTAAAATTATCTGCCGTTCTGCTTGCCGGATTGATGGCAATCAGCATGACAGCCTGCGGCAGCAGCAGCGAAGACACGTCCGGATCTGCTTCAGATGCGACATCCGAGACAGATACGGAAACAGCGGACTCCGATATTTCAATCGGAATCGTCCTGAAAACTGCGACCAACTCACACTTTAAAGATATGGCTTACGGCGCGGTCATGGCCGGACAGGAGCTGGGAATCACAGTAAAGGTAGACAACACATCAACTGAAACCGATGTTGACGGTCAGATTACAAAATGTGAAAATCTGATTTCTTCCGGCATAGACGCACTCATACTGACGGCCAATGACTCCAGCGGCGAGACACAGGCAGTGCAGGCAGCCCACGATGCCGGTATTCCTTTTGTGACAGTCGACACGGAAATCGATAATGTCTGGGGCGATGACGTCAGCGAATACATGCCCAATTTTATCGGCACTGACTATGAAGAGATCGCATATAATCTTGCCATCAGTGTCATCGAAAAACTGGGCGGTGAAGGAAATGTCGTCGTGATTCGCGGCGTGGACAGCGCCAGTTCTTCTCGGCAGAGAACCACAGGTGTAGAGAGAGCCATCGCTGAATATGACGGGATCGTCGAGATTGATTCACAGAGCGCGAACTACGACCAGGACGAAGCCGTCAGCACCATGTCCGATATCATTCAGGCTCACACATCAGAGACCATTGATGCAGTCATCTGTCTGAATGACCTGATGGCGGTAGGTGTGATCACGGCACTGGAAGAAAACGGTCTGGTGGCCGGTGAGGACGGCACCATCGTTGTCGGACTGGACGGCAATCTGGTCGCACTGCAGCAGGTAGAAGAAGGAAAACTGTACGCCGATTCCTATGACTACGCGATTCTGCAGGGCTATTACGCAGTGATGCAGGCATACGCATTGATTCAGGGCGAAGAGGTTCCGGAAATCACTTATTCGCCGGATGTCCTTGTCACGCAGGAAAACGTAGACGAGTATATGGATCACGCGGAAGAACTCTCCGCCTGGAGCATGTCGGGCACGATTGATGAGATTCCGGATTTCATGTGGGATTTCCTTGAAACCGGAAAAGAATATGAAGTAACACAGGCTGCCGATTAGGCGAAATCGACACATCATCTGATACGTTAAAATCACTTACATACCTAGTACCTCGAATATTAAGTAACTAGCCATATCGCTTGCCTGATTTCCCATGTG
>JAJBUT010000087.1:5697-15724 GCA_020860185.1 Lachnospiraceae bacterium | reverse complement strand
AGAGCATCTGCTTGACGTGTAGAGGGTCACAGGTTCGAGTCCTGCTATCTCCACTCAAAAAACCCGGATTGGGTGAAAAGCAAAGATGAGGGAGTCGGAAACATCGGCTCCCTGTTTTTTGTTTACAAAACACTCATTACCGTTTATACCGGAGACAGCATTGAAAGTGCTGTTGAAATACGGAAAAAATACTGATACAATAACGAATGATACTGATCGATACTTTTTCAACCGGGAGGGAAAATAAATGAATATCAATAAAAACGGAAGCGGAAATAATCTGACTTTGTGTCTGAGCGGGCGTCTTGATACTGTGACGGCTCCGCAGCTGGAGGAAGAATTAAAGAACAGTCTTACAGGTGTGTCGCAGTTGAACCTGGATTTTAAGGATCTGGCGTATATATCGTCAGCCGGTCTGCGTGTGCTTCTTTTCGCGCAGAAGACGATGAATAAGCAGGGCACGATGGTCATCCGAAATGTCAATGAGACAATTATGGAGGTGTTTGATATTACCGGGTTCCGTGATATTCTCACGATAGAATAAACGGCTGCCTGAATGGAGATAAAAAGGTTTTTTATAAGGATTTGTATGCATAATAAGGATAAGAAAAAGTCTCAGAGAAGAATCACACGTCTGCTTGGACAATGGCTGCTTGTCTGTGTCTGCATTGCTTTAATCTGTACATGGCTGTTTGTCTATTTTCTGCAGAACTGGCTGTCAGACAGGGAGACGAAGAATCTCCTTTCCATTAACATTTCTGATGTGACTGCGGATATTTCGGACGCGTCAGATGAAAATCTTCTCGCGTTGACACATACGGTGGCGGATCTGCTGGAAGAGGGAAGGACAGACCTCGATGTGATCGCGGAGGAATATAGCATTGCTGAGATAAATGTCATCAATGCGGACGGCGTGGTTACGGCGAGCACTTATGAATCTTTTCTCGGTTATCAGATGGCGGATGGAGAACAGTCAGGGGAGTTCTGTGTGCTTCTGGGTGACGCGGAAGAATATGTGCAGAGTTACCAGGCGATTTCCTATGATGAGAGCATTTCCCGCAAGTACGCCGGCGTTTCTCTTTCCGCCGGAGGATTTGTACAGGTGGGATATGACGCGGAAGAGTTTCAGAAGGATATCGATGTGCAGGTGATCGGTGTGACACGCAATCGACACGTCGGTCAGAACGGTTATATTATTATTTCCGATGAGAGCGGTATGATTGTTTCTGATCGAAACGGCGGGGAAGGCGAAGACCTGTCTGTGACCGGTATCACACTCGATACAGATGCCGTGTCTGTTGATCAGAAGTTTCGCGCCGAAGTATATGGGGAATCATGTTTCTGCATGTATAAATATACGGAAGGCTATTATATCATTTCAGTGCTTCCGGTGAGTGAAGCATTTTCTTCCAGAAACATGGCTGTCGCGACTACGGTCGCCATGGAAATCATTGTGTTTGCGTGCGAATTTCTGTTGATCTGTTTTCTGATGTGGCATCTTGTAGTTAAAAATATTTATAAAATCAATGACAGCCTTTCTGAAATCACGAACGGCCATCTGGATGTGACCGTCGATGTCTGCACCAACAGGGAATTTACATCTCTTTCCCATGATATCAATGCGACGGTAGATACATTGAAGCGATACATCGCGGAAACGGCTGCTCGGATTGACCAGGAGCTTGCCTATGCAAAGGAGATTCAGTATTCTTCCCTGCCGGGTATTTTTCCCCCGTATACTGACTGCATACAGTTTGATCTGTTTGCGTCCATGAACACGGCAAAAGAAGTGGGCGGTGATTTTTACGATTTTTATTTTGCCGGAGAAGACAGACTGGCATTTCTGGTTGCTGACGTTTCCGGAAAAGGAATCCCCGCAGCGATGTTCATGATGCGTGTGAAGACATTGATGAAGGGACTTGCGGAATCCGGCATGGAAGTCAATGAGGTCTTTACGGAGGCGAATACGCGTCTTTGTGAAAATAATGAATCGAATATGTTTGTGACAGCATGGCTCGGAGTACTTAATCTGAAGACCGGCCTTGTTGAATATGTGAATGCGGGGCATAATCCGCCGCTGGTGAAATACAGGGGCCATGAATTTCATTATCTGAAGTCCCGTCCGGGATTTGTTCTTGCCGGGATGGATGGCATCCGTTATCACAAAAATGAGCTGCAGCTCTCCCCGGGGGATACCATTTTCCTGTACACGGACGGCGTCACGGAAGCGACGGATGCAGAGATGATACTTTACGGCGAGAGCCGGCTGCATGCGGTTGTGAACAGGGAAGAGATGACGCCGGAGGAGCTTTGCGCCGCAGTGAAAGCAGATGTAGACATGTTTGTCGGTAATGCTCCGCAGTTCGATGATATTACAATGCTTGCACTGAAATATAAGGGAGACGGTACAGAAGGAAATTGAATGTTGCAGGCACATCCTGTACGGATAGAAAATCGTAAATTTGATGAGGCTGTGACTTGCAGCAATTGAAAATCTGATGATTCTGCATGTGCTTAAACTGTATATGTCATTGCGGAAAGGAGTATGCAATTATGAATGAATTATCTGTAGATGCAGCAGTTGATAATATAGAAATTGTAACAGATTTCGTAAATAAATATCTGGAAGAGTATGGCTGCCCGATGAAGGCTCAGATGCAGATTGATATCGCTATTGATGAGCTGTTTGGAAATATTGCGCAGTATGCTTATCATCCGGAAATCGGACCGGCGACAGTCCGTGTTGAGGTAATGGAAGAGCCCCTGTCGGTCATCATCACGTTTATCGACCAGGGCGTTCCGTACGATCCGCTGAAGACAGAAGATCCGGATACGACACTCTCAGCGGATGAGAGAGGTTTCGGCGGTCTTGGCATCTATACGGTGAAAAAAATCATGGATGATATTTCTTATGAATACAGGGACGGGAGAAATATCCTTCGAATCAGAAAGAACATGTAAAGACAGGAAAATTCAAAGGGACTACACACTATAGGATGGAGGTTGGATGATGAAGACACGGAATAAAAACAGATTGCTTCTGACTTTGCTGATTTGTATGCTTTTGTCTGCCATTTTGAGTCTCGGCGGTGCGGAAAATCTGTATGCGGCGACGGAGGCATCATCAGGGGAGATATCGTCGGAGGAAGATGTATCAGAAGAAGACGATTCAGAAATGCCCGCCGGACCTGACTGTGACCTGAATTCTCCGTCTGCGATTATTGCGGTGGAGGTCGGCACAAGCACGGAGGAAGCGGCTCTGGAAGCGTACCCGGATGCAACCTACATCTATGTAAACAGTGCATCGGACGGCCTGCTGGCAGTTACTTCCGGTAAGGCGAGTGCTTATGCGATCAATAAAAGTGTTTATGAAAGTGTGGTCAACGCGGAATCGGAGGGTATTACACTGCACTCAGACGGTGTTGTAGGAGAGTCGGGCGAGGTTGCCATCGGCATCAGCCCGGTGACTGAACTGGACGATGCTCAGGCGCTGGTCAATGCGTTTATTGCTGAAATGAAGGAAAACGGTACGCTGACAGAGATGGACAACCGATGGACAGCCGAGCATGACTATACGATGCCGGAGATAGCAGAAGCGGAGGATCCTGATTTTACGATTACTGTCGGCACGACAGGTCTCGCGGAGCCTTATTCCTTTTACGAAGGGGAAACTCTGACGGGATTTGATATTGAACTGATGCAGCGTTTTGCTCTCTGGGCGAATGCGGAGCTTGTCGTTGAGGTCTATGACTGGGGCGGCATCATGTCCGCCTGTGCCTCCGGCAAAGTAGATTATGTCATGTCCAATCTCTTTGTCACGGAAGAAAGGAAAGAGGCTATTGATTTTTCGGATTCTTACAGAACCGTGGAGACGGTCATGGCCGTGGCTGATACATCCGGTACAGGGAGCGGTGAGAGTTTTCTCGGGAGTCTCGCCTCCAGTTTTGAAAAGACATTTATCCGAGAGGATCGCTGGAAACTGATTGTGAACGGACTCCTGGTGACGTTGGAAATCGCGTTTCTGTCCGGGATATTTGGTACAGTACTCGGATTCGGGCTGTGTCTTCTGATCAGGAGCCGTTACAGAATTATCTCTGTACCGGCGCGTGCATTCTGCAGGCTGATGCGGGGGATCCCGAGTCTGGTCATCCTGATGATCATTTATTTTGTCATATTTGCCTCATCCTCCTTAAGCGCGGTTGTCATCGCTGTCCTCGCGTTTTCGCTTATTTTTGCGGTTTCCGTATCACGTATATTAAATACCGGCATCAATTCTGTAGATCAGGGACAATGGGAGGCGTCATCTGCGCTCGGATTTCGGAAGACCGCCGCATTTTTGCACATTGTTTTTCCTCAGGCGATTCGCCATGTGCTGCCGCTTTATAAAGAAGAATTTGTGGCAATGCTCCAGCTGACTTCCATCGTCGGTTATATTTCCATCCAGGATCTTACAAAAGCCGGCGATATCATACGAAGCCGCACGTATGAAGCCTTCTTTCCGCTTATTGCGACAGCGGTGATATATTTCCTGATTTCCGCTGTGATCACGTTAGCGGTTGGCAGGATAGAGATTCGTATCGATCCGCACCATGGGCCGAGACGGCTTCCCAAAGGCGTGCGGGAAAATGCGGATCTGATACAGATGTCTGCAAGACAGTCTGCACAACAGACGGCGCGGCAGTTTCGCGAATCAGATACAGATGCATCAGATATGAACAGGAAAGAACTGATTCACATAGCGCATCTGAAAAAAGAATATCCGAATGTGACGCCGCTCCGGGATGTCAACGCATCGATCAGCCGCGGCGAGATCATCACGATCATCGGGCCTTCCGGTACAGGAAAATCGACGCTTTTGCGCTGCCTGAATCGACTGGAGACGCCGACGGATGGTGTGATTACGGTTTTTGGAGAAAATGTCTGTGATAAACGTGCTGATCTGACAGGCATACGCCGCCGTATGGGTATGGTCTTCCAGTCTTTCAATCTGTTTGATCATCTGACGATTGTTGAAAATATTATGCTGGCTCCGACACTGTTGAATAAACAGCCGAAGCAGGAAGCTTATGAAAATGCGATCCGCCTGCTGAAATCGGTCGGCCTGGCAGAAAAGGCTTTGAATTATCCGGATGAACTGTCCGGCGGACAGAAACAGCGTGTCGCCATTGCACGCACACTGGCGATGAATCCGCAGATCATTCTGTTTGATGAGCCGACAAGCGCGCTCGACCCGACGATGGTCGGCGAGGTGCAAAATGTCATCAAACAGCTGGCAGGCGAAGGAATGACGATGCTGATTGTCACGCACGAGATGAAATTTGCATGTGATGTCTCCACGCGCATTTTCTATATGGATCAGGGAGAGATTTATGAGGACGGCACGCCGGATGAAGTATTTACACATCCGAAACGGGACCGCACGCGTGCCTTTGTAAAACGGCTTAAGGTTCTATCCTTTACTATTTCCGGTCCGGATTATGACTTTGTGGGCATGACGGAAGGGCTGCGGCAGTTCGGCGCGAAGCATCTGCTGTCAGAACGCCGGCAGGATACCATGTGCCGCGCCTTTGAGGAAATCTGTGCGATGAATATTATTCCGAATCAGTCAGAAGCATATGTCCTGCGTATTTTTACGGAATATGAAGAGGATACCGATACGCTTGAAATGCGGTTTGAGTGGATCGGACAGCTGTATAACCCGATGGAAGAAGGAGACGAGCTTTCCATCACGCTTGTAAAGGCATATTTGAAGGATGTGGACTATACATATGCAGATGGAGAAAACAGACTGCGGGTGTCCATGTAAATTTTTAGAAGACAGGCAGTAATCAATGATCAAAATACAAAATAACCGGAGTGAAATCGAACGTGCCCTGGATTATATCGTAGCCAAAACAGAAAAAATTCTCGATATACAAAAATATCGTGAGGGCTGACGAGGCATTTTTCGGAACGGTTAAATTTATTTTTCATAAATTGTATAATGATGCCTGTTCAGCAGCTGTACCGCTTTATCGTAGGACGCCTGATCGTAAAATTCCACCTGCAGTACGCCCTGCTGAAACTCCCGGTTGTGTATGATGCCGATATTCCTGATGCTGATACCGTTCGTCGCCAGTATGGTGGCGATCGTAGCGATTCCGCCCGCCTCGTCGATCAGATCGAGGAACAGCCGGTAGATCGGACGGAGTGCGCCGCGGTTGATGTTGAACGAATCGCGGTATTCCTTTGCGGAACTGAAAAAATCCCGGATCTCTGTCTCATCCCCGCCCTCGATGGTATCTCTGGTTTTCTGAATCGCAACCACGTAAGCGTCGATCAGATCAAGGATCTGATCCTTGTTGGCGATGCAGATGTTTTCCCACATGCAGGGATCAGAGGACGCCACGCGCGTGATATCCCTGAAACCGCCGGCCGCGATCGTCCGCAGTGTTTCATTGTCATCGTCCAGATTTTTCACGAGATTGACCAGTGTGCAGGCGATGACCGTCGGCAGATGGCTGATGGATCCTACGGAAAAATCATGTTTTTTGTAATCAAGGATCAGCGGAATCGCGCCGATACTCTTAATAAAAGCCTCGAACTCCATGACCTTTGAGTGGGAGACCGTCGGCGTCGGCGTCAGGACATAGTACGCGTTTTCCAGCATGTAGGGCGTGGAATTTTCGTAACCTGTGTGTTCCGTACCGCACATGGGATGTCCGCCGATGAAATGCTTTTCGAGTTCCGGATACAGCTGAATATTTTCATGGATTCTGTTTTTCACGCTTCCGACGTCCGTCAGCAGCATGTTTGCGTGCAGAAGGCCGGAAAGCTTTTGCACATAATCGTTATTATCCAGTACCGGAGCGCACAGATAGATATATTCGCAATCTGCAAAGGCATCCGTCACGCCTTCACAAGCTTCCGTAATCACGCCGTCTTCGAGCGCGGCTGAGAGTGTCTCCGCGGATGTGTCATATGCGATCAGCGGGATATCCGGATAAATGCGGTGGATTGTTTTCGCAACGGAACCGCCGATATGTCCAAGCCCGATAAAGCCGATTTTTTCTGGTTTCATAATTTTCTCCTGCTCCTGCTGAAATAGTGTCAGATACTGCAAAGCAACCAGATATGATGATAATCTTTTTAAACGGAAAAGTCAACGCTTTAACGCGCAAAAACAGCAGAAGATTTAAGCTGTAAAAACGGCAGAAGCTTTCTGCATTAAACGTGCAGAAGAATGAAAATCTGTTTTTCGTTCGCCTGCATAGGAAAAATGGTAAGAACTGCATGGACAGAATGTATAAAAGAGTTGCAAAAACTTATAAAGTTTAGTAGAATATAGCCATAGTGCGGTTCGCACAATTCAGTATTGGAGGAATAGAATATGAAGATTTACACCACGGACAAGATCCGTAACGTTGCAGTACTTGGTCATGGCGGAGCCGGCAAGACGACGCTGGTGGAGGCGATGGCTTATCTTGCAGGCGTGACCAGCCGTATGGGAAAAGTAACTGATGGCAACACCATCAGCGATTATGATAAAGAAGAGATCAAACGCGGTTTTTCCATCAGCACATCCATCGTTCCGATCGAGTGGGGCGATACGAAGATCAACCTTCTCGACACGCCCGGATTCTTCGATTTTGTCGGTGAGGTCGAGGAGGCGGTCGCGGCGGCCGACGCAGCGATCATCGTGATCAACGGCAAGTCCGGCGTCGAGGTCGGCACTCAGAAGGCATGGGAGATCTGTGAGAAGTACCACCTTCCGCGTCTGATCTGCGTGACCGGCATGGACGATGACAATGCCAGCTTCCGCCAGGTCGTGCAGGATATGCAGGAGCTTTACGGGAAAAAGATCGCGCCTTTCCACATCCCGCTGCGCGCGAATGAGAAGTTTATCGGCCTGATCAACCTGATTTCTGAGGAGGCTTATAAATGGGACCGCAACGGCAACACTGTTCCGACCGATGTACCGGATTACTCCCGGCCGAATATCGAGCTGCTCCGCGAAGCGCTTCTCGAGGCAGTCGCCGAGACCAGCGAGGAGTATATGGATCGTTATTTTGAAGGAGATGAGTTCTCTGAGAATGAGATCCGCCAGGCGCTCCGCGTCAGCGTGACGGACGGCTCCATCGTTCCGATCTCTGTTGCTTCCGGTATCGTAGCGCACGGCGTATTTACCCTGCTGGACGATATTGTGAAATACCTCCCGGGGCCGGATAAGAAGCAGTGCAAGGCGATCAATATCAAATCAAACGAAGTATACGATGCGGATTTCAATTTCGCAAAGGCGAAGAGCGCTTATATTTTTAAGACGATCGTGGATCCGTTCATTGGTAAATACTCCCTGATTAAGGTGACCTCCGGTGTCATCAAGACAGACGATGTGCTTTACAACGAAGAACACGGTATGGATGACAAGATCGGCAAAGTCTACATTCTTCGCGGCAACAAGCCGGAGGAGGTCTCCGAACTGCACGCCGGTGATATAGGTGCTCTCGCGAAGTTAAATAAGGTCGTCACGACCGACACGCTCTCTACCAAGGCGACACCGCTGACCTTTGTGAAGACCGCGATTTCGAAGCCGTATACATACATGGCTTACAAGCCGGTCAACAAGGCGGACGTGGATAAGGTCTCTCAGGCGCTGCAGAAGCTGATGCAGGAGGATCTGACACTGAAGGTCGTCAACGACAGCGAGAACCGTCAGACTCTGCTGTACGGGATCGGCGACCAGCAGCTCGACGTTGTCGTCAGCAAGCTGGCCGAGAAGTATAAGGTACAGATCACTCTGGAAAAGCCGAAGGTTCCTTTCCGCGAGACGATCCGCAAGAAGGCAGATGTGGAGTCCAAGTATAAAAAGCAGTCCGGTGGACACGGACAGTACGGTCATGTGAAGATGACCTTTGAGCCGTCCGGAGATTTGGAGACTCCGTATGAGTTTGATCAGATCGTGGTCGGCGGTGCGGTTCCGAAGAACTACTTCCCGGCTGTGGAGAAAGGTGTGCAGGACGCTGTGACGAAGGGCCCGCTGGCCGGATATCCGGTTGTCGGTGTGAAAGCAGTGCTCTACGACGGTTCCTACCATCCGGTAGATTCCTCTGAGATGGCTTTCAAAACCGCGTCCATTCAGGCATTCAAGAAGGGATTTATGGAAGCCTCCCCGATCCTGCTGGAGCCGATCTCCTCGCTGAAGGTGGTTGTGCCGGACGCATATACCGGCGATATCATGGGCGATCTGAATAAACGACGCGGCCGTGTGCTTGGCATGAATCCGACCGACGGCGGCAAGCAGGAGATTGTCGCGGATATCCCGACATCCGAGCTGTACGGTTATAATACCGACCTGCGCTCCATGACGGGCGGAAGCGGGACGTACTCCTATGAGTTTGCGCGCTACGAGCAGGCTCCCTCCGATATTCAGGAGAAGGAGATCGCGGCACGGGCGGAGGAGTAAGTTCTCGAATTAACGAATAAAATATACTAATAATAAATCGGCATAGCCGGTATAAAATACCGACTTGTGCCGATTTTTTTTTACAGAAATTTTGACTTATTCTTTTGGTTGCTTTCAGTTTCGTATTGTGCTAAACTTTTGTAGGTATCGGAAGGAACGCATATTACTGAGATTATCGTAAGCTTTATATTTTAATGTGACGTGGAGGATATACATGGCAGAGTTATATAACCACAAAGTGGTAGAACCGAAATGGCAGAAGGTCTGGGATGAGGAAAAAGCTTTTGCCGCGACAGATGATTATACAAAACCGAAATATTACGCGCTGGTGGAGTTTCCCTATCCGTCGGGACAGGGGCTCCACGTCGGGCATCCGCGGCCTTACACTGCGCTGGACATTGTAGCCAGAAAGCGCCGGATGCAGGGCTATAACGTGCTTTATCCGATGGGATGGGATGCGTTCGGCCTTCCGACCGAGAACTACGCGATCAAAAATAAGATTCATCCTGCCGTTGTGACAGAAAAGAATGTGGAGCGGTTTAAGGGACAGCTTCATGCGCTTGGCTATTCCTTTGACTGGGATCG
>JAJBUT010000087.1:0-5687 GCA_020860185.1 Lachnospiraceae bacterium | reverse complement strand
CTTCATGTTTTTTTTTTTAATTTTTAGTGGTATCGCGAGATCAACACGACTGATCCGGAGTATTACAAGTGGACGCAGTGGATCTTTTTACAGCTGTTTAAAAATGGTCTCGCTTACAAAAAAGAGATGCCGATCAACTGGTGTACCTCCTGCAAGGTCGGTCTGGCCAACGAGGAGGTCGTGAACGGTGTCTGCGAGCGCTGCGGCGCGCCGGTGGTGCGAAAGGTCAAGAGCGAATGGATGCTGAAGATCACCGATTACGCGGACAAGCTCATCGACGGGCTGGCGGATGTGGATTATATCGAGCGCGTGAAGGTTTCCCAGAAGAACTGGATCGGACGTTCTACCGGCGCAGAGGTAGATTTCCCCATCAAGGGTAAGGAGGAGAAGCTTCGCATCTACACGACGAGAGCGGACACCCTGTTCGGCGTGACCTATATGGTCGTCTCCCCGGAGCATCCGTATCTGGACCAGTTTAAGAATGAGATTAAAAACTGGGACGAAATTGCCGCCTACCGCGAGCAGGCTTCCAGGAAGTCTGACTTCGAGCGGGCAGAGCTGGCGAAGGATAAAACCGGCGTCGCCATCGACGGCCTGGTCGCGGTCAATCCGGTGAATCAGAAGGAGGTGCCGATCTGGGTATCGGATTATGTTCTGATGAGCTACGGGACCGGCGCGATCATGGCGGTTCCGGGTCACGACAGCAGAGACTGGGAGTTCGCGAAGAAATTCGATCTTCCGATCATCCAGGTGGTTGCAAAGAACGGCGAGGAGGTCGATATTAACGAAGCGGCCTTCACCGACGTGGCGACCGGCATTCTGGTGAACTCCGGTTTTCTGAACGGACTGGAGGTGCGCGACGCGAAGAATAAAATGATCGCCTGGCTGGAGGAGCAGGGCATCGGCACGGCGAAGGTGAATTACAAGCTGCGCGACTGGGTGTTCTCCCGTCAGAGATACTGGGGCGAGCCGATACCGATCGTGGAGTGTGAAAAATGCGGCTATGTTCCCATCGATGAGAGTGAGCTGCCTCTTCTTCTTCCGGAAGTGGAGAGTTATATGCCGACGGACAACGGGGAATCCCCTCTGGCAGCGATGACAGACTGGGTGAAGACGACCTGTCCCTGCTGCGGCGGTCCGGCAAAGCGCGAGACGGATACCATGCCTCAATGGGCGGGCTCCTCGTGGTATTTCCTGCGCTATACAGACCCGAAGAATACAGAGGCACTCGCAGGTAAGGAGGCGCTGGATTACTGGATGCCGGTGGACTGGTACAACGGCGGCATGGAGCACACGACGCTTCACCTGCTGTATTCCCGGTTCTGGCACAAGTTCCTCTACGATGAAGGTGTGGTTCCCTGTCCGGAGCCGTATCAGAAGCGGACGTCTCACGGCATGATTCTCGGTGAGAACGGTGAGAAAATGTCCAAATCCCGCGGCAATGTCGTGAATCCGGATGATATCGTCCGGGACTACGGCGCGGATACGCTTCGCACCTACGAGATGTTTATCGGCGCTTTTGATCTGGCAGCTTCCTGGTCTGAGGACGGCGTGAAGGGCTGCCGTCGGTTCCTGGAGCGCGTCTGGAGACTGCAGGACATCATGACGGAGGAGACCGGTTACTCAAAGGACCTTGAGACAAAAATGCACCAGACCATCAAAAAGGTATCCTCTGATTTTGAAAATTTAAAATACAATACAGCTATTGCGGCCATGATGACATTGCTGAATGATTTTTACGCGAAGGGTTCCGTGACGAGGGATGATCTGAAAACGCTGCTTATCCTGTTGAACCCGGTGGCTCCGCACATCACGGAGGAGATCTGGAGCCGGATCGGCTGTGAGGGCAGGATCTATCAGCAGACGTGGCCGGAGTTCGACGAGGCGAAGACGGTCGAGAACACGGTAGAGATTGCGGTTCAGATCAACGGAAAAATGCGCGCGACCATCGCCATCGGCAAGGATGATCCGAAGGATGAGGTTCTCGCAAAGGCAAAGGAGGCGGTTGCCGCGAAACTGACCGGTACGATTGTGAAGGAGATCTATGTGCCGGGCCGCATCGTAAATATTGTACAAAAATAAAAGCCCATTTGTGAATGTTTGTTGACTTCGGACTGTAACAAGGTTTTATTATCACAAGTTATTCAGATTGACAGTGAGGTTATATATGCGAGTTGATTTATTTTCCATCGGAAATTTTACCATCCATACGTATGGTCTGATGATTGCCATAGGTATCATTCTGGCTGTGATTGTCGGCATGAAACGGGCGCCGAAAAAAGAACTGGTCAGCGAAGAAGTGCTGAACATTGCCATCATCTGTGTGGTGTTTGGCTTCATCGGAGCTAAGATTCTGTTTGTACTTGAAAATTTCAGAGAATTTCTCGAAAGCCCGCTGTCAGTCATCGGGTCATCCGGTTTTGTGGTATACGGCGGCATCGTGATCGGGCTGCTCTGCGTATTTATCTATTGCCGGTGCATCAAAAAAATCAATTTCCTGCGGTATATTGATCTGATTTTCCCGGAGCTGTCTCTGGCACAGGCATTCGGCCGGATTGGATGCTTCTTCGCGGGCTGCTGCTACGGACATGAGACGGACGCCTGGTGGGGCGTGGTGTTCCCTGAGGGAAGCTACGCGCCGGCGGGCACGGCGCTGATCCCGACACAGCTCATCTCATCAGCCGGAGATTTCGCGATCATGATCATCCTGATGATTTTCAGTAAAAAAGCGAAAAAGGTGGGCGATGTGACAGCGCTTTATCTGTTGTTGTATGGCATCGGGCGGTTCTGCATTGAGTTCCTGCGAGAGAATACGCAGGGGTGGTTCGGGCCGCTCACAACGGCACAGTTTACATCCGTCATTTTTGTCGCGGCATCGATCATTCTGTTTATCCGGAATCGTGTGTCCCGTCATTCAGAAGATTATGTAGAAAAGTTTCACTCCATCTGGCTGTAAAATTGATGAACAGTTATCTGTTGCTGCGTCCGCAGCGTAACTGGACATGACATAAGTCGTTTCCTGATATTCGTCAGCCGGTAAGGCATGACAGGAACAGCAGAAGGTTTGCATCGAGAAAGGTATGACACAAATGAGTGGATTGATACCAGAAAATAACATGGAGGAACGGACAGTAAGGGGAAGCAGTCAGATGAATATCTGGCGAAATGATTTTCCCATGCTGCGCCAGACCGCGTACGGCAGGCCGCTGGTTTATCTGGATAACGCGGCCACAACGCAGCAGCCGGCATGTGTCATCCGCTGTATGAAGGAATATTCTGAGAACAGACATTCCAATATTCACAGAGGCGCGCATTATTTCAGTAATCTTGCGACTACCGGGGTGGAGGAGGCGCGGAAACGCGTAGCCGCTTTCCTGCATGCAAACGAGCCGGAGGAGATCATCTTTACGAGCGGTACAACGGAATCTGTCTCACTTGTGGCTAATGGTCTGCGTTTTCAGCTTGGCGCAGGGAAGGCAATCATATCCACGCAGCTGGAGCATCATTCCGACTTTGTTCCCTGGCAGCAGATATGCCGCCAGACGGGCAGTATATTTCTGGTTTGTCCCATGGATGAAAACGGGGATCTGGATCTGAATCAGCTGGAAGAACTTCTTCGACAGCATTCAGTAATTCTGGTCGCTGTGACACAGGTTTCCAATGTGACCGGTGCAGTCACACCCATGCGGGATATTATCAGCCTCTGTCACCGCTATGGTGCGAAGGTGCTGATCGACGGCGCGCAGGGCGTCCGCCATGATCCCTGCCATGTCGCGGAGACCGACTGTGATTTCTACGCGTTTTCCGCACACAAAATGATGGGACCGACCGGTGTGGGTGTTCTCTATGGGAAACGGGATCTGCTCGAGCGGCTGGAGCCGCTCCGTTACGGTGGCGGCATGGTCGATCTTGTGACGGAAGATGAGACCAGCTTCGGCTCAGTTCCCTTCCGCCTGGAGGGCGGCACGCCGAACATCGGAGGTATGATTGCCTTTAGGGAGTGTATCCGATATTTGCAGGAAGCCGGTCAGGAAACGCTTGCCGCTTACGAAGATTCTCTGATGGCATATCTGGAAAAACGTCTGGAAGAGGTGGAGGGTATTCGTATCCTCTGTCATCCGAAGAGACGCAGCGGCTGTATTTCGTTCGTGGGAGAGCGCTTTCACGCTTACGATATCGCCAGCTTTCTGGATAAACAGGGGGTTGCGGTGCGTTCCGGGAATCTCTGTGCGCAGCCACTTCTCGCACGGATGGGGGTGAGCAGCGTGATCCGTATTTCACCTGCCTTTTATAATACCTGTGAAGAGATTGACGCCTGTGTCGACGCGTTGGAGAAAACCATTGGTCTGCTGGAAAAGCTGGCGCCGAAATAAATACAGGGTTATGAAGACTGTTAGGAACTGTTAAAAATTAACCTTGCATATGACGCAGCATAGAATGATTCAGACAAGTCAGATGTGAAGATTAATGCTTTAACAGTTCCTTACCGTTTGATATAGGAAACGACTGAAGTCGATGCAGAAGATAGAAGATGGGTAAGGAAACATATGATCGGAAATGCGGAAAACTATAAATTGTTTTATTATACGGCAAAAAATCAAAATATCACTGCGGCTGCCAGAGAATTATATATTTCACAATCGACCGTGAGCCGGGGGCTGCAGAGTCTGGAAGAGGAATTAGGTTGCTCATTGATGCAGAGAACAAAGTCCGGCATCCGCTTGACACCGGAGGGAAGCGTACTCTATGACTCTGTGAAAAAAGCATTTCTTATGCTTGAGGATGCACAGGAGCATTTATATGAACAAAAAAGATTGCAGGCCGGAACTTTGCGGATAGGAGTTACAGAGCTTACTCTAAAATTTTTTCTGATTCCTTATTTGCATTATTTTCAGGAAAATTTCCCTGATATAACCTTTAAAATAAAGTTCATTTACCCCTCAAATGTTATGCAGATGCTACATGAAGGTAAATTGGACATTGCATTTGTGTCGACTCCGTTTTCCTCTGATCATGAGATTTGCAGCATTCGTATGATGGAATATCATGACCTCCTGGTTGCAGGAAGAAAATATCGATACTTGAAAAATCGTTTGTTATCTTTTAGTGAAATTCAGCATGAAAATTTCATCATGATGGAAAAAGGCACCAGCGCTTATGAATATCTGGAAGAGCAAATGCAAAAACTTCATGTAGAATTAAATATTAAATACGAAATGTGTTCCATGCCGTTGATTCTCTCTATGGTTCGTCAGAACCTTGGGATTGGTTTTGTCCCGAGTCTGTATCTTGATGAATATTCTGAAAAAAATGAGCTTTACAGTTTAGCGTTGGAGACACCTCTTCCGGCGAGAAATATATGTGCTCTGACCAGTAAAAGAATTCCCAAATATCCCATCAGAGATACATTTCTTTCACATATATGCAGAAAAGAAGGAATTCATTTCTAACAGATCATAAATATCCTGATTTATTTTTTGTTCGTCAAAATTGCATGACTATCTTTTGTTTCCGCATTTGCGTGCAGCGAAATTTTTCTTTATACTTTTTATATCAATAACGCAACTGTTAAGGCAAGAAATGAAAAGGAGGAAGAAATGAATATTTCTAACGCAAAGGACATCAGGCTGGTGATCCATCCGTACACCGGTTCCCGATGGGGTGCGACCTTCCGCCATGATTTTTCT
>JAJBUT010000140.1 GCA_020860185.1 Lachnospiraceae bacterium | reverse complement strand
CATGGGAAATCAGGCAAGCGATATGGCTAGTTACTTAATATTCGAGGTACTAGCTATATAAAATATGGTCTACTAGCGTATCGACCTTCTGCCTCATGGTATTCCGCAGGAACACGCACGCGATGATCAGCGACAGCCCCTCTGAGATCAGGAAGGCGCACCATTCCAGCCAGGCCATGTCGAGCGACTGCCCGACGATCACGGAAAATATCCCGGCGATCGGCAGCACAAAGATGACATACCGGAACATGCAGAGCAGCAGGGTGTGCATGCCGCCGCCGAGCGCCTGGAACGCGCCCTGCAGCGCGATGCTCGCGCCGGCGAACACGAAGCTGACTGAGACGATGCGCAGGGCGCTGACGCACAGTTCCTGCGTCTGTCCGGACAGGCCGAAGACGTTGGAAAACGGAACAGCGAAAATCTCCAGGATGACCAGACCGGCCGCCATGAGGGCGACGTCATAGATCACACCGTATCGGATGCCCTGGCGGATGCGGGCTTTGTTTCCCATCCCGTAATTAAAGGAGACGATGGGCGTGACGGTATTCTGTATCCCGAAGCTGGCGAACATTAAGAACTGCTGGATTTTATAATAGAGTCCGTACGCGGTCACCATCGACTCGTCGATTCTCACAAAAATGAGATTCAGCCCGTAAGTCATGACGGAGGTCAGAGCCGTGCCGACCGTCGCCGGCAGGGCGATCGCGTAGATTTCACGGATCAGTTTAGAGGACGGTTTCAGATAACGGAGACCGTGTGTAAGCTCTTTATTAAATTTAAAATGGAAGATCATGGTGAGAATCAGGGACACGACCTGGCCAATCACGGTCGCCCAGGCGGCTCCGCGCACGCCGAGTTCCGGCAGGCCGAGCAGCCCGTAGATCAGAATCGGATCAAGGACGATATTGATAACCGCTCCCGTGACCTGCGCGGCGGTCGAGAGCATGGAACGTCCGGTCGACTGCAGCAGTTTTTCAAAGATGGCGAAGCAGATGATGCCGACGGAGCAGACACAGCAGATTCGCAGATAGCTGACCGCGAGGTCGAAGATGACCGGATTGGATGTCTGGGAAGCTATGTACGCGCGTGTCCCGAAGATGCCGAAGAAAAGAAACACGACGTAGGCGACGATCCCGATAAAAATGACATTTCCGGCGGTCCGGCTGGCCTTTTCCCGGTTCTGCTGGCCGAGACACTTGGACAGCAGCGCGCCGGCGCCGATGCCCGCGCCTACGCCGATGGCGAGCATCAGCGACTGAATCGGAAAGGCGAGCGTCAGAGCGTTTAAGGCTTCCTCGCCGTTCTGGCTCATGTTGGAGACGAAAGCGCTGTCCACAATATTGTAAAAGGCCTGCAGCATCATGGATAAGACCATGGGGAGCCCCATGGTGATCATGAGCCGGTTCATCGGCATGGCGGCCATTTTATTATTATCTTCCATTTGTACAGGCTCCTTTTCTGTCGGTTTTCTATTTGTAAAAGTTATTCACAGTTACAAAGTTATTTTATCAGTTCCTGTCATATAGAAAAACGTAAGTCCGGCGATCCGGACTTACGTTTTCACTGCTCAATCTTCTGTATTGTATACTGTTTTCTGTAGCAGGTCAAGGATTTCACACTTTAATATGATGAAGTATAATTAATGAAAAATAAGGTTGAGAAAAGCATGGCGTAAAGGTATAATAAAATCAGGTAATTATTCAGGACAGTACTTCGCGTTTGCTGCGAAGTACGTTTGATAACGTAAATCACGAAAACATATTTCCAGAACTCGCGCCATTTTTGCCGGGCAATCACGCGGTCTGTTTTCAGGGAGGAGGTCGTGGAGCATGGGAACATATCTGAACCCCGGATGCAAGGGCTTCGAGACAATTACAAATGGGATTTATGTCGACAAGACGGGATTGATCGATTATGTCAACAGTACCATAAACACGCCTCTGAAATTGACTAACTTCAGTCGCCCCCGCCGCTTTGGGAAATCGTTTGCAGCCAAGATGCTGTGTGCCTATTATGATAAGAGTTGCGATTCAAGGCCGCTTTTTGACGGACTGGAGATTACAAAAAGGAAGTCATTTGAGAAATATCTGAATCAGTTTAACGTGATATATCTGGATATTACGCGGTTTATCTCAACCGCGGATTTTGTCAGGGATGTTGTCGGCGATATTCAGACAAAAGTGATTGAGGAATTGAGGCAGGGATTCCCGTCCTGTGTAAAGGATCAGGAGAGGGTTCTTGCGGATGCGCTTATTTCCGTAAGTCATGTGACCGGAGATAAGTTCATCATGATCATAGATGAGTGGGATGCGCTGTTCCGCGAGGCAAAGGAGGATGACGCTTTACAAAAGGAATATGTTCAGCTGCTGAGAGGTCTTTTTAAGGGAGGGACAGCGACAGATGAAACGATTGCCGCGGCATATATGACCGGCATTCTGCCGATAAAAAAATATGGTCCGGAATCCGCATTGACGGATTTCAGGGAATATTCGATGACAAGACCCGGGAGGC
>JAJBUT010000013.1 GCA_020860185.1 Lachnospiraceae bacterium | reverse complement strand
CGAAAATAACGGGAAGTCCGCCGCGATTCAGCTTGTTTACCTCGCGCTCCAGTCAGTCCGGATCTGTTTTTGAGTTGATGGCAATGTCAACGCCCATCTTTTTCGCCGCCTCCAGACGTCCGTCGTCCAGATCGGTCACAATCACAGGAACAGCACCCGCCAGCTTCGCCACCTGTGCGGTGATTGCTCCCACAAAGCCCTGTCCGAGAACCGCGCACGGCTCGCCCAGCTGAAGATTTGAGCGGCGCAGCGCGTACATGCCGGTGTGTCCCAGGTTCCAGAAGGAAGCCTGCTTCAGATCCACACCCTCCGGGCAGATCGTGCAGTTCAGCTCATCCATAATCAGATACTGCGCATGCTCGCCGGTCGTCACAACATGATCGCCCACCTTCAGTTCACGAACATCCGGGCCAACCTCAATGACCTCAGCCGCCATCGCGTATCCGATGCTGGTGGGAAGCGGAACAATGTGCTCGCCCAGCAATCCGTTCTCTGTGCCGGGGCTCATCGCGCTGTATTTTGCCTTCAATAATACCTGTCCGGGACCCGGAGCCGGAATCTCTTTTTCAACAAGAACAACCTTGCCGGGCTGTGCCTGTGCGTATAATGTTTTCATAGTAAAGTTCCTCCTTCTTCTTTTATATGTAGTTTTATATGCAGCTCATGATTTCCCCGCGCTGTTTTTGAGCGGAGCATCCGAACATACATGTATGGTTCCCCGGAATCCGAATGGTCGTATTCGCAGGAATTACATTTGCTTCGTTTATTCTGTCACAAACAAGCAGGTTTGAAAATGATGTTTTCTGCGAAAAACAGGATGTTTTTTAACATTGTATGGTAATTTAAAACCTTCACAAAAAACTTCGTTTCCTTCACAGAAAACAGCCTGTTTTTCATCGGATTGTTTCGTTATAATGATAACAGTTCATGCGGCAATACGATGTGTCACAGAACCACTGGCACACCGCACGGCCTGACAGCAAACCGCAATCTGGAGATGATCAAAAAAAAGGAGAATACACAATGCAAACATTAAACATCATCCGAACCAAAACAGCCAACAGCTACACCACGACCGCCATCGCTTCGATGGTGACCGCCGCCACCTATACGGTGGACGGTGTCGAGCAGACAGTGACGGCAGGAGAAGGTCGCACGCTCGTCCTCGTCGTAGACGGCGTGCAGGAGAATCTGGTTCCGGGCACTTCCTATGAAGTAAAGGACAGCTTTGAGATCGCTGAGGTCGGTGTTTACCGCACGGGCGGTCCGAGCGCGGCTCCCTGGTCCGGCGCAAAGGAGGAGGAGAAGGTCAGCTACTATTTTCGCCAGGCTCTGCTGGTAAAGGACGGAAAGATCGTGGACGACTGCTCCATTCCGCAGCTCATTCAGGGCGGCTCTTTTGACGCGGCAGGCGCGGACGGCATCACACTAACATCCAACGCACCGCACTTTAACGGCATCATTCTGGATGAAGGCACAAAATATGAGATTAAAAATTCCAGATTCTACGCAAAGGGCGACGGCAGCGACGACCTGTCCGGATGGGGCGCTTCCATCATGGCGGACAATAAAGCCGTCGTCGACATCAACGATTCATACATTGAGACAGAAGGCTGCATCCGCTGCGGACTCTATGTGGACAATACCGCCGTCGTCACAGTAAAAGATTCGGTACTTTATTCTAAAGAGACCCTGGACACCTACGAGGAGTTTCACAATCTGGTTCCGGCCATGATGAAACGCGTACCGTTTGCGCTCGGCATGGAAGGCACCGTCCGCACGCTGAACGTGATGGCCGACGGACAGGGCATCTTTAAGGACAGCATCATCGTGTCCACCGGATGGGGCGCTATCTCCTGCGATTCCGGCACCGCCTATGACATCTGCGGCACCTACTGTCTCGACTGCGACAACGTCCTCTCCGGCATCGGTACACTGGAGGTTGCCGAGAAAGGGAAAGAATATACCGCAGTAAAAGAAATAAACGGCGTTAAGTACGGATTTACCGTGGGCGGATCCGGCTATGTCACCTACGCGGACTCCGGCGTACATAACCGCTATAAAAATGTAGAATTCTATTCACCGGATTACATCCAGATCATGGGATCCGGACGCAGCGGTTCCGAGTACATTGATTCCTATTTATATGCGGAGCACAACGCCTTCATGACACAGCAGTCCGCCGGCGGCACTTACGAGCTGACGAACACAAAGGTTGACACCACGGACGCGCTGCTGCAGATCAAATCCGGCGCGGCAAACACCGGTTTCTCCAACATCGTTGTAGACAACTGCGAGATCTGTTTCTCCGGTACTTCCACACGCTCGAAAGACGGCATCCTGGTCGAACTGGTCGAATCCGACGACGCCGGAAACCCGGGTATCACCACCTACACGATCAACGACCACGCGGAGGAAGCGGAACCGACCTTAAGCTCTGTCACCGAGTGCTACGCGACGCTGAAAAACGGATCCTACAAGGGCGATATTTACAACTGTATCTACAATTATCGGCAGGAACTGAATGTCACGGTTGAGAACGCGGATCTGACCGGCACGATCTCCTCCAGCACCGCGATCCATGTTGATCTCGAGGGAAATGTCGTACCGAACGGCACCGTGCTGAACGCATTCCTCGGTTCCAAAGAATATGACCATGTGAGATACAACGCCGAACAGGGCGGCCAGGACGGCGACTGCCTCATCATCGGACGCTACTGTCACACCGCATCTCCCATGCTGAACAATCCGGTCAACGTCACCCTGACGAACGCAAAATGGAATGTAACCGGCGACGGTTATCTCCAGAACCTGACCGTGGAATCGCTGGGCAGCCTCACCGCAGCAGCAGCCGTCACGGTGAACGTAAAAAAACTGACCGTAGCCGGAAAGGATTACGCGGACGGCTCCTACACGGAAGGAAATGTCACTATCGTAGTTGACTCCACGGTGATTGAAGTAGCTGACAACGGCATCTGCGATGCCGGACAGACCTACGGCAACGTTGCCTACACGTTCTACGGCAAGATGACAGACGGTGCGTTAGATTCCAAAGCATTCGCCGTAAAACGGCAGAACTACATCGACGGCAAGCTGTACTACAGCATCATCCCCGCTGAGGGTTACAGCATTGTATCTATCACGGCCGAGGGCGGCGTGATTTCAGAGAACACCGAAGGCGGCGAACTCGCTATCTATGAATCCGTGATCGCCCCGGGCGAAGGAGAGAGCGCGATGTCGGTAACCGTAACGTTAGAGCACTGATCAGGAGGAAACCTCTGAAACCAAAACAGTTTTGTCCTGCATCGTTTACATAATGGATGCAACCGTATATCCAGTCGGGCTGTCTGTCCCGGCCGGATGTCGTATGATGATGTTGGGATATAATAATACCCGAACCTTCGTGGACGCCTTCAAACAAACTTACGCCATGAGCCCCATGGAATTTCGAAAAAAGCAGATTGCAGAGAAATCCGGCACAAATGCATAAGAATCATTTATCTGAATTTTTTTCATAAGAAAATGTCGGAGAAAAAACAAACAGAAAAAGCTTCCGGAACGCAACAATCCCGGAAGCTTTTCCTATGGCTTTATAAAAGTTATTTTTGAACAGTTCCTTACTTCGGCTGCTGGATCAGTTCAATCAGCACACCGTTGCAGTCGCGGATGAACATTACCGCGTCGTCGCCCATGCGAACCTCATGCGCAATGTCCACGCCGTTTGCCACAAAACCTTCCTTCAGCGCATCCATGTCATCCGTCGCGAACGCCACATGCTTCGTACCGACTGTCTGAAGATCCGTGTTCGGTGTCAGGCGATCCTCCGGGATCTGCTTCGGCTCGTCATACTCGAACAACTCAATCTGATAACCATCCTTCTCGATAAAACAGATCTTCGCTTTCAGCGGAGGACAGTAACCGTCGTCCTTCACCAGTTCAAATCCGAGATTCTTTTTGTACCACTCCAGCGACTCCCGCATATTGTAAACGCTGATGCCGGTATGGAGTACCTTCGTCACATTGCTCGCTGCCATATCAATACCTTCTCCTTTCCGTTTTTGTTATAATTCCATTCACGGGTTCCCTCTCCTTTTTGCGCAATCTGTGTCCGGGCACTTATGCATGCCACACTTGCGTATACGGATGAAGTATTCCCGTCAGCTGTATCATAGAAAGTATATCACTTCTCTATCCCCGTAAACACGACAATTTCTGTGAAAAACAGGAAGTTTTTTGTTCTAATTCATGCAAGCTTCCCTGCACACCGGCAAGACTTCTTCGATAGCGTACAGCGGCAGATTTACAAGCCCGTCCTGTAGACAGTAATCTGCCAGCGCGGAACGTACAGCTATTTGAGGACTGTACTTTTCCCTGTAAGTTTTTAAACTTTTAGCGCGAAGATTCATCTCCGCCTTTGCCTCCACGGGAATCACGCTTTCGCCGTCGTCGATCAGAAAATCGATTTCACAGGAACCGCGCGCACCGCGATAAAATCCTTACTCTGTGCAAAACAGGATACCGCCTCCGGCATGCCGCCGACAAAATAATAGTATTTTAATGCGTCAGTATAGGTTTGCCTGAATGCCGTAATCATGGAAAAATCATGTGTTTTCAACAGCTCTGCAAACCGTTCCTCTCCGGTTGCCATCAGAAATTCCTGAAAAGAGAGCGGATAAAGTTTCAGAAAATCTACCTTGCCCACCGGGAAAGACGTCCCCTCGTGAAGTGCGATTCCCAACAGAGAACCGGCACAGACAATGTGGTATTGGGGCGCATTTTCAATGAGGAAAACAAAAAATGCAACGAAAAAATGAAGTTCCGTTACACTTTTTACAACGAATAATGTGTTTTAAATACAAAATATAAACCGTCATGAATCATCGAACAGAAATGAGACCTCCCTATGTGACTGACGTCACAGGAGATGCCTTTCATAAACCATGTGCCTGAATCGCATATCATAACATTCGCTTCTTCCACAAAATGATTAACGTCAGAATACAGGCTCCCACAATGATAAAGCAGATAATGCTGAACCCGTACGGTGTATTAGACAGGGGCATCCATTTTTCATTCACGTTCATCCCGTAAATACCGGAAATAATCGTCGGTATGGCCATCACCAGCGTGATGGATGTCAGGTATTTCATAACATTGTTCAGACGGTTGTTGATGACTGACGACAGCAGCTCCCGGGTACCGTTGATGATGTCCCGGTAGATCGCGGTCATCTCGATCGCCTGCTTATTCTCTATAATCACGTCGTCCAGAAGCTCCGTATCCTCCGGATACTGTTCCAGCCGTTTATAGCGGGTGAGACGGTCCAGAACCACGCCGTTCGCACGCAGAGACGTCGCGAAGTATACCAGTGTGGACTCCAGATTATGAAGATCAACCAGATCGACATCCTCCGTATTCTCCCCCACATTCTCCTCAATTGCCTTTCTCCTCCGGTCGACCATGCGCAGCCTGCTCTGATATGTCGTGGCCGTATAGAACAGGATCTGATAGACAAAACGCATCTTTTTCTTTGTGGAAAACTCCTTCACTCTGTTCCGGATAAAATGCTGCAGTATGGGCGTCTCCTCCGTGCACACCGTGATAATACAGTCTCCCGCCAGAATGATGCCGAGCGGAATCGTCGTAAAATTCTTCCGGGTGGAATTGGTTACCTCTTCCTCAGCCGGAATATCAACAAGAATCAGGGTATAGCCGTCCTCAAGTTCAATACGGGAGCTCTCCTCCTCATCGAGCGCGGCCCGCACGTCCGCGATGTCAATATCAAAACGGTCAGCTATTTCCTGGCACTCTTCCATCGAAGGGTCGGTCAGCCGGATCCATGAACCGGGCTGAATAAACTTCACCTCACAGATCTCTCCGTGAAATGTCCTGTATGTAGTAAACATCTCCATCCCCTCCTCTTTCTATATTCTCCCGGTACAATCCAACACATGAAAGCTCCGGGCATAAATCAGACTATAAATCCGCCTTCGCGCAGATATCCTCCAGACAGCATCGCTCACAGTGCGGCTTTGTCCGGGCGGTGCAGACCTCTCTCCCGTGCAGGACAAGCCGATGGCAGAAATCATTTCCCTCCTCCGGCGGCACCAGCTTCCACAGCGCCATCTCCACCTTCTTCGGATCCTTCACGTGATCCACCAGACCCATGCGGTTCGTCAGACGGATGCAATGGGTATCCGTCACGATCGCGGGCTTTCCAAAGACATCTCCCATGATAAGGTTAGCGCTTTTTCGTCCCACACCCGGGAGCTTCAAAAGCAGGTCAAAATCATCCGGCACTTTCCCCCCGTACTCATCCCGGAGCACGCGCATACAGGCGCTGATATCTCTCGCCTTGCTTCTTCCGAGCCCGCAGGGACGAACAATCTCCTCAATCTCTTCCGGCTCCGCCTCCGCCAGAGCCTCCGCCGTCGGATATTTCGCGTAGAGATCCTGTACAACCACATTCACCCTCGCGTCCGTACACTGCGCCGCCAGGCGGACGCTGACCAGCAGTTTCCACGCATCGTCATAATCCAGCGTACAGCCGGCGTCCGGATACTCTTTCTTTAAACGTTCTATAATCTCAAGAGCCAGTTCTTCTCCCGTCATGTCTTTCATCCGCCTTCCCGTGAAAGGTGTTCACAGGGTTATGATTCCCGGCTGCTGTTCGCCCGCAGATCGGCACATTCTGCAAAACACTCACACTTTGTATATGATACCACAAATCATATAACCTTACCAGATAATTTTTCAGACAACAGGAAGCACGAGACAACAGGAAGCAAGTGCGTGGTCAAGGGAGCGACCGGTAACCAGAAGATAGCAGTTGCATTTTAATAAAAAAGAGTTTACACTTAAATCCGAACTCATTTTCAATCATTATTTGCCTGCAGAATCAGGAGATTTTTTATATGCACCATATATTAATCATCGGTGCCGGTTCGATCGGCATCTCGCTGGGCGCGTCCCTGCACGCCCAGAACATGAAAATCACTTTCCTTGCCAGGGAGAACACAAAAAAAGCCATCGACACGGATGGCATAAAACGAACCGGTCTTTTCGGAGAAATCACCGCCGCAGCCGGAAAAATCAACGCAGTCGCCTCTCTGTCTGAACTGACTGCCCAAAGTATTGACTATGTGTTGGTATGTACCAAAACAACAGCAAACGAAGACATAGCTGCCATGCTCTCCGAGAGCCGCAAATGCCTGTCAGAAACCGCAAAAATCGTCATCCTGCAGAACGGCTGGGGGAACGACCGGCCGTTTCTCCGGTATTTTTCGGAGGATCAGATTTATCAGGCAAGGGTAATCACCGGATTTGCACGCACCGCGCCCAACATCAGCAACATCACGGTACATACCGCACCGATTTTATTCGGTTCGCTCTATGAAAAGGATACGGCCTGCATGGAACCGCTCGCCGTCGCAATCGCCGCTTCCGGCATTCCCAGTGAGATAACCACACAGTTATCCGAGGCACTCTGGGCCAAAATGCTTTATAATACGACACTGAATCCACTCGGCGCCATCCTGCATGTTCCCTACGGAAAGCTGTCGGACACCCAGACAGCCAGACAGATCATGAACCGCCTGATCGACGAAACCTTCCTTGTCATGCAGCATAGCGGATACCGCTCCTTCTGGAATACGCCCGACGAATATCGGGAGGAATTCTACGGGAAGCTGGTTCCGGATACCCGGGCACACCGCTCATCTACGCTGCAGGATATCGAAAAAAAACAGAAGACAGAGATAGACACCCTGAACGGATGCATCGTCCGGCTGGCCGCGCAGTATGGACTGAATGTACCGACGCATCAGATGATCTGCGAGCTCATTACCGCATTAGAAGATAATTATACATAAAGATATTATAATGAGACGTGAATCGAAAAATCTGTTTAATCATAATCCACTTTCATCAGGCACAATCCCTTCGCCGGAGCCGTAAATCCTGCCAGCGCGCGCTTCTTCGCCTCCAGCAGATCTGTCATGCTCTCCGGCGTCCGTCTTCCGTATCCCACCTCCAGCAGAGTCCCTGTCAGGATGCGCACCATATGCTGCAAAAATCCGGTTCCGTGATACATAAATATCAGATACGATGCCTCTTCGATGATCTCAATCTGATTCACCTTCCGCACAGTGGATTTTTTCATGCGCGGATTGCTGCAGAAAGACGCAAAATCATGTGTGCCAATGAGATATCCGGCTGCCATCCTCATCCGTTCCACATCCGGACGTTCCTCCGGAATATAGACGTATCTGCGGTCAAACACCGGCTTTGCCTCACCCACATAGCAGGTATAACGATACGTCTTTCCGATTGCGTTGTATCGGCTGTGAAAACGATCCGAAGCCTGTCTTATCTCACATACGCAGACATCCTCCGGCAGATATTCATTCATATAATCCCGGATCTCTGCCTCTGTCATCGCTGTCTCAAACCGGGCGTTCGCCACCATCGCACGCGCATGAACACCTGCATCAGTACGACCGGCGCCGATCACCTCAACCGGCTGTCCCGTCATCCGGCCAAGCACCTGTTCGAGTTTTCCCTGAATCGTAAGCGGCGTATTGGGCTGATGCTCCCAGCCGTAATATTTTGTTCCGTCATAAGACAGGATCATCTTGTAATTATTCTTCATGTGGTTCTCCTGTTATCTAAGGATCTGTTAAAGTCTTTTATACTGCGTCATATGCAAAGTTAATTCTTAACAGTTCCTAAAAGAATAATCAAAGGCTGACATGACAGCATCATGCTTCATCTCAGATCCTGACATCGTTTCTCACGCAGCACCACTACCTTACACTCATGCCGTTTTGTCTCATCATTCTTATCATACGCGATACCCACCGCCAGAACACGCCCCGTATACTCCGGTTTTTGTCCGATCTTTCCCTCAAAACGCAAAACATATTGACGGTCTTTAATCTGCCGGATATGCCTTCTTTAAATCCGTGCGCAGCCTGTTTTTGATTCTGGTCATATAGCTTTCATATGTTGGATTTCCGTCCGGCAGTTCATTAAACACAATGTGAATGACATTATGTTGATTCAGATGTCGTTGATACCAGCTAAAGGATGATACTTTCAGGCGGTCAAATTCTAATCTGCTGTCAATCCCTTTTCCAAAATAGGACGCTATCATATTGGCCATAACGGTTTTTCCAAATCGGCGCGGCCTTGTGATACTGATATATTTGGGATTTTCTCTGATCGATGCGTCGGTGCTGCCGGACATATCATAGTCTGTCTCCACAGCCGCCGTCAGTTCCTCCAGAATCAGCGTTTTATCTACATAATATAAACTCGCGCAGTCTCTCCGAAACAAGCCATAAGCAGCGGTTCCGTTTAAATAAAATCCCATCTGCCCTGTATTCCCTTCCAATTCTTTATTATTAGAATATTGTAGCATCTCAGGTTCTGAATAACAAGACTGTACCAAAAAATCATTTTTTCAATCTGCGTGTTACTTTTTTGGAAGTCCCGATTTCAGTACATGATTTACTGTAAGCTTGAAACAACAAAACAGCAGAAAACCTTATCACCATACTATATCAACAGACAGGCTTTTCATATTATATACAAAAGTCACCTGCGGATTTTATCTGTACTGACAATTATATCATGAATCTGCGAGTCATGATCGCGATTCGCCGCTCGTCAATCGTTGCAGGCACGTTGACTCGCTTGCGCTCATTATATCCTGAAGCCTACAGCTGCGTCAGGATAAAAATATCATAAATAGACTGAATCGCCCGGTCAAAATCCTCATTGGAGACGCCAATGATGATATTCAGTTCGCTGGAGCCCTGATCGATCATTCGGCAGTTGATCTTCGCATGCGCCAGCGCGGAGAATATCCGGCCTGCGGTACCGCGCATCTGGCGCATGCCGCGCCCTACCACGGCAATGAGCGCAAGGTCCGGCTCCACGCTGATCGAATCCGGGTTAACCGCACGCTGGATGCCGGAGAGCACGACCTGTTCATGCTCCTGAAACTCGTCCTGATGCACCAGGATACACATGGTATCGATTCCCGAAGGCATATGCTCAATAGAGATCTGATTCTCCTCAAACACGCTCAGAACCTTGCGGCAAAAGCCAATCTCGGAATTCATCATATCCTTATCCACCGTCACCGCCACAAAACCCTTCTTGCCCGCAATGCCCGTGATTGTAAACCGGGGCTTCCTGCTCGTGGTAGCCACGATCATCGTGCCCGGATCATCCGGATGATTCGTATTCTTAATGTTAATCGGGATACCTGCCTTGCGCACCGGGAAAATCGCCTCCTCATGAAGAACGGACGCTCCCATATAAGCAAGTTCACGCAGTTCACGGTACGTGATCATCTCTACGACTTCCGGATTTTCCACCACATGCGGGTCGGTCACCAGGAATCCGGATACATCCGTCCAGTTTTCATACAAATCCGCCTGCAGCGCCCGTGCCACAATGGAACCGGTAATATCAGATCCGCCTCTGGAAAATGTCTTCACCCGACCGTCCGCATATGCCCCGTAAAATCCCGGAATCACCGCATTCTCACAGACTTCCAGTCTCTTCGCCATAAGCTTATTCGTCTCATCCGCGGCAAACGTACCGTCCTCATCAAAAAGGATCACTGTCGCAGAATCGATAAACTCATATCCCAGATAATTCGCAAGCACCTTCCCGTTCAGGTATTCACCTCTGGAAGCCGCGTAATCCCGTCCTGCTTTCTCCTGAAACTTCTCCCTGATGTCCTGAAAATCCTCATTCAGAGAAAAATCCAGCCCAAGACCGCTGATAATATCACGGTACCTGTCATGGATTGCGTCCAGCTTTTCCTCAAAATTCTCTCCTGCCTCCGCCGCCGCATAACAGTCGTACAGCAGATCCGTCACCTTCGTATCACCATCAAAGCGTTTACCGGGCGCCGACGGAATCACAAACCGGCGATCCACATCCGCCCGGATAATATCTCCCACTTTTCGAAACTGCTCTGCGCTGGCCAGAGAGCTCCCTCCGAATTTCACAACTTTTCTCATCATATCTTCCTCGCTCGTTTTTATTTTGATAAATAAATCGCAGCGGCTCAGAACTTATAAGCCACATTTCTGTCTATTATATATTCTTCCTGGAAGATTGGCAATTATTTTTTCTCCTGAGAAAAACATTGTCTGCTCATTTAATTTCTGTTATAGTTAAACTAAAAATCATGAGAGCCAGAGAAAGGAGCGTTAGTATGCCAGCACTTCAGCCACAGCCGGAAGCCATGACTTTAGAGCAGTACGAAGCATTACCGGAGGATTCCCACACGGAAGTTTTCGACGGCATTGCTTATGACATGTCCGGGCCGTCAAAAACACATCAGTCCATTTTGACAGAACTGCTTGTTGAACTGCGCGGCTATATCAAAAGAAAGGGCGGTCTCTGTTCGGTATTGCCGGCTCCGTTTGACGTAAAATTAAGCGATATTCCGCTCACCATCGTACAACCTGATTTAATGATCGTGTGTGACAGGAATAAATTAGACGAAAAATGGTGTAGCGGTGCTCCCGATTTTATTATAGAAATCGTATCCCCAGGCACGCAGTCAAATGATTACATTCGAAAGCTGTTCTACTACAAAAACTACGGTGTTCGGGAATATTGGATTGTCGATCCACAACGAAAATCTGTCATCGTAAACTACTTCGAAGGCGACCTGCTGAACGTAAACTACAGCTTTGCTTCTACCATCAAGGTCAATATCTACGATGATCTTTATATTAACTTTTCTGAACTGGAGATATAGTAAACGACAAATCTACAGATGATGCACACAGACACATGAGGAATGGCTGATTACGCAGCCTTGCGTCTGGCACAGAAGAAACGACTGAATGTCGTTTCCTATCATTGAGCCACCACATTTTAGTTCTGCATCGGGTATTTTAGCCTGCACAGAAATATATAGTCATTCCGATACGGTTCTGCCGGTGACATAGATGATCTGACAGCTTTCAGAAACCTCTCGCAACAGCCGAATTCCGCCCGCCGTTTTCTCCGCGTCGAGATTGACAAAGGGATCATCCAGAATCAGAAACGGCTTCTCACCCGGATACATGGCGTCCACCAGGGAAAGCCTCAGACACAGCCCGATCAGATCCTGATAGCCCCGGCTGAGATACTGCGTTTCACGCTGCATTCCTGCCTCCTCCACCGTCAGATTCGTATTTGCGTCCATGCGGTATTTCTCCACCGGCGTCCCGGATGTCCCGGCCAGGATTTCGTAATAGCGGGAAAAACTGCACATCAGCGGCTCCATATATCTGGCTGTCAGCGTTTCCTTCGCAGCCGAAAGATATTCCTGCGCCTTTTTCACATACCCGTATTTTTTCTTCAATATAGCAAGCTGTTCCTGCTCCGACTGCAGCGTCTCCTTCGCCTGCGTCCACTCGTCATACTGTTCGCGCAGGGAAGCCAACTGATTTTTGTAAAGATTCAGCCGGCTCTGTATCTGCTGCCCGTCCGCTTCCAGCTGACGCTGACGCTGATTCAATGATTCCAGATCGGGCATATCCTGCTCTGTCTCATCCGGCAGAAAAACATCCGTCTCATTCTGCGACTCAAACTCCTGTTTCTTCAATTTGGCAGCCTCGGCTGCTGTCTTAGCCCTCTGCCATTCCGTGCGCCGCTGCCGGATCTCCCGCAGCTGCTCCCGGACAGAACCATCAGGCTCCGTACATATCTTCGCAATCATTTCCGATTGCGCATCCGTTTCCTCTTTATCCCCCAAAACAGGCACTCCCTGTTTCGAATACACAGATGCCTCTTCATGCCAATCCGGGCGCATCCCCATTTCCGCAAATGCATCTGTGACATACTTCCGATTCTGTTCGTACTGCTCCTGATACGTCTGATAATCCCGCTGCTTTTTTGCCAACGCTACATACAGACGTTCCCGATTCCGTGCGTTTTCTGCCTGCTTCTGTTTTTCCTCTTCCTGAAGCCGGACTTTTTCTTCCCGCTCTCGTTCCAGCGCATCTCGTTCCTGATCCCGCACCCGAAGCATAGCACCCACCACTAAAAAGATCACGCCCGCCGCCAGAAGCAGGACTCCCGGAATCAGCATCCCCGGAAACAAAATCAGAGAATGCGAAGCATTCGAAAATAATCCGCCTGAAGGGAAAAGTTTTGAAAGCAAACTGCACAGGCAGCAAACCGCTCCCGCCACGGCAATGATAATGCACGCCGATATTCGCAACCGTTTCCTGCCTCTTACCTGCCCTGCATCATATCGTTCCGAACGGTTGCGCATCCGTTGCTCCTCTGTCCGCTGCGCTTCCAGTTTCTCAAGCTGGTCTCTTTCCTCCGAAGTTAATCTGCAGATCTGCGCGCCCTGCGCCGCCCGTTCCATATCATCGCTGGCTTTCTGGCATTCGCGCAGCTTCTCCTCCGCCGGAATCTCTCCCGGAAACCATGCCTCAGCCATCCGACAGGCCGTTTCCGCTTCTTCACAAGCCGCGCACAGCTGCAGATATGCCGCCCTGCGGACTCTTTTGTCCTGCATTCGGCTCACCTGCTTCTGCAGAGAGAGAACCTCTTCCTGTTCCCGTCTCTTTTCCCGGAGGTTCTCCTTCTCCTCCGCCTCCATAGCCTCATACCGGCGAATGGAAGAGCGCAACGGCCGGTTCTGTGAAATCTCCGTCTGCAGGCGCGTGATCCGATCGTTCATCTGATGAATCATTCCGGTCTTCCTGCGCGGATTCAGTTTATTTAATACATCCTGCATCGCCCCGGCGGCCTTCTCGTAGCTGTCAAGGTCATTCATATTATGAGCAAAATTGCCGATCTTCGCGTTGATACTGTCCGTCGCGTGCGTCACGCAGTCATTCTGCCCGATAAACGCCGTGCGCAAAAAAGACTCACTGTTGATATGGAAAAGCTCTTCTCCCAGATTTTCCGAAAAATCCGTACCGGGCAGATTCGTCCGCACATCGCGCAGTTCAAAGCTGTCATTGATTTTTTTTTCTGAAAAACTCCGCGTCACCGTATAGATCCTGCCGCCGGTCTCAAATGTCACCGACCCTCCATAGGCGCCGCCCTGCCACGGCAGATAACGTCTGCGCTCGTTCTCAATGCCTTTTCGCTTCGTCTCGCCCTCGAACCCGAAAAACATCACACGAAGGAAAGCGGCCAGAGTACTTTTCCCCCAGCCGTTCGCCTCGCACAGGACATGACAATCCCGCTGAAACTCCATCGTCAGATCGTGCAGTTTTCCGAAATTTTCTATATGACATGAAATCAAACGCATTCCGACACCTCTCCCGACACGGCAATTTACAGTCCCCGCGCTTTTATTACAGGACAAAGATCCATCCGCATTCCGGAAAATTCTCCCCCGAGCAATATATAATCCTCACGCTTTTATCACAGGGCAAAGCTTCATCCGCATTCCAGAATATCCTCCCCTACAAGTGCGCGCAGACCGCAGCGAATCACCTCCGCCTGCTCCTCCTCGGAAAGTTCTTCCGCAGACAAAACAGTACGCACAAACTCGCCCTTCAGCGAGGTGTCCAGAAGAAAATGGGACACATCCACACGGGGCGCCGTCTCATCATACAATTTCACAAAATAATAGTCCGGCTCCAGACGTTTCCGAAGATACTCCGCATCGATCTCATACTCCACATTGATCTCACCGGTCAGAACAATCTTGACCAGATCCGTTTCCGCCGGATGCTGCGCCTCAATCGCGGCTTCCAACCGGACAACCGTCTCCGACACACTCTCACATCCGCTCAAATCCACCGGAATCGAAAAAAACCTTCGCTTTGCGAAAGGCACAAACTGCCGTCGGCATGTCCCGGAGGCCTCATCCACATCCAACAGGACAAACCCGTGCTCCCCGCACTCGTCAAAACCGCGTCCCTCCAGGCAACCGGGATAGCACCAGACGCCGCGGGCGTCCAGCTCTCCCTCCTGATACGCATGGATATGTCCCAGCGCCATATAATCGATGCCCTTATTTTTGAAATCCCGCAGGCGAATCAAACGCATCTTTTCCTTTGCGCCTGTCTCGGCCTGCTGCCCGTGGAGCATGACAATGTTGAATCTCTCCGGATCCAGAATCAGCGTATGCTCCGCGCCCACCGCGTTTTCCGCTGTAAGCTCCAGCGCGGAAATGACAATCCTGCCCCCCAGCGGATAAGACATCCAGTCCGTACCGAACATTTTTAAATTCTCCGGTATCTCCTCCCGGTCAGCCAGAAAATGATCCGTATCGTGATTGCCCTTCAAATAAAAAAAAGCAATCTCCCGGTGACTGCACACGGCGTTCCAGAATATCTGGCGCGCCGTGGCAGAAATATTTCGCGTGTCAAACAGATCGCCCGCAATCAGAATCGCCCTGACCTGATGAGCGGCGGCATATTCCACCATCCGCTCAAAGGTCAGCAAAAGCTCCTTTTTACGCTCTCTCGCTTTTTCTCTGCTCAGGTTCGATGTCATCCGTGAATCAAGATGCAGGTCCGCACAGTGAATCAGTCGCATAGAATCGGCTCCTTCCATTTCAACTGATTATATGCGTTCTCCGGAAAAAAATCAATGATTCCGATGAGTTATAACTCGGAAATTATATTCCGTGCATAGTTCTCCTCCAACGTATTTCTCACAATGCCTGCTTTTCCACGCAGAATCTCCGCTTTTTCTAAAGCAATCCAAAAACTCGGTTTTCAATCCGTCATAAACAATCATATAACTATTCTTCTATTTCTATGCTAAATTTTTCACACCAGTCTCTGGCAATTCTTTCATTGGCTTCATCTCTGAATTTATACCAGCTCTGCTCCAGACCGATATCATATAAACGA
>JAJBUT010000115.1 GCA_020860185.1 Lachnospiraceae bacterium | reverse complement strand
ACCAGCTGGGCGTGAAAAAGCTGCCGAAGGTCAAAGACCTGAGTGCGGAATATGCACAGGTGCTGGCGGAGAAAAAGGCGACTTATGCGGAGTATCGCACTGCCCGATCTGAGATGCAGGAGTATCAGAAGGCACGGCACAATGTGGAGGTATTCTTTGAGATGCAACAAAAAGAGGAGGAACAAGAGCGCCGGGAGCGACAGGCGCAGCCGCGTTAAAGTAGATTATCTGGCTCAGCCACCCTGAATTGGGTTTGGCTGAGCTTTTTTCGTTTAAAAGTGTTCGCCAATCATTTCATTTATCCTGTATTTACATGCCAATCTTTTTTCTCACTAAATCATCAAAAAGGTCTTGACTCTATGATTATCATAGGGTTTAAGATACGCTACAGATTCAAAGAAATCTAAAATGAATGATTGGAGGCTAATAGATTATGACATCAGAAACGACTGAAAAGAACACGCTTGCATCAGCCCCCATCGGGGGACTGATGCTGAAATACGCAATCCCAAGTGTAATTGCGCTGGTAGTAAATGCTTTATATAACATCGTTGACCAGGTGTTTATCGGCTGGGGTGTCGGTACACTTGGAAATAGTGCAACAAATGTTATCTTCCCGCTGAACATGGTGATGATGGCTCTTGCGCTTCTGATTGGTGATGGTGGTGCTGCATATCTGAGTCTGGAGCTTGGGCGCGGCAACAAAGAGAAGGCAGGCAAGGGAACGAACAATACCTTTTCATGGCTGATTATCGTAGCAGTATTGTTTTTCATCGTCTGCTCTGTTTTTCTCAGGCCATTAACCGGGCTGTTTGGAGCAACTCCGGATAACCTCGAATATGCGCTGGCTTACGGAAGGATTATCCTGATCGGTTTCCCGTTTGCGATGATAGGCTGTGGTTTTTGCTCATTGATTCGTGCCGACGGGACACCGCAGCTCACCATGATTGCCATGATTGTCGGCTGCGTATCCAACGTTATTCTTGATGCGTTGTTTGTCCTTGGCTTTGGCTGGGGTATGGAAGGTGCTGCAATCGCGACAGTGATTGGGCAGATTCTCAATTTTGCAATCAGTATGTGGTATGTACCACGCTTTAAGACCGTGAAAATCAGGCTCTCGGAAATGAAACCGCAGTTTTCCCTGCTGAAACGAATCTCCGGGCTTGGTGTATCCAGCTTTGTTTCTCAGATCGCTGTGGCGGTTGTCATGACGGTTATCAATTATTACCTCGTTCACTGCGGTGCGGAATCAGAATATGGTTCAGACATCCCTCTGGCTGCATTCGGTATTGTAATGAAATTCAATACGATTCTGACCTCTATTGTAACAGGTATCGCAACCGGTTCGCAGCCGATTGTGGGGTATAACTACGGGAGCGGGAATTATACGAGAGTACGAAAATGCTTTTACCTTGCAGCCGGATCAGCAACGATTATTGCATTTGTTTTCTTCCTGGTGTTTCAATTTATGCCTTATCAGCTTACTGCACTTTTTGGTAACCAGGGAGACCTGTATACGGCATTTTCTGTGATGTCGTTCAGAATTTTCCCAATGTTGTGTTTCTTGAACGGATTTACAACGGTTGTTGCGATTTTCTTCCAGTCGATTGCGAAACCCATTATTTCCGGTCTTGTATCGTTAAGCAGGCAGATTATCTTCCTGATTCCCGCCGTTATCATTTTGTGCGGGACGATCGGTCTTAACGGTGTACTCTGGGCTGGCCCGACGGCAGACGGATTGGCTTTTATTCTGGCTCTGCTGTTTATCATCTGGGAACTTCGTAAACTGGGGAACGACCTGTCTGATAAAAAGGAAGCGGCCTGATATGAACGGGTTATATCATAAAAAACGAACGGAGGTATCATATGAAACGAATTATCACTATCAGTCGTGAGTTAGGAAGCGGCGGTCGGACGATTGGGAAAATGGTCGCCAACCGTATGGGTATTCCATATTACGACAGGGAACTGATTGATGAGGCGGCAAAGGTAACCGGCCTGTCACCCAAATACGTCGAAGGCTACGAGCAGCGGGCCACCAACAGCTTTCTGTACAACCTGGTTATGGGAAGCAGCTATGGTTATGGCATCCTGCAAAGTGCGAATAAGCAGACCTTGCCTTTGACAGAGCAGATATACAATGCCCAGCGGGATGTTATTCAAAAATATGCAGAGTCTGGGAGCTGTGTCATTGTAGGCCGGTGTGCCGACGACATCCTGAAGAATCGGGATGATGTGCTTCGCGTTTTTATCTATGCGGATGTGGAGAAGCGTTTGAAGCACAGTATAGAGAACTATGGGATGTCAAAAGAAACTGCGAAGGAAGAAATTGAGCGCTCCGACCGGGAACGCGCCCGTCATTACAGCGCGTTTGCCGATAAGAAATGGGGTGACCGGCGCAATTACGATATCATGCTGAACAGCGGTGTACTTGGCTTTGAGAATTGTGCAAAGATCATCTGCTCGACAGCCGGGCTGGATTCGTGACAAACCATTGTGACGCTGCTTTACAA
>JAJBUT010000117.1 GCA_020860185.1 Lachnospiraceae bacterium | reverse complement strand
ATGCCGTCTCCGTCCCAGTCGCCCACCAGCACTTCGTCATCCGCTTTTCCAAAGGTGACCTCCGTCACTTCCGCATCCGGTTCGATGATACTGCTGCTGAAATAGAAGATATTCCCGCGTCTCACTGCCAGAGTATCTGCCGTATAGCTGTCGTCAGCCTGACTGTCATCGTTATTATCGCCCTGACTGTCGTTGTTATCATCATCCTGGCTGTCGTCGTTATTGCCGTCCTGATCACCCTCATTCTCTGAGGTGCGGTTGATGGTGAAGGTGTCCACTACGCTCAGATCGGTGGTCCGATACGTGGTAATCGTAAAGGAGTCATCCGTCACATCCACACGGGACGCGTTCGGCACATTTTCCTGATTCATCACGGCCGCATAGGTAAAATCATATTCTGTCTGGATCGAGTAATACTTGGAACCGGAAGCGGAATTCGCGGTCACATAGAGAATGCCGTCCGGATCGGTGACGGAGGTATAGCTCTCATCATCATATTCCGAAGCATCTGTCACTTCGTTCAGACCGTCCATGATATACGTGCGGCAATATACATGGTCATGTCCCATCAGCACCACATCAATACCGAGCTCCTCAAATACAGGAACCAGTTCCTCCCTGCGGGTCAGGATCGCCTGTTCCACCGCGTGGCTGGCCACGGAGTAGATCGAGTGATGAAAGGTCACAATCTTCCAGCTGATATCCTGATCCGCGGTCTCTTCGATCACCTGCTCCATAAACGCCTTATGCTCAGCGGTGGAGGTATTGTTGCTGTTGAGCACGATAAAGAGCACATTGTTGTAAACATAATAGTAATCCGATCCCGCGCTGGTCGTTCCATACTCATCGCTCTCGTTGGCAATATTGAAGTGCTCGCTGTATGTCGCGTCTGTCGCGTTGGTATCATGGTTGCCGATCACGGTCGCCACCGCCAGGGAAAGAAGCGTATCATGATTGAGATAACCGTCATACAGTTCCTCATTATTTCCGGTCTGCACCTGATCGCCCGCGGAGAGCATGAAATCTACATCCTCGAACTCATCCGCCGTCGCGATGACGCTCAATGTATCGGCCCATCCCTCAATATCCGTCTCCGTGCTTCCCGCGCCGATCTGCGGATCGCCGACGAAAACAAAGGAGAAATCGCCTTCTGTTCCGGTGCTAAAGGTCATCACGTCACTCACGATATCGCCGTTGACCACCTGATAAGCGTAGGTCGTGCCGCCCTCAAGATCAGTCGCCGTGGTCTGATAATAATAATATCCGGTCTTTCCGGCCGACGCACCGGTCACCGTATAAACCGCTGCGGTCGAAGGCATCGTGCCGTCTTCCAGCTCGCTTTCTTTAGCCACATACAGCGTGCCGTCGCCGCTCACCGGCGCGTACCAGGTAAGATTCCGCTCTGTCTCATCGCTTCCCATGGAAATACTTATGTCCGTCTGTTCATTCGTCACAACCTCATCTGTGGAAAACACCAGATAGGTCATTGCAAAATAAATGTCGGAGCTGGACGCGCGTCCCTGATGGATCTCCACCGCCACTTCATTGATGCCGTCCACGACCGCAGAGGCAATCACATCCGCATCCGCCACATTGATGTCACCGGTTTTGGGCGTACCGGCATTGGAGCCGCCGTACTGCAGATTTTCCGTGATATCATCATCGTCAAAGCCCGCGATTTTCACACCGTTTACATAAATGGTCGCTGCGTCGTCATAGATCACGCTGCCGAGGATCTGCGTCACGGCATCCGCATCCTCCACATATACCTGCGTGCGGAAGAAATATGCCTCGATATCCGTTTCGCCGTCCTCTTTATACTGTGTCAGCAGATTGTCCGGCGTATAGTCAGCGGAACCGCTGGTTCCGAGACTCGCGATCACACCGTTTTTCGCTCCGAAAGAACCGGCCGCACTGCTCCATCCGGACACATCATAAGATGCCAGCGTCCATGCCGTGCGATCCTCATATCCCTCCGCCGGATCCGTGCCGTCGTCCAGATATGACCACACCGTCGTCTCATTGATCTCCGATGCCACATCTTTCTCAGCGGTGGCTGTGATCGTTACGGTCACATCACCGGTCATCTTGCTGACGCGCCAGACATCCTCCACACCGGTATCATCCTTGCCCTTCAATGTCTTGTAGTTGGATTCCGGCTCCGCCGTCACGGTATATTCATACCCTTCATCCACGTTCACTCTGAAATTGACCTGACCCGTGCCGGACACGTCCGCCTCGCCCGTCTCGCTCTCGCGCGCGATCGCCGTGGTCACGTTCGTCTCATCCGGGTTCTCCGTGTTGTTTTTTGAGGCATCCTTCGTATAATAGATGTCTACCGTCGCATGATCGTCCGTGACAAAAGTAACCGTGTAATATTCAGACGTATCCTCGCTACCGCTGTTTTCCGTATCGCCGGATGTCGACGAGGTTGTAATCGTCACCGTGATGTCGTCCGTGATTTTGGTCACGCGCCAGATATCGGCAACACCCGTCTCATCCTCGCCCTTGCAGTTATTGTAATTATCCGCAGGTTCAACCGTAACGGTATAGTCATAACCCTCATCCGCATTCACTTTAAAGTTGACCTGTCCCTCACCGGAATTGTCAATCTCTGTGGATCCTTTTGCGCGTACATACGCAGTCGTCACGTCCGTCTCATCCGGCGTTGTGTAATCATCCTTGCTGTAAAAAATGTCCACACTCACATGTTCATCCGTGACAAAGGTCACCGTGATGTTCTCATCTTCAGACGCTGTCTTCACATCCGCAAAAGCGGAAGTCATGCAAAGACCCAGCGCCATCGTGAACGCAAGAGCCAGGGAGATAACCTTTGCCATAAAGCCTTTTTTCTTTTTCATTTTCCTTTCACCTCACATAATACTGAAAAAATGATATGAATCTATATAAACGCCCCACTTTTAATGAGACGATTGCTGTCGCGACGGGAAAAACAACAGCGCCGCCACCGCCGTCGTGACGGGAACCGTCAGCACCACGCCCAGGGTGGCGCACAGTCCCTGCGAAAGTTCCACAGCCAGATAGTTGGAGGAGAGAAGCTGATTGGTCTGATAGCCGTAGGCCAGCAGACAGAGCATCGTATTCAGCGAAGTCCCCGCGAAAGCCAGAATCAGCGTGTTGCTCATGGTGCCGATCATGTCCTTTCCGATATGAAAACCGGACATGACCAGTTTTCTCCGCTCCAGATTGGGATGCACCAGAACCAGTTCCTCCAGCGAGGCCGCCAGAGAGACCGCCACGTCCATGACGGCGCCGAGGCCGGAGATCAGCACGCCCGCCAGCAGAAGCCAGCGAATGGAAAGTCCGGTGGAATAACTCGCCGACAACAGCGTCTCCGCCTCGTCCGTGTTGTATCCGGACAGATGAAGCAGCCTGGAAAAAATCAGAAACAGAACCGCGGTCATCGCCACACCGGCCAGCGTAGACAGGAAACCTGCCGCCGTCCTCCGGCTGAACCCATTCAGGAGAAGCAGGCTGACCCCCGCAATGACCAGCACCGCCAGAAGGGTCATCCCGACCGGGCTGAATCCGTGATAGATTGCCTGCACCAGAAACAGCGTGACTACCAGCAGGGAATAGACCACGCCGAGCAGTGCCCGCAGCCCCTTGGTGCGCCCCACCAGAAGCATGGCCAGCGCAAAGATCGCGATCAGCAGTATCAGCGGAAAGGTGCGGTCATAATTATAGAGCGTGTAATAAGCTTCCGCATTCTCCGGCGTGTCGGCACAGACGATCACTCTCTGCCCTTCCGTCACAAAGATGCTGTGAATCCGGGTCAGATAATTGGTGAATGCCACCTCTTCCCCCTTCAGGTCTCCCTCCAGAATCCGGACGGTCAGCTCCTGACTGCCCAGATACAGACGCTCATCGGCGGAATCTTTTTCAATATCTTCCGCATCGATGCCCGTGACGACACCACGCACATAATGCATGGTTGAAGTATTCAGTGATGTGTAACTGTTGACACTGTTCCAGTCGAACAGAGCCGCTGCCGCCAGAAAGACGACGGCAAGCACCAGAACAGCAAGCGTACATGCATGTTTTTTCATAAAGTTCTCCTTTTAAATATGAAAATCATTATAAAAAAAATATGTCAAGTCTGCTTGCAGGGAGCAGTAAAATGTTGGTAAAAAACAAAAAGAGCAGGTACCCATGGATAGGAATCTGCCCTTCTGTCTTATTTTCTGTTCTGTTGTCCTGATACAATATTCTAGTACATCGAATAATTAATAACTGGCTATAGCGCGCCGAATGATTTTTCATGTGCAAGGCGGAGGAAGGAGGCGTAGCGGTGGCTACGTCGACTGACGACAACGCGGCACATGGGAAATCAGGCAAGCGATATGGCTGGTTACTTAATATTCGAGGTACTAGCTCGCCCTACCGCAGCAGTTCTTATACTTCTTCCCGCTGCCGCACGGACACGGATCATTCGGATACACCTTCTTCTGCGCACGCTTCTTCGGTGCCTTCTGCACGGACTCATCCTTGTTGGTGCCGGTCACCTTCGCGACCTCCTCGCGCTCCACCTTCTGCTCCACCTTCACATGGAACAACAGCCGGATCGTCTCCTCCTGCATGTTGGCGATCATGTCGTCAAACATATCGAATCCCGCCATCTTATACTCCACCAGCGGATCCCTCTGTCCGTATGCCTGCAGGCCGATGCCCTCGCGCAGGATCTCCATATCGTCGATGTGATCCATCCATTTGCGGTCGATGCTCTTCAGCAGGATGACGCGCTCCAGTTCGCGGATCATGTCCTCCTCCGGGAACTCGGCCTCCTTTGTCTCATACAGCTTGACGGCCTTCTCCTTCAGCATGTGTTTGAGTTCGCTCTTGTTCATCCCGGAAACATCCTCCGGTGTGAGCGGCTCAATGGGGATCACCGGAACCAGAAGCTCGTTCATCTCGGTCACATCCCAGGTCTTCTGTCCCTCCTCGTCCTCGGCCAGACAGTTATCCACGGTATTCTCCACACGGTCGGTGATCATCTTGTAGATGACGCTCCGCATATTCTCTCCGTCAAGCACGCGGCGGCGCTCGCCGTAAATGATCTCTCTCTGGTCGTTCATCACCTGATCATACTCTAACAGATTCTTTCTGACACCGAAGTTATTGCCCTCGATCTTCTCCTGCGCCTTCTCGATCGCGCCGGAGAGCATCTTGTGCTCGATCTGCTCTCCCTCCGGCACGCCCAGCGTGTTGAACATGTTGATCAGCTTCTCTGAACCGAACAGCCGCATCAGGTCGTCCTCCAGAGAAATATAGAATCTGGACTCGCCCGGATCTCCCTGCCGGCCGGAACGTCCGCGCAGCTGATTGTCGATACGTCTGGACTCATGACGCTCAGTACCGATGATCTTCAGACCGCCGGCCGCTCTCGCCTCGTCGTCCAGCTTGATATCCGTACCACGGCCCGCCATGTTGGTGGCGATTGTAACCGCGCCGTGCACACCGGCCTGCGCGACGATCTCGGCCTCCAGCTCATGGAACTTCGCGTTCAGGACGTTGTGCTGAACGCCCTCTTTTTTCAGCATCCGGCTCAGCAGCTCGGAGGTCTCGATCGTGATCGTGCCCACGAGGATCGGCTGACCCGTCGCGTGCGTCTCTACGATATCCTTCACCACAGCCTTAAACTTCTCGTCCTTCGTCTTATAGACGGCGTCCTGCTGGTCGTCCCGGATCACCGGACGGTTCGTCGGGATCTCGATGACGTCCATGCCGTAGATATCGCGGAACTCCTTCTCCTCCGTCAGCGCCGTACCGGTCATGCCGGCCTTTTTCGTAAATTTATTAAAGAAATTCTGGAAGGTGATGGTCGCCAGCGTCTTGCTCTCGCGCTTCACCTTCACATGCTCCTTCGCCTCGATTGCCTGATGCAGGCCGTCCGAATAACGGCGTCCCGGCATGATACGTCCGGTAAACTCATCGACAATCAGAATCTGGTCGTCCGCCACCACATAATCCTGATCCCGATGCATCAGATTGTGAGCGCGCAGAGCCAGAATGATGTTGTGCTGTATCTCCAGGTTCTCCGGATCCGCAAGGTTTTTGATCTTGAAGAAACGCTCGACCTTCTCCACGCCCTCCTGCGTGAGGTTGACCACCTTATCCTTCTCATTGACGATAAAATCACCGGTCTCCTCGATCTCAATACCCATGATGGCATCCATCTTGGAAAACTCCTGGCTGGCCTCGCCGCGGTGCAGCTGGCGCGCCAGAATATCGCAGGCCTCGTACAGCTTTGTGGACTTCCCGCTCTGACCGGAAATGATCAGCGGTGTGCGGGCCTCGTCAATCAGCACCGAATCGACCTCGTCGATGATGGCGTAATGGAGCTCGCGCTGCACCAGCTGCTCCTTGTAGATCACCATATTGTCACGCAGATAATCAAAGCCGAGCTCATTGTTCGTCACATAGGTGATATCGCAGGCGTACTGCTTTCTGCGCTCGTCATTCTCCATATCATTTAAAATAACGCCCACCGTCAGGCCGAGGAATTCATGAACCTTCCCCATCCACTCAGCATCACGCTTTGCCAGATAATCGTTGACCGTCACGATATGGACGCCTCTGCCCTCCAGCGCGTTCAGATAAGCCGGGCAGGTAGAAACCAGCGTCTTTCCTTCACCGGTCTTCATCTCGGAAATACGTCCCTGATGAAGAACGATGCCGCCGATCAGCTGCACACGGTAATGCTCCATACCAAGGACACGCCGCGCCGCCTCGCGGACAACCGCAAACGCCTCCGGCAGAATATCATCCAGCGTCTCGCCGTTCGCAAGACGTTCCTTAAAAGCCGGCGTCTTCGCACGAAGCTCCTCGTCAGACAGTTCGACCATCTCCGGACGCAATGCTTCAATCTTATTCACAATCGGATCGATCCGTTTTAACTCACGTGAACTATGCGTGCCGAATATCTTTTCCACAAAACTCATATATCAATTCTCCTGTAAATAGGTGTTGGTAAAACAAAAAATATTTTACCACTTTCTGAATCATGATACAATACGTAAAGCCATGAACGAATTATGAACATTTTGTTACGAAACCAATCCTCGTTTTTTTACTTGAAATTACATCCCGATTTGTTATAATGAAGAGAAAAATGTATGAAGGAGGATACATCCATGAAAAAAGATGCACTGACAAAAGAAGAGCTGTTGAATGAAGAACAGATGAACGGCAAGATCAACATGTTTGCCAAAGTCACCATACTTCCCGGCGAGACGCTCGAGCACCACGAACATCACGGTGAGACCGAGACTTATTACATCCTGTCCGGTGCCGGCATGTACGATGACGACGGGGCGGAGATACCCGCGAAGCCCGGCGACGTATTTTTCTGCAGGGACGGCCACGGCCATGGTATCACCAGCACCGGTGAAGAACCGCTGGTATTTATGGCATTGATTATCAGAAGCTGAGCCGCGGACTCAGCTTCTTTCTTTCATACATATTCCCCTTTTATACGGAATACTTTTTTATAAATCGTCTCTGAATTTATCGATTTTTCCTGATACTTTTCGATATCAGGAATATAAAAAGATGTATTTTCAAGGAATTAACACGATTTTTTGCTGCTATAGCGCTTCAGGCTCACCTCAGATCAGCCAGGCGGGCACATACCAGTTTCTGGAATCTACCGGCAGCAAATCTTCACTCATACAGATAACGGCGCCCTCGCCAACCCTGGTTTTTAAATGAGCCGTCCCGGAAAACACCGCATTTTCATCCGGGTCGCGCTCAATCGGTTTCAGAACCGAAAAATTTTTCACAGCCCCTTTCGGTGCACCGCTTTTTTTAATTTCCACAGGCGTCACCACCGCATCCTGGCTGATAATCAGATCAATTTCTTTTCTGTTGCTGTCCCTGTAGAAATACAGCGGCGGTGTCTTTCCTGCATTCAGGTAGTTTTTATAAACCTCCGAGACAACCCACGTCTCAAAAAAAGCGCCGTCCATCGCACCGCTCTCCAATGTCTCCGCACTGCTCCACCTGGTCAGATGCGCGCACAGGCCGGTATCGAGAAAATACATTCTCGGAGCCCGAATTACTCTTTTCAGAGCATTATTAGAGTATGGCTGAATCAGAGCGACAATACCGGAAGAAACCAGTACAGACAACCAATGCTTTGCTGTCGGCGCAGAAACGCCAACCTCTCCCGCCAGGGTCTCGTAATTCACATTTGTCGCTGTCCTGGCTGCGACCACGCTCATGAAATTCAGAAAAGCAGATTCATCCGCAACCTGCGATAAATCACGAATATCCCGGCTGATATACGTTTCAAGATAAGATTCGTAATATTGAAACTGATCTACCGCTTCATTTTCATATAAGCGGGGCATTGTCCCTTTAAAAATCTGTCGGAATATCTCCGTTACTGTCATAGACCTGGCCTCATCCATACGCTTCATCAAAGCCCTGACATCCATCTGAAATGGCGGAAAATGATTTCCATGAATCTCCGCGTTGCTCAACCCCAGCATTCTGACAATTCCGGCCCGCCCTGCCAGAGACTCTGTCACCCGCTTCATCATGTGAAATGTCTGCGACCCGGTCAACCAGAAGTCACCGCAGCGCTTATCACGATCCGCCCGGATTTTTATATAGTCAAACAGCTCCGGGGCATACTGAACCTCATCAATCAGAATCGGCGGCTCATATCGCTGGAAAAACAGCTCAGGATTGGTTTTCGCAAAAGCTCTGATGGTAGGATTATCCAGTGACACAATTCTGCGCTCCTCACCCGCCATTCTGGTAAGAAGAGTTGTCTTACCGACCTGCCGCGGCCCGGTTACAATCAAAACAGGAAACGTTTCACTGATTTTTCGAATTACCGGTTCCAGTGTACGCTCGTAATACATATACCGTTCCTCCTATGCAAAATTATGCAAATCCAAAGTGTTATTTTATTTTTGCATAATTTCAGAATTTTGTCAATCGACTGTCTTACCGGAGATTCTTATATATCTTATACACTCTGCCCTTATCCGGCTCCACGAAGTTATTCTCCATCAATCTTCCCTGGTTCACAGCGCGGTAATCTCCATGTAATATTTCTTATGGTCACGTTTCTTCACTCAGCGCTGTCAGAAACCGTTCCCCGTATTTCTCGTATTTGACCTCTCCGACACCGGACACCCGCAGCATCTCTGTCTTAGATTTCGGCTTCAGCAGACACATCTGCACCAGCGTTTTGTCTGAAAAAATAATATACGGCGGCACTTTCTCCTCCCGCGCGATTTCCAGCCGGAGTGTGCGGAGACGTTCAAACAAGCCTCTGTCCATATCTCCCTGCAGATGATCCGCAGGTCTGCCGCCCTTCTTCCCTGCTTTATCAGATAGTTCTGTTTTACCGGGCGCCGTCTTCGGCAGTTCCTCCGCCATTTTCATCACAACCTGCCTGCCCTGCAGGATCTCATCAGAACCAGAGGTTAGACGCACCACGGGATAACGGTCATCCGTGATCTTCAGATCACCCTGCGCCGCCAGATGATTCATGATCTGTCTCAGCTTCGGCAGCGGTACGTTGCTGCAGCTTCCGTAATACGGATTCTGATCCAGGCCGGCTTTTAATATCTTGCTGCTCCTGCTGCCATGCGCCGCGTCCGTGATAGTCACCAGCCCATAGTTCCAGCTGCATGCCTTTACAAAACCGATCAGATTCCGGGCTGTCTCACTCACATCCTCCTCGCGGAATTTCGTCAGGCAGTTGGAACAGTTGCCGCAGTACCCGGAACCATATTCCCCGAAATACCGCAGAATATAATCCCGCAGACAGTCATTTGTAAAGCAATACCATGTCATTTTTTTCAGGCGTTCCCGCTCTCTCTCCCGAATGACCTTCGCAGTCTCCTCATCCGCATCCTCCGGCGCTTCCATTTTATCTATAAAAAAATTGTTCGTCACCACATCCTGTCCGGCATAGAGCAGCACGCAGTCTGATGGCAGCCCGTCTCTTCCGGCACGGCCGGCTTCCTGATAATAGCTCTCAATGTTCTTCGGCATATTATAATGAATGACATAGCGCACATTGGACTTGTCAATCCCCATACCGAAGGCATTCGTCGCCACCATGATCTGTTGCCGGTCATACAGAAAATCATCCTGATTATGATGGCGTTCTTCATCGCTCAATCCCGCATGATAACGGGTTGCCAGATAGCCTGCTCTGACAAGACTCTCACAGACCTCCTCCACCAGCTTCCGGGTGAGGCAATAGATTATCCCGCACTCCTGTTCATGTTCCCGGATAACCTCCAGCGCCGCCTGCCATTTGTCGGCCGGCTGGCGAACCGTAAATCTCAGGTTTTCCCGGTCAAACCCCGTGATCAGCGTGATCGGATCCTGCTGATTTAATAAAGCCAGAATATCCTCACGCACCTCGCGGGTGGCCGTCGCAGTAAAAGCAGCGATCACCGGCCGTTTTTTCAGAATATGTACAAAATCAGGGATTTTCAGGTAACTCGGACGGAAATCCTGTCCCCACTGGGAAATACAGTGGGCTTCATCCACACTGACCAGTGAGATGTCCATATCCTGAATCGCGTCGAGGAAGGACTCTGTCAGCAGCCGCTCCGGCGCCACATAGACGATTTTATACTGATTCTGTCTCATGTATTTGAGTGCGGTACGATACTGTCCCGGCGTGAGCGAGCTGTTTAAATAGGCAGCCCGAACGCCCGCCTGATTTAAGCTGAACACCTGATCCTGCATCAGGGAAATCAGCGGTGAGACGACCAGCGTCATCCCCGGCAGAAGCAAAGCGGGGATCTGATAGCAGATAGACTTTCCCGCTCCCGTGGGCATGATGCCGAGAACATCCTGACCGTTTAAAATCCCGTCCACCAGTGTCTCCTGTCCTTCGCGGAAGGAATCATAACCGAAATATTTTTTTAATATCTGTTCTGCCTGATACAATGCTATGCCTCGCTTTCACTGAGCGATCCGTTCAACCCCTCATTCATCTTCAGTTCCCGGATCATCCGGTTCAGTTCGGCAAGGCGGGCGTTTGCATTACAGGGTCCCTGTTCCGTACCGCCCATCACCCTGACGACAAGCTCCGCCGCCTCACAGATCATGGCGTCGCAGTGCGGACGTTTCTCTCCGCCCAGTTCTTTATTCCGCTTCAATAAATCCCTGCACTCCACCATGCCATCATGACTCTCATGCATGGCCTTCATGAAAGCCCGGTACTGCTCATCACCGCCGCCGAGCATCCCGATCACCATCAGGCCTCCCGTGATCGCGCCGCAGACAGACGCCATCTTCATGCCGCCGCCGAAATGCATGCCGAGCAGATACGCCTGCTCCGCGCGGATGCCGCACGCATCCGCGAACGGGACAAGCACCGCCTGCGCGCAATTATACTTCACAAATGTATCGCTGCGAAGCCGCATTGCGAATTCTGTATATTGATTTCCCATAATCATCTCCATTCCGCCGCCCTCTGTCCGGCGGCACAAACAGCCATGCAGAAACCCCTTTGGAAAAACATATCCAAAGGGGCAAAAATTCAGGCAGTCTTACCTTTTAATTCCGCGACGTCGCGCTCCAGCTTTTCCACTTTCGCAGTCTCCATATCGTCCTTGAGACCCTGCACATCTGTCCTGAGACCCTGTATATCGGTTCTCATTGGTTCCAGAAGCTGAGAAATCGCCTGTAAATCTTCATGAGTCAATGCCATCTGCCGTTCACCCCCAGTCCCGGTTTGTGTCGATTCCCATGTTACCACATTACAGATACAAAGTCATTATAAAAATTATAACTTACAGCGTATAATAATGTAAGTTTTTATAAGTCTCCCCTGAATTTATCGATTTTGTCCCGATACTTTTCGACATCCGGAATATAGACCGACACCTCTCCGCACCGCGGGCATACGGCAACCGTCGGGTTCCCGACTGAACTGCGCATCAGCTTCCGTCTGTTGATACTGACTGCAATCTGCCTTGCCTCCACAGTGTCAAACAGGCAGCCTCCATCCACCATCTGTGCACCACACCGTAAACATTCTCTCATCATCTGCCTCCTTCTGAAACATGCATGCGCTGCAAACGCAGCGCGCCAACGTCTGTCTGTATATATCATGCAGCCGGTGCAATCAGTTTTGCGACCAGCTCCGCTCCTTTTCTCAGTTCTTCCAGGAGCGTATATTCTTCTGTGGAATGAACCTGGTACATACCGCAGGAAAGAACGATGCCATGAATCCCGTTTTTCACAAAATGATGATTATCACTTCCGCCAAAAGTCCGTCCCCGCTCACATGCAATCCCCAGCGCTTCACAGGCTCCGGCAAATCGCCCCACAACAGGATCATCGTCTTCGATCCTGTAGGCCTCCATCTGCAGCTCTTTGTCGACACATACCTGTGCGCCGTATTCATCCGCCGTGTTGCGCGCCGTCTGTTCGATATATTTGAGAAGCCGAATCGCCTTCTCATGATCATAGCTTCGCACCTCTCCCCTGCAGACACAGGACACCGGTACAATATTCGTAGCTTCGCCCCCTTCAATCCGGCCGATATTCATCACAGTCTCCTCATCGATATGACCGAGCTTCAGCCTGCAGATGATCTCGCTCATCACCCGGATCGCGTGAATCCCCCGTTCCGGTTCAAATCCCGCATGAGCGGCTTTTCCGATCACGCGGATTTCGAATGTCATCAGGGACGGCGCCTGCAGCGCGGCGCTTCCGATGTCTCCGCTCATGTCCAGCACATACGCCTCCCTTGCCCGGATCCTGCTGAAATCAAATACGGCCGTGCCCCGCAAATGCATCTCCTCCCCGATGGAAAACAGCACTTCAATGTCTCTGTGAGGAATGTCCTCCTCCCGCACCATCCGTATCCCCTCCAGGATCTCGACAATCCCGCTGACGTCATCCGCTCCCAGCACGGTCTCTCCGGCGGATTCGACTCGTCCGCCCTCCTTTAAGACTGCTGTCTTTCCGATACCCGGCTTTACTGTATCCATATGTGCGGACAGCAGAATCGGATCACCCGGAAGCCGGCCTTTCAGATAACCATAAAGGTTCCCCGCATTTCCTCCGTAAATACTTCCCGCATCATCTTCCTGTACGTCAAATCCGAGCGAACGCAATTTTTCCTTCAGACGATCCGCCATCTGTCGTTCGCGGTAACTGACAGAATCAATATCCGTCAGCTCCTGAAACTCCCTCCATATCCGATCCTCGCTCGCCCGTTTCATTTTAAACCCTCCGCTCACTTTCATGGAAATAATTGTAACTGTGAAGGTACTGAACAGTTACGAATCATTATATGCCAGTCTGACGATTTCTGCAAGAACAACGTTCCCTGTTCTCCCCTCGCATATACCGAAACTAAAATTCTGAAAAATCTGAAATATTTCACAAATTTTCTGTTTTTAATACTTGACAAATTTTATCAAGTATTATGCGATATAACTATCAAAGACAGGAGAAAAGGAACATGATTACCCGCGAAACAGATTATGCCATTCGTCTGCTTCGATCACTGACGGACAGAGAACTTCATCCTGTGGCAGAGATTGCAGAAAAAGAACTGGGGAGCAAATGATCACAGGCTGACCCTGTTTGAAAATATCCATCCGATTCCCAGAGGCGTCAGCTACAATGCCTACCTGCTGCTGGATGAACAGACCGTTCTCTTCGACACGGTGGACTGGTCCGCCTGTCGGCAGCTGCTGGAAAACATGGAATACCTGCTGCAGGGTCGTCCGCTGGATTATCTGGTCATCAACCATATGGAACCCGATCACGGAGCCAGCATTGAGGAAATCCGGCGACCTGATGCAGAAGTTTATCGATAACGAGATGAAAAGCATGACTGTGCTGGGCGAGCGACTGAGCATGGCCTCCTCTTTAAACAGCGGAAAGGCGGCCGAACTGGATGTCCTGGCCGATGTACTGATTGAATCCCTCCATTCATAGTTACCGGAAAACGCGGCCGCCTTACAGACGATCATCTGTAAGGCGGCCGCAAGTCATCCTTTTGAAACAAAAAATCTGATGATATCTGAGTGTTCCATGCCATACACTCCCTCGACCTGAGACATCCGAAATCCTACGCCAGCATCTCCTCACACCTGTCCAATGCCGCTGCAATCACCTGATCCATATCATAGTATCTGTATTCGCCCAGTCTGCCGCCGAAAATCACCTTTTCTTCCCTGTCAGCCAGCTCCTTATAACGGCGGTAAAGCAGTCCGTTCTTCTCATCGTTGACCGGATAGTAAGGTTCATCGCCGGGCTTCCACTCAGAACTGTACTCACGGCTGATCACGGTCTTCGGCAGATCATTGCCATCGGCGTCTTTGCCGAACTCAAACCATTTATGTTCAATGATCCTCGTCCACGGGGTTTCCCTGTCAGTATAATTCACAGCGGCATTCCCCTGGAAATTATCAGTATCCAGAACCTCCGTTTCAAAACGCACGGAGCGATATTCCAGACAGCCGAGCGAATAATGAAAATAAGCATCGATCGCCCCCGTATAAACAACTTTCTCCGCCAGAGCATCCATCTCGGATTTATGCTCCAGATAATCCGTATTCAGGCGAACCTCAATCCCCTCCAGAAGATTCTCGATCAGTTTCGTATAGCCTCCGACAGGTATACCCTGATAGAGCGCATTAAAATAGTTGTTGTCAAAGGTCAGGCGCACAGGCAGGCGTTTCATAATAAAGGCCGGGAGATCTTTGCAGTCTCTGCCCCACTGCTTCTCCGTATAGCCCCTGACCAGCTTCTCAAAAATATCTCTTCCGACAAGGGAAATCGCCTGCTCTTCCAGATTCCGCGGTTCATGTCCGATCCCGGCACGCTGCTCATTGATTTTAGCTTCCGCCTCCTGCGGCGTAACCACTCCCCACATCCTGTTGAATGTGTACATATTAAAAGGCAGAGAATAGAGCTCCCCCTTATAATTGGCAACCGGGGAATTCGTAAACCGGTTAAACTCTGCGAACTGTGTGATGTAGTTCCATACTCTTTTATTATTCGTATGAAAAATATGTGCACCATACTTATGAACATGGATGTTTTCGATAGACTCCGTGTATACATTGCCGGCTATATGCGGGCGTTTGTCTATCACAAGCACCTTTTTTCCGGTTGCTCTCGCCTCATGCGCGAAAACCGCGCCGTAGAGGCCGGAACCAACAACTAAATAATCATACATAAAATCCATCACTCTTACTCCTCACATGATTCCGAAATCTAAAAAATCTGCCCCTGCCCCCGAATGACAATCCATAACGGTTCAGTCTCTTCACAGTTACAACAATTCATGCTTTCACACCGTCTTCAGAGCGATCTCCAGACCGACCTCAACGATCTGAATCCTCCCGAACAGCTCCAACTCAAGCCAGGCCTTCCGCTTATGACGGTCAATCCTTCTGATCATGCCCTCCATACCCATCAGCGGGCCGGAGAGAATCCGTACCATGGAATGCTCGATGATCCCCTCAGACATCTCCACCAGATGCTCCTCTCCGCCAAAGCGCATCAGAAAAGCCACTTCCTCATCACTGAGCGGAACGAAACGCCCTCCCACACCCAACAGCTTCGTCAGCCGCGGTATGGTTTTCAGACACAGATACAATCCCTCTACATCATCCGTCTCCAGAAACACATAGCCCGGGAACAGAATGCGCTCCTGCATCATCCATTTCCCGTTTAATTTTCTCTTTTCCTCAAAACGCGGGATAAAACATTCCCGCAGTATATCCTTCTTAATGCGGAGATCACATTCCCGCACACACTGTTCCTCATCGCCCGAACGGACCTGTACTACTATAACCCGATTTAAAAAGCCTTACAATTTAAGCGTTGAGGGCAGTCTGATTTTT